>NZ_CP162142.1:1990000-2352500 GCF_040833965.1 Leptospira sp. WS39.C2
GGAGGTATCGATGAGTGGTGGTACTATCAAAATTGCAAATTAGTCCGAATTGAATATGATGCAAACGAAAACGGATTCAAAGAAAGAATTTGTTATTACGAGAACAACAAAGAATTATATTGCGAAGGTGTTGGAGAAAAAGAAGAAAGAGAAGCCACTCTTTTAGAGTCCCAAGAAAAATGGAAGGAAGCTTTAAAGTTCTATCGAAAATCACTCATAGAATATAAAAAAGAAGTTAGCAATGGAACTCTTCGTACTTGTTCATTACTAAAAAAAATTGCAAACATAGAATATAATGAAAAAGAATTTTCATCTTTTACAAAAACTTTAGATGAATTTTTTTCCTATCGTGTTTGTGAATCCGACTCACTCGATGTATTATTATATAAATCATACTATTATTTATATGTTTTAAATGATTATAACTCTGCCAAAGAAAGTTATAAAAAAACTGCTGAGATATACCGAAAAGTTCATGGAGAAATTAGTCCAGAAATATCCCTTAATTTAGCTTATGCCTATCTAATGGCAAAAGAACCTAAAGCATGTTTAACGAGCTTGGAAAAACTTAACTACCGAAGGTTAATGCCCTATCCTAGATTTTTTCTCTTTTATTATAGAGGGTCATGTGAATTGAGTTTAGGGAGTTTTGAAGAATCATATACCAACCTCAAACGAGCCCAAATTTTAGGTGGTGAAAAAGTATTTTTACCAATTGTGTATTATAAATTGGCAAGGGCTTCTTATGCGACCAAACGAGAAAGTGAAGGTAAACTCTGGGCCGAACAAGCACTTTATATTGATTTAGAGCTTTTCCAAAAAATGGAATCCGATCCAATTTTTACTCCATTTATTGAATCACTGAATGGCAAATCCTATAAAACAAAATATTACTTGAATAAAGTAAAAAAACCATGAGAGTTTAGCTCCTACGGAGATAGATTCGATTCATGAAAAATTTTACGACGCTGAATGATGTTTTTTATTACGCCAAACGAACCTTTGGTTCAAAAGAGATGTTTTTTGCAAAGGACAACGCAAAAAATTTCAAAGGACGTACATTTTCTAACATCTTCCACGAAGCTGAAAATTTAGCCTTATCCCTTTTACAAATGGGCTTACAACCAGGTGACCGCATTGGTCTTATGGCAGACAATCGAACAGAGTGGGCGATTGCTGATATTGCTACTTTGTTAAACGGTGCCGTCAATGTTCCAAGAGGTTCCGACTCCACAGCCCAAGAGATTGAATACATTTTAACCCACTCGGAAAGCAAATATTGTTTTGTAGAACATGAGAAACTATACGAATCTCTCAAACCAATCTTTTCGAATACAAAAGTTGAAAAGGTAATCATCCTTGATCCTAATTTTGAACCCAAAGACAGTAATGTTATCAACTTAGCTACATTAGTCAAAGAAGGTGAAAGTCTCAGAAAAAACCTTCCTTCCTTAGAACTAAGATCAAAACAAGTGAAACCAGACGATTTGTTTACGATCATTTATACTTCAGGCACAACTGGAATGCCAAAAGGTGTGATGTTGACCCATCAAAACATGGTTTATAATGTTGTCAAAGTACCACCAAGAGTTGGGCTCAAATCTTCCGATAAAACATTATCCATCCTTCCTGTTTGGCATATCTTTGAACGAGCTATTGATTATGCGATCATTGCAGAAGGTGCATCCATTGCGTATACGAATATCAGAGACCTTCGCGATGATTTTCAAAAAATCAAACCTAGTTTTATGGCATCAGCACCAAGACTTTGGGAAAATTTATACCTAGGCATCAAACAAAAACTGGAAAAGGCTCCAGAGAATAAAAAGAAACTTTTTGAATTTGCTTATGACATTTGCAAAAAATTCAAAGACGGACAAGATTATTTATCAGGAAATAAACTTCTCACAAAAGAAGAATCTCCTTTTGAGAGAATGAAAAATACAACCGTATCGATTGGTTATGTTCTAAATCTATTTTTACTCGCAAAAATTTTAGATGGACTTGTTTTTTCTAAAATCAGAGAGGCATTAGGTGGTCAATTATCAGGAACTATTTCTGGCGGTGGTGCCCTTCCTTCCCATGTGGATGAATTTTTTAACGTCATTGGCATTCCTGTTTATGAAGGATATGGAATGACCGAATGCGCTCCCATTATCTCTGTTAGGTCAGTTGGTCATGTAGTACAAGGTTCTGTAGGCAAATGGCCTGACGGTACTGTTGTCAAAATTGTGAATGAACAAGGTGAATCCGTTCCAAAAGGTAAAATGGGAGTCATTCACATCAAAGGGCCTCAAGTGATGAAGGGTTATTACAAAAATGAGGAAGCGACAAAAAAAACCATTGTTGATGGTTGGATGAATACAGGTGACTTAGGGTTTATTTCCTTTAATGATACTCTTTCTGTCCGTGGCCGAGTGAAAGACACAATCGTTTTACTCGGAGGGGAAAACGTAGAGCCAGTCCCTATCGAAAACCTACTTTTGGAAAATGCTCTTATCAACCAAGTAATCGTTGTTGGACAAGACCAAAAATCATTAACAGCTTTAGTATGGCCTGATAAAGAGAGAATGAAAGAAGCTGGTTTGCAGTGGAAAGAGGGAGAAGATTTGAACCAAAATAAAGAAGTTCGACTTTTTTACCAGAATATAGTAAAAAAACAAATTTCTTCTGAAAATGGATTCAAATCTTTTGAAAAACTCTCTGACTTTAGGTTTTTACCAAAAGCTATGGAAGTTGGTGATGAGCTCACCAACCTTTTTAAAATGAAACGAAACATCATCCATGACAAATACAAAGACCTCATCAAATCCATGTACAACTAAATCGATTTGATGATTTTACCAACAACCTCTCCTAAGTCTTTTGACAAATTGGGGAGGTTTTGAATGGTTTCTAACTCTCGCTTGGCGATCTTTGGCAAATCTCCCTTCTGTTTCGAAACAGAAGAAAACAATTTTGCAAGGCCCGCCGCAATCTGCGGATTGATTCCATTCAATTGTTTGATCCTTTCTGCGATGAGCCTATACCCAGTTCCCTGAATTTCATGGAAAGAAAGTGGATTCCTTGCGAAACTAAAAAACAATGACCTCACTTTATTAGGATTTTTTAGATTGAATTTGGAATGTTTTTCCAAGACTTCCAAATCTTGTTTTTTGTTTTCACCTGTCGCAACTTGTGATGCAAACCAAACATCTAACACTAACGCATCTTGTTTCCATTTTTCATAAAAAATAGAAACTGCATTTTCTTTTTCCTTAGATCCAATTTCAATCAGATACCGAAGGGCAGATATTTCTTCACTCATATGTTTGGCTTCCCTTTGTTGGGAAATTGCAAGAGCCTCGAAACTTTTTGTAGGATTGTGTAATAAATAAAACAAAGATGTATTTTTTAACCTACGTTTTCCAATTTCCTCCTTAGTTTGGATGGGAATTGTTTTTCGATTTTCTTCATATAAAAATTGAAATTCCTTTATAAATTCCTGTGAGATTCTTGTAATCGCTTCCTTACGTAGAGATTCTATTTTCAAATACTCAAAGGATTGTAGGTTTTCCGAAATTTGGGTTAAGGAAGGAAAGGTTAAATAAAAACTAAAATATGTTTTCTCCCAATCCTTCTTAAAACTGGATTGTATTGTATTAAGAATTTCAGAAAAACTTTCACTACTCCTTCCTAATTCCAAAGATTCAGACATCCAAAAAAAGATTAAATTCTGGAATGAAAAAAATCGTGAAACTCCGTCTGGTTCGTGTTCCGCTAGAATTCGAATTTCTTCTTTTGTCATTTCTGATTTTAAGACAACTGGACTCGACAATCCTCGAAAAAAGGAAACAATTGGTTTTGTTTTCGAACCAAAGGAAGTTTTGATTCTGACTTCATCTGATTTTCCTTCTTGGATCCGTTTTCCTTCTTGGAGTAAATTTCCTAATGGATCAAAAGCAGCGTAAGAATTTACAAAGACAAGTGGCATTGCGTCATTAGAATTATCTGCCAAATCAAACACCCATTCTTCTGTTTTCTCATCAAAGGATTGTTTTACTTGGATCTCTGGTGTTCCACTTCTATGGTACCAGTTTCGTAAGAGTGGGATCTGTTTTCCATACGCATGTTCCATTGAAGATACAAATTCTTCAAAGGTAACTCCTTGCCCATCATAACGGGTGAGATAATCAGCAAGACCTTTTTTGAAATTTTCCCTTCCAATGATTTCTGATACCAATCGTATGACTTCTGCGCCTTTTTCGTAAACCGTCACCGTATAAAAATTATTCATTTCCGTATAAGATTTCGGAACAATCGGATGAGACATGGGACCTTGGTCCTCAGGAAATTGGTGTTCTTTTAGAAACAGAATATCTTTGATTCGTTTTACAGCTGGGTCCGTCATATCTTCCGTAAACCATTGGTCACGAAATACGGTGAGTCCTTCTTTTAAGGTTAAGTTGAACCAATTCCGCAAGGTAACTCGATTTCCTGTCCAATTATGAAAGTATTCATGCCCAATGACCGCCATGATCGATTCAAAGGTTTCGTCAGTAGCTGATTTTTTATCAGCAAGTACGAGTTTTGCATTAAATAGATTTAACCCTTTATTTTCCATTGCCCCCATATTAAAATCTTCTACGGCCACAATCATAAATAGATCTAAATCATATTCTAATCCAAATGTTTCTTCATCCCACTTCATCGCATGTTTTAAACTTTCAAAAGCGAAACTAACTTTTTCTTCATTCCCCTTTTCCACAAAAATTTTTAAGGAAACCTTCTTTCCTGATTGGGTGATAAATTCATCTTTTGTTTCGATCAAATCACCAGCGACAAGAGCAAATAAATAACTAGGTTTTGGATAAGGATCTTCCCATAAAACTTCCCTTTTACCTTCTACTGGTGTACTTTCCGATATGAGATTTCCATTTGATAACATGACTGGGAAATAACTCGGGTCACCTGAAATGATGACCGAAAACTGCATCATATTGTCTGGTCTATCTATGGAATAAACAATTTTACGAAATCCTTCTGGTTCGTTTTGAGTACACAACATGGCACCAGATTGGTACAACCCTTCTAAACTTGTATTTTGATTCGGACAAATTCTGTTTTCCACTGTTAGTTGGAATACTTCACTTGGAGGATGGAAAAATTCGAGTCCAAACTCACTGATTGTATATTCAGTTGGGTCTACAACTTGGCCATTCACACGTAGAGATAAAAATTCTAAATTTTCACCGTGTAAAAACAGAGGCGAAATTTTTTCCCCATTTAGGCGTACTTCATAATCAGCTCTGACAACTGTGAGGTGGGGGTCCAAATCGAAACGCAAATGTACCTTTGGAGTGAGCCAAAGGTTTGGTGAATAATCTTCTATTTTATGAACAGGAGACAATGAGGATGATGTCATCCTCCTTCTTTATTTGGTGGTGGTGATAAGAAAAGTGAATTTTAGTTCTGTTTTTCTTTTCTTTTGTCCTCTGCAAAGGTGACTTTTAGATTACGCCCATCCACAGGCTGCCCATTCATTTGGGCGACGGCTTCTTCTGCCTCACTTGGATTCGCATAAGTGATAAAGGCAAATCCTCTAAAATTACCAGTCTCACGATCATGTATCATTTTCAAATCTTGGATCACTCCATACACTGAAAAAATTTGCCGGATATTCTCTTCCTTGAGGGAAAATTTTAAATTCCCTACATAAATTTTATTTGAAACCATTCCTGTCCTCTTAAAAAGAAATGCATGCCCCAAGTTCCTTGGAACGGCTTGATTAGATAGAAAGAAGAGAAATTGTCAACTGGAAATAATTCTTGCATAATCTGTGGATTCATATCCATTTGAAACGCTTCTCCAGGTACCCCTTTGAACGAAAAACCTTACATCTTATGCATCGATGATGAATTCTTTATCCTTTGGAACCTCAAAGAACAACTGAAGAAAGTATTTGGCTCAGGGTTTACCATAGAAACTGCGGAAAGTGCAGAAACTGCCAAAGAAATTATGAAAGAAATTGATAGCAGTGGTGCAGACTTAGCAGTTGTCATCTGTGACCATGTGATGCCTGGCCAAAAAGGGGATGAATTTCTCATCGAAATGCAAAAAACGCATCCTCGAACCAAAAAAATCATGTTAACTGGGCAAGCTCCAGCGCAAGCCATAGGGAATGCACTCAATCATGGATGTTTGTACCGGTATTTATCAAAACCATGGGATGCACATGATCTTGAACTTACCATCAAACAAGCCATTGATGCTTATTTCCAAGAAAAATCCTTGGAAGAAAAAAACAAAGAATTAGCGGATTCCCTATACTTTCATCGAGATACAAAATACCCTAATTTTGAATCTTTAGTCAAAGAACTTAAAAAAAATAACCAATCCAATACAAACCAATCGATTTTATTGATTAAAATTGTAACCTTTCCTACCATCATCAAAACTTTTGGGATAGAAATTTACAGAAAAATATTTCGAAAACTTTTGCAACTGCTCACCGTTCATTTACAAAATGAACACAAAGTATTTCATTTGTATTCTGATGAAATCGCCATTTTATCAAATTTATCAGAACAAGCATTAGTTGATATGATTCGAAGTTTTCGAATGATGTTAAAATCTGATGAATTCTTTTTAGATGGTGTCGGTTTTCACTTAGATTGTCGTTATGCTTCTGCAGAAGGACAGGAAGATTGTTATTACAAAGCAAAACTTGCCTTATTCCAGGCAGAAATCCAAAACTCTATGGACTTTGTATCTTATTCTGAAGATTTATCCACGGACCATCATTTACAAAATTTCCAACTCAGCCAAAAAATACATTCAGCAATTACTAATAAACAGATTGTTCCTTTTTTCCAAGGAATCGTGGACAACCAAACTAAAGAAATTCGAAAATTTGAATGTTTAGCCAGAATCAAGGATAGAGATACAATTTTAACACCAGATGTTTTTTTGAAATTAGCAAAAGTCACTGGTAGCATTCGGATGATTGGTTTACAAATGATCGATGAATCGATGCAATATTTTTCAAACTTCCCTTATGATTTTTCGATCAATTTAACTGAATCTGAATTGGAATACAAAAGTTTTAGTAAATGGGTCGAATCAAAACTGATACACTATAAAATTGATCCCCAGCGAGTAACGTTCGAAATTTTAGAAGATATTAGCTTTTCAGAACATAAAAATAGTTTGTTTACGATCAAAGATCTAAAATCCATCGGTTGCCAAATTGCCATAGATGACTTTGGGGTACAATATTCAAATTTAGCTAGGTTACTTGAATTCAATCCAGATTTCCTTAAAATTGATGGGAAATTTATCAAAAACCTTCCTGAAAATAAAACTGCCTATTTATTAGTGCAAGGGATAGTAGATCTGGCCCGTGGGATTGGTGCAAAAGTAGTGGCAGAATTTGTGGATCGACCCGCTATACAAGACTTAGTCGAATCCTTAGGAATCGAATATTCCCAAGGATATCTTTTTATGAAACCTTCTGCCTCGATTCCCGAAGCAGCCAGTTTAAAGTTGTAGAGTAACTCCGAAATTAACTTGTCTGAAAGGTCCTGGTTGGATTCCTTCGGGAAGTCTAGACGAGATGTATTTTCTATCTTGTAAGTTTTTTCCAGATACAAACACAGACCAATTGTCTTTTTTGTATCCAATATTAGCATTTACAAGTTCATAAGCAGGGATTTCGCCGTCCAAACCTGACGCATCTGATTTGATACCCGCATAACTTAACAATAAACGATTATCAGCTGAAGTACCAACTGAATCATACCAGTAAACCGTTTTCGAATTTTCTAAATCATGAAACTGTTTAGAAAAATATTGCCATTCTACTCTTGCATAAAATCCAGTACTTCGACTTGAGATTCCAATCGATAAAGTGAGGATATCCCTTGAAACATAAGGAAGGCGATTTCCATTTGTATCGATATGTACAAGTGGACTCGTATTTCCTTTTGTCCATTCTGTTAGATTGTATGTATACTGGTTTGATTTTGCTTCCGTTCTTGTATAAATGATATCAAGAGGGAGATTATAGTTTAATTTCCAAAATTGACCAAAATCAAACGTCATATTAGTTTCCACACCACGGTGGATTGACTTTCCAGCGTTTACGGGTCTTGAACCTAAATTTCCACCTGCTGCGGAACTATTAATGATTTGGTCTTCAAAATTAAGTAAATAACCAACAAATTGACCACTTAAATAATCAGTTAATTCTCCCCTAACTCCCGTTTCATAATTCCAAGACCTTTCTGGTTTTAATACCAAATCCTCTGCTGTGGGTGATATCGCTGATTCATAACGGGGTGGAGAAAATCCTCGGTGAACCCCAGTAAACCAAGTTAGGTTCCTTGCAAAATCCAATGTTGTACCAAAACCTGGTAATACAATTTGGTTTCTAGTGGATGCTGTTTTGTCTAATTGAACCGTTGGATTGGATCCACTGGCATAATCAAAGGTGACAGAATCAAAATCCCGTCGAGCTCTATTGATGGAACGCGTTTGTGTGAATGATTCATACCTCACACCTGGAATGATTGAGAATTTTTCTGTTAACCGAATTCGATCCTGAAGATAAACAGATACAGCTTTTGCTGACCTTCTTTCATCATCCCGGAGTTCCCCACTATTTGATAAACTTGTTTGGGATTGTAAGACTAGAGGATTTGTCCCAGGTCCATTAGGATACAATACAAAGTCAGGTGTCACGGGTCCATTGAGGAGTTGTACTTTCGCCATATCAATATGGTAACGAACTCCAAGGTCTATTTCATGTTTAACAGAACCTGTTTCTAGTTCTGTTTGTAATTTCGATTCAATGCCTGCAAATTTATATGTACGATCTCTGTGGGCATTTGTTCCACGCATCCAAATGGTGTCACTATTCCGACTTGTATATGGTTCGCCGTCATACGTAGCAAGTGCATCTGTGGGAATCGTGCTCCCTCTTGTATTCCTAGAATAGTTTTGTCTTGCCCAATTCCTTTCAGTATAGGCGGAATACACCCTCGTGATGAGTTTAGTTTTCTCAGAAATTGTATATTCATGCCCTATTGAAAAACTATAACGTTCTATGGTACGTTTGTCATTCTGTGCTGGGTTGTCTTTTGGATTATGATTGAACATTCCCGTTGTCAAACCCACATAAGTTGCTTGGGATTCTTGTTGGTGGAAACCTACCTTTGTCGTAATATTATGTTGGTCATTTAATTGGTGTATGGTTTTAACATTGGCTTCATTAACAAAATATCCTTGGTTTGCCCGAAACCCATCCCCCTGTTTTCTTAGAACATTCACATCAAAACCAGTATTACCAAAGGTACCACCAAAATTGACCATTTGGCTGAAGTATGCATTTTCCCCACCTATCGTTTGCAAGGTGAGTTTTGGATCTTTTGGAGGTTTACGTGTGATAAAATTTACAACTCCACCAATCGTAGATGGCCCAAATAAAATGGAACCAGAACCTTTTACAATTTCGACTCTTTCCATCCGTTCAATGGAAGGAGTGTAATACATTTCAGGTTCGCCGTATGGATTGAGTGAGGTAAACAAACCATCTTCTAAAATCAAAACCTTTCTAGAAACTTCACCACTCACACCACGAAACCCTAAGTTCATGGTCAGTCCCGCTGGATCTTGGTAACGAATGTTCGCACCAGGAACACGTCTTAAGATTTCCATGTTATCAGTCGGACGAATTTCTTCTAATTCCTTTTTCCCGATGATTGTCGCCGAACCAGGGATTCGTTTTAGATCTTTTTTATCCCCTATGACACGAATTTCTGCTTTCTTCCATTTCGGATCTTCAGGATTCTCTTCAGGAATTGTTTCCTCAGGAGAGGGAAGTGATTGTTTTTCCGATGATTGAGGGGATGATTGAGAATTTGGTTCCTGTGCCCAAATGGGAATGATGCCAAAAGAGAAAGCGAGTATTACCAAACATACATTATTGAGAAGTAGTTTCATTTTCATATAAATTTTGATTTTGAGACAAGGGTTCATTTAGGACCTTGAGAGACAACCAAAAAGGAAAAGAAGGGTTCAGGAATGGAGAAAAAATTACATTGGAATGATCATAAATCTACCAACATCAGTCTGGTCCGAACGATCCTCATAGGATCAGAAATTTTAACCATTGGTGTTTTGGCTTTTATTTATTACATGTCAGGATCCGAGTTCCAAGAAGAAGACTATGGCAGTTTTTTCATCGTGGGAGTATTTATGCTCATATTCTTTGGTCTCCCCCATTTGATTATGGCCCTCACAAATAAACCGAAAGAAACAATTTTTGATTTGGAAACCAAAACCATTCACTGGTATGACAGAAAAAAAGAAATTAAATCCTTACCTTTCCAAAGCATAAATTCCATATCATATTCAGAATATTCTTATACTGTGAATACTAAAAATGGAACACGGACAGTAAGAGTGTATACAGTAGTGGGACATACCAGTGGCGAAACGATCCAACTTATTGAAGGAACTAATTTCTCAAAAACTCGCTTTGATGGTGAAGTTATATGTAAACATTTACAAGTTCCATTACAAACCGTTGATGGCACTACCCTTTCCCCAGCAGAACTTGATTTACCAATTCACAAAAGGAATTTACCAAAACAAATCCTAGATTCCGAAATCAATTTTTCTCCAAATTCAAAACTCACGATTAAAAAATCAAACCAAGAGATCACACTCAAATCGGAATACAATCCTCGCATCATATTATTTGTTGTGTTATGTGTTAGTTTCGCATTAAGTTTAATTCTTCATTTTGTTTTTGGTGATGTGTTCGAACTTTCTCTTTCTTATTGGCAGGAATTCCCTCCTTCTATTTACCAAATTCTCTTTTTGGTGTTTTCCTTTGGGTTAGGATTTTTCCCTTATCTCTATGTGATTTACCAACAGAAACGTTTAAAGGAAATAACGATTTCAAAAACAATGATCAAATGGTATGGAAAAGAATACCTTTATGGAAATTGGGAAGATATACTCCAAATGGAAAATAGGTTGTGTTTGGTGAATGATAAAAAAATGGAAACGTTTTCTTTGTTTTATTTTTGCGAAAATAGTGACATAACTAACGTTAGATACTGGATTCTCAAAAACATTTTCGAAGTTTCGGGTGGGGATTTAAATTTGGCGAGGTTTGAATAATATAGAGAACTAAATCCAATGGGAAATTGTATCCCATTGGTAAAATTTGTTTTGTATAGTTTATTGTCCAGGAAGTGCAGTTGGGTCTTTTTTCTTTTTGTCTTTTGACATCATCCCCTTAATTTTCTCTTGGGTTTCTGGATCTTGGAGTTTTTCTTTTCCCATTTGGATGGCTTTTTGGCCTTCTTCAGAATTTGCTTTTTCAATCAGTTTATCCATAAAACCAGGTTCGTTAGAACCAGCATCTTTAGATTCGGAACTTGCACAAGAGAGTGCAAACAAACATGTGAGGAGGAAGAGTATACTTTTTTTCATTTCAATTTACCGTAAGTAAAGAAAGATCCAATCATTTCTGCATTCGTCAATGGAAAAACAAAATCGTTTGTAGAAAAGCAGCCCCTTTGTAAAACCAATCCAATTACGACCAAAATAGGTAATGGAATGAAACAAACGTCCCTAGACCAAGACGCAGAACAATTAAAAAACCTTGGACTCAAATCAGAATTTGAGCGTAGCATGAGTTTTTGGGAAAATTTTTCTCTTGGATTCACATACCTTTCTCCAGTTGTCGGTGTGTATTCCGTATTTGCCCTAGCCATACAAGCGGGTGGACCGCCAATGATTTGGAACTACATCCTTGTAGGACTTGGCCAATTTTTAGTATGTTTGGTATTTGGTGAAGTAGTCTCCCAATACCCTATCTCGGGAGGAATTTATCCCTGGTCACTCCGCCTTGTTGGTGGTAAATTTGCGTGGATGTCTGCTTGGGTTTATGCTTGGGCACTCTTTACTTCTGTTGCAGCAGTTGCCGTTGGCGGTGCTCCCTTTTTAAATAACTTACTTGGAATTGAACTTGGGAATACAGGATTCATCTGGATTGCCATAGGAATGATCTTTATCTCCACCTTACTCAATTTAAGTGGGACTAAACTCCTAGCACAAGTTGCTTTTTTCGGATTTTTATGTGAATTAGTAGGAGCCATTCTTGTTGGAGGATACTTACTTTTTTTTGCAAAGGTAAATTCCATTTCAATTTTATGGGATACATTTTCTTTTGGGGAAGGTTTTGATTATTTCCCTGCTTTTTTGGCTTCCTCAGTTGCTGCTATGTTTTGTTATTACGGATTTGAAGCTTGTGGCGATGTTGCAGAAGAAACACCAAATGCAAGTTCAGCGATTCCAAAATCAATGCGTATGACAATTTATATTGGAGGTGGTGCCGCTATCTTTATTTGCCTTGCCCTACTTCTGTCTTTACCCAATGTCGAAAAGGCAATTTCCGGAGAAGATGCAGATCCAGTAACCACAACACTTACCACAGCAATGGGTGTAACTGGATATCGTATGGTGATTGTAGTCGTTATGATTTCCTTTTTATCTTGTTTACTAAGTTTACAAGCAGCGGCAAGCCGCCTACTTTTTTCCTTCGCTCGAGATGGAATGATATTTGGGAGCCAATATTTGAATCATCTCTCCAAAAAAGGAAAAGTACCAACCAAAGCCCTTATCGTTACTGGGATCATCCCAATCATCATCACAAGTATTGGGCATTGGTTACAAGATACAGTGACTACTATCATAAGTTTTGCTTCATGTGGAATTTATGTTGCGTTTCAGATGGTAGTTTTTGGAGCATTGTATGCGAGAGCCAAAGGTTGGAAACCTCAAGGTTCTTTTACGCTAGGGAAATATGGAACTGTAATTAATGTACTAGCTCTTGTGTATGGAATCATTGCTGTTTCCAATATGGTTTGGCCCAGGTCACCGGAAGAACCTTGGTTCATTAATTATGGAATGATTTTCACTTCATTAGTTGTTGTCTCCACTGGATTTTTGTATCTATTTTCTGCAAAACCTCATATCAGAAAAAAATACGAAAAAAATATCTAATCATTTTCAATTGGTATGGGTATAGAGTTTAATCTCTCTCCCATACCATCCACTCACCAAGTTCCAATTCTTTTTTCATTAAGATGCGAAAACCTGGTAATATACTACCTCCGAATCCATGGTAAGTAATCACTTTAGTTCCAGTTTTACATTTTAAAAGATTGGATTTCAAAATTTGCAAATTCTTTAAAAATAAATTCGCAGACTTTTCCTTTTCAAAATCAATTGAATAATTTCCCTTCATTGTTTCATAAAGTGGATTAAAAAGGTAATAATGAGAATGGCCAAAGGGAAAATTTACTAAAAAATCTTCGTGATTGAAGACCACTCCTTCTAACTTCAATTTTGTTTTCAGTGATTCAGAGACTTTATATAAATCCAATCGGTCTTCTATTCCATAGATCGGAAAATTACCATTCGCCAGTTTCGCTAAATACAAACAAAACTTTCCGACACCAGAACCTAAATCCAGAATCGAGGAAACTGATTGTGTTTGTAAATATTGCCATGTAAACTCAATCACTTGCACGGGAGTCCATTGGTAAGTAGAAATGGACTTATATTTAGCAGGGAGATTAGAATCCCAAATTTGATCTGTCATCACATCCCCTACATCCAAACTATTTTCCTTTTGAAAAATTGGTTTCTCATTTTCCTTAGATCTGTTAAACCTTGCCTCTATGGATCAAAAAATACAGTACTTAAACCAGATGATCGAGATCATTGACACAAAAGTATCAATCTTCAAAAAAAACAAATCCAAACTCCCCCAAGCTGCCTACCAAGCAGAAAAACAGGTACTGACTAGGACCATCCAAGACACCATCCAGTTGGCAGAAGAAATCAAACCAGTACCTTTTTCTTTGATCAATGATTTGAAGTCTTTGATCAAACAATTATAAGGATTCTTTTATACGTCTAATTGATTGTGAATGATTTTGTTTTGAATCCAAACAAACCTCCTATTATCATTGGGTCAGGGATCACTGGTGCAACCATATCCATGATGAAACCTGAATTTTCTTTGTATGACAAAGCTAGGTATCCAGGAGGACGGGTTTCCACAAAACAATTGCAAGAGAACGGAATCCGTTTCGACATTGGAGCTACAATGTTTCGAGACCAAATGGAAATAGATTGGTTAGGAAAAGTAACACAGTACAATCTATTTGAAATTTGGAATACAAACGGAGTCAAAATAGAAACAAAATCCATTTATGACAAAAACCATCATTTTCCAATAGAAGGAATGGAATCGATTGTAAAAGGGATGTTAAAGGACAAATCATCTCACCAAAGTCATACCTTAAAATCATTGAAAAAAAAAGACAATCATAGTTGGGAATGCATTTTTTACTCCAATGCCAACAAACAATTTGTTTCTGTTGATACTTCTCAGGTAATTTTTACCCTTCCTATCCCACAAATTTTAGAACTATTTACAAATTCAGAAGCAACAATTGAGTTCAAACGCTGGAAAGATTTTTTAGAAACCTACAACGACTATCGCAAAACTCTCGTTTGTTTATTTTCTTGGGATCATTGGAAACCTGATTTAAACTCGTTAGGTTTAAACTTGGAAAATCAAATCCCGATTACAACAAGTTTACAAAGAGGAGAAGATTGGGAATACCAAAGTTGGGAGCATATCAAATACCAGAATGACTCGAGTAAAGGAGCTAACTTACTTGTCCAATTTTCTTCCCTGTTTTCGGAAACTCATTTTGAGTATTGGATGGACCAAGAAAAAAAACCGACTCCCTTTTATCAGGAAATGCTCACTACAGGTGTTAAGGAAAAATGGGATACTCCTTCTCCAGATGGCATCTTCTTACACCGATGGAAATATGCCCAAGCACAAATGCCACTCCTTGGCCGCGAAGGTGCACTCAAATTGGATTCGGAAGAATTTTCCGAATGGAAAACTCTATGTAAAGAAACAGGGATAATGGTCTTAGGGGATTGGATGTTTGGTTCCAAAATAGAACGTATTATAGGTGGAGTTCATTTCCTAATCCATAATGGTATCTTATGATTCTTCTTTGCTTAGAATTTCCCGAAAGGCATTCACTCTTCTTCGATTAGCAAAAATATCCCATAAACCAAGGATGGATTGGGATCTTACTTGTGCTTCCTTTTTATCATTCGGAAAATAAACCTCTACACGATCGGGGAATCGAAAGACCTTTGTAAAAAAGATGATCCTTATGTATTCGCCTTCTTTTTCTTCACTGATAAAAATGTTTTCTGATTCATGAAAGTATTTTGAAATTCTTTGGTATGCAACTTCTTTCGAAGTAGAATAAACTATAGGATCCACTTTATGTATGAAATTATATTTCATACTTTGGCTTGATACACAGTTAGGTGAAGGTGGGCAACCTCGTAATTCACCTTCGTCCACTCCAGAAAAGGGACTGAGGACACTCATACAACAGATAAAAAAAACGCCAATAGCTGCTTCCATTGCTCCATGAAATGGATTGAGACTTTTTTTTACTTGCAGAATTTCAATTTTCGATTATTTTCCTTATCTCATGAAACGGATTCTCAAACTCTTATCTTTCATTTTGCTATTTAGTATCATCCTACTTTTTGGAATTGGATATTATTTTGCAGGTTTAGTTTTATACCCCAAAGTTCGCTGTAACCCAGACCACCATGTATATTGTGATGGTCCGAGAGAATTGGGATTACCATTTGAAGAAGTGACATTGACTACGGAAGACAAATTAAACCTTGTTAGTTACTGGATCCCAGCCAAACAATCAAAAGGTACGATTCTTATGGTTCATGGGCATGGGGGCCAAAGGAATGAAGGGTTACGATTTTCCAAAAGTTTACATGAAACCGGATATAACTTATTATTACTAAGTTTACGCAGAAACCATGGTGGGTATGCAACCATGGGAGGACTCGAACAAAAAGATGTGGATGCGGCTCTTCAGTTCCTAAAGGAAAAAGGAGAAACCAAAATTGGTATCTTTGGTTTTTCTATGGGATCTGCCACAAGTATCATCGCTATGGCAAACCATCCAGAAATCCAAGCGGGTCTTTTTAGCAGTGGGTATGTGAGTGCGATGGATGTTCTTATTGAATCTGCCAAACGTGATTTTGGAATTCCTTATTATCCACTTATCCCCTTTGTGAAATTGGTATTAGACTATCGCAGTGGAATTGATATGAATTCAGTAAGACCCATTGACCACATAACAAAGATCCACCCAAGACCCATTGCCATATTTCATTGTAAGATGGACGATTATGTGGACTACCACCATGCCGAAGATTTATTAGCAGCGGCAAAAGAACCAAAAAGTTTATGGGCACCGGAATGCAATCGACATGAACGGATTTGGAATTTTGATCCGAAGGAAGCCGAAAAAAGGACAGTTGGGTTTTTTAAAGAATATTTGAAATGAAACGAATCAATATAATATTGTCTATTCGCATCTGACAGTCTCCAAGTCTCAAACAAGTATTCGTTTGAAACTTGGATCAGAAACCATTCCTTCACAAACACTATCAGTGGATTCTTTTGTGAGGCGAATTTTACCGACTTTAAATTTTTAGGAATATTTTTCTCGCAACTAGGATAAAAAATTTACGGAATTCAATTTCACCTAATTATTTTGTCCTACCAGAATAGTATTGTTACTTTTAAAGAAGGTAACCCATGATACTCAATCCTCCCAATCGATACGACTTTGACCTACTCAATGATGAAGATTCAGACCTCTATACTTATACCTTTGATTTACCTAAATTGGAGAAAATTTCTCCATATTATGGCCAATCAGTTTGGGAATCCTTAACAAAAGCACTGAAAGATTTTGTACCTGACAAATCGACAAATTTTGTCATTTTTAGCGGAGATGATTTCTACGATGGTCTTCCCTATTCCTACCAAATCGGAATTCTAGGCGATATCGAAAACAATTTGCACAAAATTCTAATGCAAGAATTTGAAAAACACGAAGCTTTCAACGAATTTTATCTTTCGGAGAATGAATATCTGATAGCCCAATACCGATTTTACAAAAAGAAAGTCTACATATACAATCAATTGGAAACTGAACCATATTTTGATGAGACTGTGGGACGAAAGGTATACCCGAGATACTTACTCCATGAAGATATGATGGAATAAGTATCTTAAGTCAAAAACAACTGGGTCAAATGAATTGCCATAGGCAATCAACATTTCGAAAGTAAAAGCCTGTAGCGGTAGCTGGCTCAGTTGTCCTCTATTCCTCAAGCCTTAGAGCCAACAAACATAGATCCAGACGAAACAAGGGAGGAACTGCTTCGATTTACTTAAGTAACTCAATTGGAGGAGAACAGAAAGGGACACTTGTCCATACTGTGGGTATTAATGGAGGGACGACCTTCTTCAAAAGTATTCCACTGAACAACCAACATTACTTTGAGAAGGATCTGAATGAAAAGATACCGAAGAGTGTCACTCTCTTCACAGATGAGGGATACAACTTCTTGTGGTATCGTCCCAATCATAGATCCGTGAATCACTCAAAGAAATCAAATGATCCAAGATACAACTTGAGTCGTGAGAGATGGGTCACTAAAGAGGGTGTGAGTTCCAATGGAGCTGAGGCGAGAAACAATCTATTAAAGCAAAGTTTCCGCAGTTATGGGTTCTTAAGTTGTAAGTGGGTACAATTGGCATTGGATGAGATTAGTTTCTTAGGAAACGTAAGGTTTGTTCCTGAACTACGAAATCTTCTGAGTTTGGGGGATTCTAGAAATGTGGGCTTCGGTGATTACCACTGCTCGAAGGGGGACTCGCCCTCTCCGCTGTTTGGACTTCCTGTCCAAACGACGCTCCGAGGCACGGTTTTGTTCGACGCCTCCCATCCTGGGAGGCTTTCCCAAATAATCGCTCTCTATGGGTCGCAATCATTTGGCTCTCAAAACTGTTCGAGTCAAATGGTTCGTATATAATGATTGTTTTGTGAAAAATTTGATTTGCTCGAAGGGGGACTCGAACCCCCACACCTTGCGGCACTACCACCTCAAAGTAGCGTGTCTACCAATTCCACCATCCGAGCGAGTGTATATGTGGACAGGTTAGGAAAACGGGTTCTTTCGTCAAGGAGATGAATTTTCTCTTGTCACTTGCCCTTAGTTTTCAGTAGGTTGTAGGGGTCATCAGTATGCAAGTTTCCGATTTAGCCTTTCGATTTAAATTACTCTTACTTGGGTTTTTATCACCCCTGTTTCTATGTTTGGGATTCTTGTTTTCAAGCCCCTATTGGTTAGGAACAAACGACCCTTACCAAAAATCAGACATTGCGGTATTAGAAATCACCGAATCATTGCCGAATCAAAAACAGCTAAAAACAATCGCAAATCTGTATACAAAATCTGATTTTAAAAAGCTAATCCTTGTTAGCAAAGAAGATAAATCAAAGAATTTACTTTTTGGTCCATTTGAAATGGACTTAAAGGTAAAAGAAATCCTGATTTCAAACGGAATTCCAAGTTCTCAAATCATGAGTCTTGTAATCCCGGCTTCCAAAATGGGTGACACAGACGAGGCATCCAAAAACCTATTAAAATTAGCTGTTTCTGACAATTTAGGGTCTATATTACTCCTAACACGAGAGTTTGAAAAACGTCGTGTTTTGAATATTTACAAAAAAACATTAACCAGTTTGCCCGTGAAAGTCACAGCGTACGGTTTTCCATCTGAAATTTCAGGTTCAAATTGGTTCTTACAAGAATCGGGTGTAAAAGAAATTTCCGTAGAATTCGTACGTTATATCTATTCTTACATTAGAGGTATCCTATAATATGGATGAAATTAAAGATTCAAACGAACTCATAGAACAACGAATTCAAAAAATAAATGATTTAAAAACAAAAGGAATCAATCCTTACCCACTTCGTTTTTTTCCAAACTCTGATTCCAAAACATTACTTTCTAGTTTTGATCCGAACAATACGGAGAAAAAAACGTTTAAACTGGGTGGAAGGTTACATGCAAAACGTGTAATGGGAAAAGCAAGTTTTGCCCATTTAAAAGATGCAGAAGGACTTATCCAATTATATGCGACTCGTGATGATCTTGGAGAGGATAACTACTCATTATTTAAATCCCTTGACCTTGGAGATTGGATTGGCCTCGAAGGATGGTTATTCCAAACACAAAAAGGTGAAACCACTCTCCACTTAACAAATGTTCAATTGCTTGCTAAATGTATTCGCCCTCTTCCCGTTGTAAAAGAAAAAGACGGAGTAGTTTATGACGCTTTTTCGGATGTAGAACAACGTTATAGAATGCGTTATGTGGACCTTGTTGTTAATGAAAATGTTCGCGAAACATTCAAAATGCGTTCACGTATCATCTCGGAAATCCGTAAGTTTTTAACAAACGAAGGATTTTTAGAAGTGGAAACTCCAATGATGCAACCCATTGCCGGAGGAGCCGCTGCAAGACCATTTGTTACTCATCACAACACTCTCGATATGGAACTATTTTTACGAATTGCTCCAGAACTCTATTTAAAACGACTCATCGTGGGTGGAATGGACCGTGTGTTTGAACTCAATCGTAACTTTCGAAACGAAGGGATCTCCACAAAACATAACCCTGAGTTTACGATGATGGAAGCCTACATGGCGTTTGGTGATATGGAAACTATGTTATCTCTTACAGAAAGGATGATCGTTTCAGTTGCCAATGCTATCGGAAAAGGATTAAAATTTGCTTATGGCAAAGACCAAATCGACTTATCTCCTCCATGGAAACGAGTCAAATACATCGATATCATCAAAGATTATTCTGGAATCGATTTTAGCCAAATTGTAGATGTGAAAGAAGCCATTGAAAAAGCAAAATCAAAAGGAGTTGATTCCTCCGATTCCGTTTCGATATGGAAAGTATGTGATGATGTATTTAGCACACTTGTGGAACCTCACCTCATCCAGCCTATCTTCATTACTGATTTTCCTAAGGAACTATCTCCACTTGCAAAATCTAGAGAAGATGATCCAAAATATGTGGAACGATTTGAACCTTATGTGGCAGGCAGGGAAATCGGAAACGCATTCACTGAGTTAAACGATCCATTTGACCAAAGGGAACGATTCGAAGAGCAAGTGAAACAAAGAGAAGCTGGCGATGACGAAGCTTTTATGATGGATGATGATTATATCCGTGCACTTGAATATGGTCTTCCGCCAACAGGTGGTCTTGGGATTGGAATTGACAGACTTGTGATGTTACTCACAGACTCTCATTCAATCAGAGACACAATTCTATTCCCACTCATGCGCCCAGAATAAAATTCTCAAGATTTTTTTTTAGGCACAAAAAACCTCTCTTTAACACATAAGTTTTAGAGAGGTTTTTTTTAGGATTTTAAGTGCAAAAAGTCATCCTATGGAAGCTTTTTATTACAGCTTTTTTACGAACACCGGGGAATCGAAATTCCGCAATATTCGCAAAAAGAAAAAACCAATATTAACGTTTGTTTATATTGAGTTTAGGTTCTGATTCAATCACTCGGATGAGTTTTGATAAATTGGTCTGTAATTTTGTAGTCTGGTCAGCATTCAACTGGAAATTAATAGTTTCTCTTCGGTTAGTATAACTGATGGTAATGTTTTGGTTTTCACCAATTTTTGGTAACATATCCGGTGTTAGAGCAGAAGTCACAATGATTGTATCAGAGTAATCGGTATTTGTTTTTTTCAGATTGTACCAAGTATCCCCTAACTTCAAAGATACACCAATTGGGATATCCACATCAAATGTCCCAATTTCATACAAGAGAAAATAAGTCACAGCACCTGTGCCATTGTCCCTTTCTGCTTTGAAATACACACAAGGGCGTTTTCCAGGGAACAACCAAAGGTATTTTTGCATACAAATGTCTTTGGAAATTGCCGTTTGTTGTTCCAAAGTTGGTTCTGGAGTCACAACAAAGGCCTTACTTCCAGAACAGGAAACAAGGACCAAAAATAGGAGGAAAATGGATGAAATTCGGGTGAATGAGAAGATTCTTTCCATGATACACCCAACCTTTTTCGAGATGCAAGGTTTGGCAAAGGAAAAAATCCTGTTCCTATGGTATCTTATCCCAAAGGAAAAATAAAAGTCCTACTTCTGGAAAACATCCACAAGGATGCATACGAACTTTTCCATAGAGATGGTTTTGATGTGACCCTCGTAAAGGATGCGATGGAAGAAGAGGAACTCATAGCAAAAATTGCTGATGTTCATGTCCTCGGTATCCGAAGCAAAACGAATGTCACAAAAAAGGCTCTTGATAATGCGAAAAAACTGATGACGGTAGGATGTTTTTGCATCGGAACGAACCAAGTCGAATTGGAAGAAGCCGAAAAAAAAGCAGTCCCCGTTTTCAATGCCCCATATAGCAACACAAGGTCAGTGGCTGAACTTGTTATAGCAGAAATCATCATGCTTGCACGAAAAGCTTCAGACCAATCAAAAGATGTCCACCTTGGCAAATGGAACAAAATTGCCAAAGGATGTTTTGAAGTGAGAGGGAAAACTCTCGGAATCATCGGGTATGGTCATATTGGAACACAAGTATCGGTTCTTGCGGAATCGATGGGTATGCGAGTTGTGTTTTACGATATCATTTCCAAACTTCCTCTTGGGAATGCAACATCGGCACATAGTTATGAAGAACTACTCCAACAATCTGATTTTATTTCTTTCCATGTACCGGAGACAGATGAGACAAAAAATTTATTCCGTAAAGAACACTTACCTCTTTTAAAGAATGGAGCTTATGTTTTAAACTTATCTCGTGGGAAGGTACTTGAAATTGATGCACTTGTGGAAGGGATCAAATCAGGAAAAATTGCAGGTGCTGGTGTAGACGTTTTTCCTGAAGAACCTAAATCCAATGATGATCCATTCGTTAGCCCTCTCCAAGGCCTTCCCAATGTGATCCTCACTCCCCATATTGGAGGCTCCACAGAAGAAGCGCAAAAAAATATTGGAACAGAAGTTGCAGAAAAATTATTAAAATTCATTAATAATGGATCAACGACATTCTCCGTAAATTTTCCCAATATTGAATTAGGAAGTTTAAAATCTGGATACCACAGAATCTTAAACATCCACCAAAACCAACCTGGATTCTTACGTGATATCAACTCCATTATATCTGATATGGGTGGGAATATCCTCACACAAAACTTGAGTACCTCAGCAAACATAGGTTATCTGAGTATGGAAATTGATAAAAATTTGGGCGATGAACTAAAAGACAAAATCAAAGCTCACAAACATTCGATTCGTACAAGAATTCTCTATTAACAATATGGGAAGGATAGGATTTTTATGATTGAAGTCCTTCCCATTTTTACAAACTCTCCCCTCAGAAACTACACGTATCTCATTTATTCCAACCGAACGGGAGAGGTATATTGTGTGGATCCTTATTTTGCACCACTCATCCTTTCCCATATCAAAAAAATGGGTTTAAAACTAAAAGGGATTTTGAATACCCATGAACACGGTGACCATACCGAAGGGAATTTGGAATTAAAAGAAGAAACCAAATGCATCATTTATGGACATAAAAATGCCAAAGGGAAAATTCCAGGCCTCGACGAAACTTTAGAAGAAGGTGATATTTGTTTTTCTGTTGAAAATGAAACCATCGAAGTTTGGGACACACCTGGACATACCTTTTCCCACCTAAGTTTTGTTCATAAAAATCCAAAAACGGAACTAGGTATTTTTTCAGGTGATACTTTATTCAATGTGGGTGTGGGGAATTGTTTCCGAGGTGGAGATCCGATCTCTCTATATGAAACGATAACAAAACGGTATTCTCAACTGCCAGATCATTGTTTACTCTACCCTGGTCATGATTATTGGGAAAACAACCTATCGTTTGCAAATCATGTACATCCGAACCAAAAATTTCGAGAGGAGTTTCAAAAATCCTTTTCTCCTTTTCATATTTCAAACATTGGACTTGAGAAAAAACTAAGCCCTTTTTTTCAACGTGATTCAAACTCCCTTCAAGATCGTTTAACAGAACTAGGCGAAACATTTACAGATGATAAATCAGTTTTTTTGCTTTTACGGAAACTGAGAGACCATTGGTAAAATTTTCATTTTACAACTCTGTTCCAAATTCTTAATCTTTGATATATGACAATTCTTATCATTTGCCTTCTTGTATCCATCCTTCAAATTTATTTAGCAAAAGCAGTGGTTGCCCTTGCGATGGTTCGCGAAGGGAAAGGTTATGACAACCACCACCCACGTAAACAACAATCAAGACTCACAGGGTGGGGAGCAAGGGCTGTAGCAGCCCACTTGAATGGATTAGAAGCATTTCCCATCTTTGCGATTGGAATTTTACTAAACATTCTACTAGATATAGAATTGTATTGGTCTGAGATTTTATCCATTAGTTTTATATCCCTTCGATTTTTGTACATTTACCTTTATATCGCTGATTATTCGTATGCACGTTCTACGATATGGGTTTTTGCATTCTTTTGTTGTATTGGAATGTATCTTTTGCCATTATTCGTATAAGTTAGAAGAAAAGATTTGAGTCTTCGTTTGAAACATTCGATTTTCCTAATTTGTATTTTCATATTTTTTGGGATAGGGTTTGTTGTCCTGTCACAAACAAACGAAACACAAACAACGGAAAAACACAAAATCACCGATTTCCAAAAAGCCAAACGAGTGTTAAAGCGATTTTATGCAAAAGTTGGTAAAGATTTTTATTGTGGGTGTTCATTTGAAAAGGATGAAGAGGAACTAGGTAGATTCAAAATCGATGTCAGTTCTTGCGGTTTACAAGCAAGAAAAGATGCCAAACGACAAACTTGGATTGAGTGGGAACACATTGTACCCGCATACCAATTTGGAAAAGATAGAGAGTGTTGGACAAAATCAAATTGTGAATCAAATGGAAAAAATCTACGTGGCCGAAAGTGTTGCCAGGCTAATGACGCAGTGTTTAATGAAATGGAAGCAGATATGCACAATATTGTCCCTGTGCCTGGCGAAATCAATGCTGATCGGGGAATCTTACCCTTTGGAGAAATCCAAGGTGAAACGCGAGAGTATGGTTCGTGTGATTTTGAAATCAATTTTAAAGGTTCTTTGGCAGAACCAAAACCGGAAATCCGTGGGGACATTGCTCGGATCTACTTTTATATGGAATGGCGCTACCAAATCCCAATCCCGGAAGGAAAACGTAAACTATACGAAACCTGGAATCAGGAGGACCCACCAGACACCTTTGAAATCCGAAAGAATGAAATCGTGGAACGTTTGCAGAAAGTCAAAAACCCCTTTGTCGAAGGTGGATTTCCCAATCCATAACACCAGATCCCTCCTACTTTACCAAATTTCATTTTTAATTTTGCCAAAACAAAGATAGCTTCATTTACAGAAAATGGCTTCCTTGGAGTCTGGAACCAATATGAAGGAATATGACATTTTGGTCATTGGTGCAGGAGCGGGGACAAAACTTGTCACCCCACCTTCTCTCTTAGGCAAACGAGTGGCAGTTTTTGAAAAAGAAACCGCGGGGGGAACTTGTCTCAATAGAGGTTGTATCCCTTCGAAAATGGTGATCTACCCTTCTGAATTACTACGTCTCCCGGAGGAATCCAAACGGTTTGGAATCCATTTCCAGGAAAATCCGAAGTTTGATGTGGATTCAATTTTCACCCGTGTCAACCAAACAGTAAAATTGGACTCCGATTCCATCCCAATCGCTTATGAAAAAAACCCAAACATTGATTATATTCCTAATAAGGTTTGGTTTAAAAAATCAAAAATCCTGACAGATGGGGAAAATGAATATACCGCCAAACATATATTTGTTGTCACTGGCACAAGACCAAACATACCAAACATTCCTGGATTAGAAAATACACCTTATTGGACCTCAAGAGAAGCCCTTTCTCCAAACATTTTTCCTAAGTCATTACTCATCATTGGCGCAGGTTTCATTTCTCTAGAATTGGGTGCCGCTTATCATTCCTATGGTTGCCAAGTGATTGGACTCACTCGTGGAGAAGTTTTATCACATGCTGACGGTGATATCAAAAAAGAACTAAACAATCATTTGCCGTTCCCAATCCATACAAACTTTAAAATACAATCAGTAGAATTCCAAAACAATTTATTCCGAGTGAGTGGAACAAACAAAGAAGGACTTGTTGTACAGTTGGAAGCAGAAAAACTTCTAATCGCCACTGGGATAAAACCAAATACAGAAGATCTGCAATTACAAAACACAAAAATCCAGTGTAATGAATCAGGATACATACTTGTCGATGAAACCTTACAAACAAATGATCCTGGTGTGTATGCGTTTGGTGATGTGATCGGACGATACTTTTTTCGCCACAGTGCCAATTTTGAGGGGGAATATCTTTTTGAACATTTGTATGGTAATCAAAAAAATCTTCCAATTTCCTACCCACCTATGCCAGAAGCCATATTTACATACCCTCAAATTGCAAGTATTGGTAAAACGGAAGAGGATTTAATTAAAGAAAAAATCCCTTACTACAAAGGGCTAAATCCTTACAAGTCAAGTGCAACTGGTATGGCTCGTTTATCAACCTACGGATTTGTAAAAGTTTTAGTTTCAAAAGAAACGGATCAAGTGCTTGGTGCTCATATCATCGGTGAGGAAGCGGCAAATCTCCTCCATCAAATTGTTTTAGGTATGTATTTAAAAGCAAAACTAGATGATTATTTAGGTATGATCTACATCCACCCTGCAATTTCTGAGATTACTAGGAATGCATTTCGCAAAGTTCGTGAAGAAAAACGCAAAGAGGTAGAAATGTGAAAAAATTTTTATTCAACCGTTTTGATAAAGAGACACTTAAAAAAAAAGTATTGGATGACAAAAGGGAACGTAGAGTCATCTCCTTCTATCGTTACGTCAAAATCAAAGATCCTATCGAATTTCGAAATTCATTGTACGATTCCTTTGAAGATTTAGGCATTTTAGGAAGAATTTATCTCGCAAGTGAAGGGATTAATGCTCAATTTTCCATTCCATCGGAAAACTATAACGCCTTGCGTGCTTTTGTGGATACAATTCCAGAATTAGAAGGAATTTACTTCAATGATGCTGTTGAAGATAAAAAAGAAAGTTTTATCAAACTTGCAATTAAAGTTCGGAAAAAAATTGTCGCAGATGGTCTTGACGATTCCAAATTTGATCCTTCCGATGTAGGGACACATCTCACACCTCTAGAATTCCACAAAGCCTTAGAGGAAGATGGTGTGGTTGTTGTGGACCTTCGCAATAATTACGAATCAGAAGTTGGTCATTTTGAAAATGCGATACTACCTGACGTAGGAACTTTCCGCGAAGAACTTCCGTTAGTGGAAAAAATTCTAGAAAATGACAAAGATAAAAAAATACTTTTGTATTGTACGGGAGGAATACGCTGTGAAAAAGCGAGTGCCTACCTCAAATACAAGGGTTTTGAAAGAGTCCACCAATTGCGTGGTGGGATCATCAATTATGCAAAAGCGGTAACCGATTTTGGCCTTAAATCAAAATTCAAAGGAAAAAACTTTGTTTTTGATGATCGATTGGGGGAAAGGATCACAGATGATGTCTTAACAGTTTGTTACACTTGCGGGAACCCCTCTGACAGACATACCAATTGTGCAAACCTTGGTTGCCATGTTCTTATCGTTCAGTGTGAATCATGCTCCGAAACACTACTCGGATGTTGTTCCGAAGAATGTAAAAATATAGTTACACTACCAGAAGAGACACAAAAGTTACTTCGCCAAGAACAAAGAAAACAACAGAAATACCCAACTCACCACCTAACAAGAAAACTAGTAGGAAAATAGATGATCCCATTTGCAATAGAATTAGAAGGCTTAGAAAAAACGTATAAAAATGGTGTTAATGCCCTTAAGTCCATAGACCTAAAAGTAGAAACGGGAGATTTTTTTGCACTACTTGGACCAAACGGTGCAGGCAAATCCACAACCATTGGGATCCTCAGTTCTCTTGTGAATAAATCAAAAGGTAAGGTTAAAATTTTTGGCGTTTCCATAGATGAAAATCCCAATTTAGCAAAAACTTTCATTGGGATTGTTCCCCAAGAATTCAATTTTGGTATTTTTGAAGCCGTCGAACAAATCCTCATCAACCAAGCTGGTTTTTACGGTATGCCACTGAAAGAAGCCAAAGAACGCGGGAAATATTATCTTGATAAATTGTCATTGTATGACAAACGGAAATCAGCAGCAGGAACCCTCAGTGGCGGAATGAAACGTAGGTTAATGATCGCAAGAGCCCTAATCCATGATCCTAAATTACTCATATTAGATGAACCAACTGCAGGGGTAGATATTGAAATCCGAAGGTCCATGTGGGATTTTTTAAAAGAACTCAACAAAGAAGGAAAAACCATCGTTCTTACCACCCATTATTTAGAAGAAGCAGAATCCCTTTGTAAAAATATCGCGATCATCGACAAAGGAGAAATTGTCGAAAATACCTCGATGAAAAAACTATTGCAAAGATTGGATAAAGAAACCTTTATCATTGATTTGAAAAAATCGTTTAAATCAAAACCAATATCAAAAAAATACAATTGGTTGTGGTTAGACGATCATAGTTTAGAAGTCCAACTGGACAAAAAATCTTCTGTAAACGATCTATTTGTCGAATTAACAAAACTAAAAATGGATGTATTAAGTTTAAGAAACAAATCAAATCGACTAGAAGAATTGTTTTTATCACTTACCGGGAAACATTAATTATGTGGAAATCTAATTTAACCGCTTTACAAACCATCGTTCGGAGAGAATGGATTCGTATCATTCGAATTTGGGTGCAAACCCTAATCCCACCCGTGATCACAATGGCACTTTATTTTCTTATCTTTGGAGAACTAGTTGGCCGCCAAATTGGTAAAATTGGAAACTTCACTTATATTGAATTCATTGTGCCAGGTCTCATAATGATGAGTGTGATCACAAATTCTTACAATAATGTTGTTTCTTCTTTTTTTTCTAGTAAGTTTCAGAAAAATATTGAAGAACTTTTAGTATCACCTACTTCCCCATACATAATTGTACTTGGTTATACCTTTGGCGGTGTCGTGCGTGGGATTTTTGTTGGAATTTTAGTGACACTCACCTCTTTGTTTTTTACAAATTTACAATTCCAACATCCACTGATCATTTTTATCACTGTAATCCTTACTTCTATTTTATTTTCGTTAGGTGGTTTTTTCAATGCCTTGTTTGCAAAAAAATTTGATGATGTTACCATCATTCCAACTTTTATCCTTACCCCGCTGACGTATTTAGGAGGGGTATTTTATTCTGTAAAAAATTTACCTGAATTTTGGCAAACGATCTCGTATTTGAATCCAATTTTGTATATGGTAAATCTTTTCCGTTATGGGTTTATTGGAATCACAGATGTAAGTTTATTTTTTTCTTTAGGTTTTATCCTTTTTCTCTCAGTATTACTCTTTTTACTCAATGTTAGGTTAATGAAAATTGGTTATGGAATTAGAAACTAAAAAAACTCGAAAACATAGAATGGAACTTGTTTTGCAGGAAACTTTTATCCCAAATGAACTTTTGGTTTTGGATGTTTCGTTAGAACACGCTGGACACCTAGGAATGACAAAGGATTCCAAAGAAACACATTTTCGAATCAAAATGGTCTCCAAAGCCTTCCAAGGAAAATCCACTGTAGAACAACATAGAGCCGTTTATGAGGTATTAGGTCCAGAATTCAAAAATGGTCTACATGCTTTGGAAATGGATCTCTCTTACCCAAAAAGTGAGTCTAATTAATATGACAAAACCAACCCTTATCAGTTTCAAACTCTGCCCTTATGTCCAACGTTCGGTGATCAATCTCTTGGAAAAAAAGGTAGATTACGAAATCAAATACATTGACTTAGCGAACAAACCTGATTGGTTTTTGAAAATTTCCCCATTTGGCCGTGTGCCAGTCCTAGTTTTGGGCGAAGATGTTTTATTTGAATCAGCAGTCATCAATGAGTATTTGGATGAAACCAATCTCCCTTCACTCCATCCAAACGACCCGATCCAAAAAGCTAAACATAGAGCTTGGGCAGAATTCGCAAGTGCCCTACTTGTTGACCAATATGGATGGACCATGGCAAAGGAAGAAGCCGAATCAAACAAAAAGAAAGAAGAGATGCTCTCTAAATTTAAAATCTTAGAATCTATTTTACCAGAACCTAAAAATGGAAAATTATTCTTTGCGGGTGAAAGTATGCACCTTGTTGATACAGCGTATGCACCATTTTTTATGCGTTTAGATTTTCTAAAATCCGTTAGCGAAACTTTTGATTTGGTTAGTGGATTTCCCAAAGTAAAGGTTTGGAGTGATACCTTACTTTCTTTGCCTTCTGTCAAGAATTCTGTTTTACCAGAAGTGCCAAAAGAATACCTTGTTTTTATCAAAGCACACAATTCATGGCTTGGAGGAAAATTATAAGATGACCATTCCAGAAATCCAAAAAAAAATCGAAGAAGGATTACCTGGTTGTAAGGTTGAAATCTTAGATCCTTACCGTGATGGTGTCCACATCAAAGCAGTTGTCACTTACAATGGTTTTAATGGCAAGGGACTCATCGAACAACACCGTATGGTGTATGCAACTTTAAAAGAAGAATTAAAAGAAGAAATCCATGCTTTAGCATTGGAAACTAGGAGTGAATGATCATGGAACAAGAGTTAAAAGAAAAAATTGAATCGTTAATCAAATCGGAAAAGGTATTCCTTTTTATGAAAGGCACACCAGAAATGCCACAATGTGGTTTCTCAGCAGGGGTGGTTTCCACTCTCAAACAACAAGGAATTCCTTTTGGATCTTTTAATGTACTTTCTGATATGAAAGTTAGAGAAGGAATCAAAGAATATACCAATTGGCCTACAATCCCACAGTTGTATATCGATGGAGAATTTGTCGGAGGCCATGACATCACAGTCCAAATGGCTCAATCTGGTGAGCTCAAAAAAAAAGTAAGTTAGTCTTATGATCCGTCTTTACCAATATGATTCTTGTCCCTATTGTTACCGTGTTAGGTCAGCCATTCAGACACTTGGCCTAAATGAAGGAAAGGATTATGTATTGGTAGAGGCAAGGAATGGAACTCCAGGCAGAGAAGAAGTCATCCGATTGGGTGGAATTTCCCAAGTTCCCTTCCTTGTTGATGGCGAAGTTAAAATGTATGAATCTCTAGACATCATCTCATACCTCCAAAACAAATTCTCTTAAAACCCTAATAAATCGAGAATCTTATCTCCTACTGAACGAGGAATTCCTGAATAAGGAAACTCATGGATGTAGAGAACTGGATTAAAATTAATTTCTAATACCGCATAATGGTTTGGATTTGGAACTTCCGTAATCGCGCTAGAAATGATATCGATCCCACAAATCACAGCCCCGGCTGCTTTTGCCGCTTTTAATGCAATAGACTTAAATTCTGGATGAACGATATCGGTTACGTCAATGGAATCCCCACCAGTAGAGATATTGGAATTTTTCCTTAAATATACTTGTTCTCCATTTTTGGGAATGGAAAAAAATGTATAACCAACTTCTGATAATACAAGTTCTTCTATTTCCGACATTTGGATTTTTTCGAGAGCTGTGATATGGCCTTCCCCACGCCTCGGGTCTTTGTTTTTTTCCGCTATTAACTCTTGAATTGATAACACTCCATCTCCCACCACGTTAGCTGGTACACGATTACACACAGCTACGACCTCATCTCCCAAAACTAAAAATCGATATTCAGGACCTTCGATAAACTCTTCTATGATGATAGAATTGGAATAGTCAAAAGCTTGGCTCACATAATAAGTAAACTTATCCAAGTGATCATTCGGATTAGAGATTCCAATACCAATTCCGAAGTTAGTGGTTACTGGTTTGATGACTTTTTTTTTATCTAAAAACAATGAATAATCGGAAATTGCATCTTTTGGATTCGCATAATTTTTTCCAATAGGTACCCTAACTTGATTTTCCATTAACACAAGTTTGGAGGCAATTTTATTTTCCATAACAAGGTATGTCATAAGACTATCTAATCTTGTTTTACTTGCTTCTTTCACAAACTCTGATTTTTTACCCTTTACTAAACGCAAAAAATTCTCTTTGCGATCGACAACTTCAACTGTGATGCCACGTTTTATTGCATCACGAATGATGATTTGTGTCGAGATTTCTAAATCTTCCCATCCAGGTAATAAGGGCAATGGTATTGTCATTTCAAACCTCACTACATAGTTTTAAAGGTTTGATTTGGATGGGTTTTTGATTTTTTTTCAAATGACTACCTTCTAAAGTTTCCATTTTTTTCTGCTCATAAATGGATTGTTCACTAAGATCTTCATAGTATTTGATGCGATTAGGTGATAAATTCATTTGTAATAATTCTTCTTTATGAGATTTTGCCAGAGCCAAACCAAACTCGCGAAAATTTGTTTTATGAATTTTTAGATCCAATTCTGACATAGTCGCACCAAGTATTGATGGGTCGTCCCATTTCTCCCATTGTGTTTCCCATGCACGACTAAACGGACCATTTCCGTCATCTTCATCCAAAAGATCCGCAATGGGTTGTAACTCAACAAACAGCTGATACACCATATCACGCAAAAAAACTTCTTTTCCAAATAAAAATACTTTTGTATCAGGTTTTCGCCCAAACCAAGTAGTCACTTCTTGGTTTTTTCTCCAGTCGGACATTTCTTCTACGTTTGCCTTAGGGGATTCATTTAACATACAGTATAACAAAACCATATGTAAAAAATAGAGTCTAGTTTCTTCGACACCTATCGCTGAAAATGGATCCAAGTCGAGAAGTCTAATTTCTAAATATTCGACACCCCTTTCCACAAGGGCATCAACAACTCTCTCCTCACCTTTTGGAACTTGTTTTGGTCGGACAAGGGAATAGTATTCATTCTCTAATTGTAAAACAAAATCATTAAGTTGGTTTGTATCTTTGTTATTAAACTTTTTGTATGGTGGATATGTTTTTGATACAACATGGCACATATCAGTAGCATATTCTTTTAATGAATTGACTGATATCGGATATTTCCCTTGTATTTTACTTGTATAACCAATATTCGATAATCTTAATGTAGTTGAGAATGGTGCATTTAATGTTTTTGAATCTAATTTTTGTAAACCTTTAAGCGGTTTTGCCTGATCAACAAACGTAACATCCGTTAAACTTGAAGATCCAAACAAATACAATAAAGCAGGGGAAATCCGATAAAAATTACGGATGGTATCAAAATAAATTTGAGATTTTGTTTCCTTCGATAACGGTTTTTTGAATCTTTTTTCAGAAATCACTGACAACATACAAGTATCAAAGGAAATATTATAATGTACCCCTGAGATCGTTTGCATTTTTTTTCCATAACGAAACCCAAGTCCATTTCGATAGATTGTTTTTTTTCTACCTTCAGTCGATGTACCATATTGCCCTACTTCAATTTTACTATCACTTGGCAAGATTGGAGGCATACTAAATGGCCAAAGGTATTCATGACTTAGGTTTTTTGCGGTAAAGGCATGAAGTTCTGTGAGTTCAGAAAGTGCGTCAGGGATTGTTTTATGAATATTGGTAGCATATTCGATTTGTGCTTCCGCAAAATCTGTTTTGATGAGTGGGTGTGCCAAACTTGATCCAAGTGCTTTTGGATGTGGATTTTGTGATAAAAATGCTTTCTCATTTATACGAACACTTTCTCTTTCCAAACCATGTTTTGCGCTGAGTAAACAATCTTTGTATTCTTTGGAAAATAAGCTATTTGTTGAATCTTTCTGTTTTGGTTTTAATAATTTTGACTTCATCGACTAAAAACCTAATGGGATTCCTTCCCCTTTGGGGTCAGATACACCGATCAGTTTGTCTCCTTCTTTTGACACGATAAATACCTTTGCACGGTGCCTACCATATTGGACTCGATAAAACGGAAGTTCCGATTCAGGAAAATACCCTTTTAACTCGGGATCTAAAAATAATGTACTCGGTTGGAATTGGTGGTGGATCCGTGGAAAGGAAACACTTTCATAAAGGCTTCGTTTTTGTATCAGGTAATGGTACAAGGTATTGAATATCGATGTTGGAATTTGAGAACCACCAGGTGCACCAATGACTAACTTAGTCGCGCCAGAAGGTTCCACAAGGATGGTTGGGCTCATACTAGAAAGAGGTGTTTTTCCTGGTGCTATGGCATTTGCCTTAGAACCAACAAGTCCATACAAATTGGGAACTCCAGGTGCAATGGAAAAATCATCCATCGTATTATTCAAAACAAGTCCAGTGCCAGGAACCATTTGTACGGCTCCAAAAATTCCATTGATCGATTGAGTGGAGGAAACTGCATTTCCTTCTCTGTCCATAACAGAAATGTGAGTTGTATTATAAGAATCTTTTGGTTCTTTTGGATTTTGATTTTCTTTCCAATTCCCGGAAACAACCTTTTTCTCAATTTCACCAACCTCATCTTGGATATAAGTTTGTGATATGAGTTTTGTTACAGGGACATCAGTAAAACTCGGGTCACCACCATATTCAGCCCTATCTCGATACGCTAACTTCATTGCCTCAGTGATTTGGATGGATTCACCTACAATTCCTTTTGGAAACGATTTACGTTTTGCCATTTCTGCATATAATTGCATCATAGTTACCAAATGAACACCCGAACTAGGTGGTGGCATAGTCATCATTTGGTAACCCCAGACTGAACTCACCAAAGGATCCATTTGTTTCACTTGGTATTGTTTCCAATCCTCTTCACTGATGAATCCATCATACTCTTTATAATATTCAGAAACGAGTTTTATTGTTTCGCCAGAGATCCATTCCTTTTCTTCATTTTCAACAATCCGAGTTAAGGTTTGAAACAATTCTTCCTGAATGAGTAACTCACCTTCCCGAATTGGCCGATTGTCTATGCCAAAAACCTTTTGCATGGAAGGATTCATATTTGGCCAAACTTTTGAGATCACATTTGCTAAATCGGAATATACAGCAAATCCATTTTTCGCATAACGTAAGGCAGGTGCAATAACATCAGATAAAGGAAGTTTTCCATGTTGTTTTTGGATTTTTAATATCCCTTGGACATTGCCTGGGACAGCTGCACTAAATGGACCTTTTAGAATTTTTTCTGAATCTGGAGATCCATCAGATTTTAAATAATAGGAGGCTGTACCTTTTTTCGGAGAACGTTCCCGAAAGTCGTAAGCCCACTTCCCTTTTTTCGGGAGGTAAACTATCGCAAAACCTCCTCCAAGTAATCCCGTAGATTGTGGCCGTAGAACAGAAATGGCAAAACTCGCTGCAGTGAATACATCTACAACATTCCCACCTTGTTTCCAAACTTCCACACCTGCTTGTGATGCAAGTGGGTGGTCTGTCGCGATCATAAACTCACGACCCGTAAGTTCATACCTGTCTCGTTTTTCTTTGGAACCTTCGACTTGGGGGAAAATAGATTCTAAGGTGGATGTGTTATTTTCCGCATCCATTGCGGAGCGAATGGTTTCACAACTTCCAAAAGAAACAAAAAGAACAAATATTAAAAAAGAAAGAGGAAACTTTCTAATTCCTTCCATCAATCGAAAATCCCCATTTGCATCTTTGCTTCTTCACTAGCCATGGCCCTAGGTTCCCATTTTGGATTCCAAACAACATGGACAACCACTTCAGAAATTCCATCCACTCGTAAAGCATGGTTTTCTATATCTTGTTTCATTTGTGGGCCCGCAGGACATGCAAGAGAAGTATACGTCATTGTCACCTCAGCTTTTTCCCCTTCCACTTTGACATCATAAATCAAACCAAGTTCTACAAGAGAAATTCCAATCTCAGGGTCTTCTACGGAACGGATGCTGTGGAAAACTTCCCATTCTTTTTCTGTTTCAGGGTCTCGGATCATTTTTTTCCTCGATGATTTTTTCTAATGTTTGCCAAGGCAAAAGGGCACAACGATGACGACTTGGGTGTGAAACCACACTATGGAAAAAGGATAACTCTTCTAAATCTCCAAACAAGGAAGATTCCTCCCCTTCTAAAAATTTTTTTCGTTCGGATAGATACTTGGGTATGTCTTTTGTCAGGAAGAGAGATTGATTTTTAAATAAAAGTCCAAGGGAGGCAGAACAAATCGAACAAGAATCTCCAGAAACTGCCACAATTTCAATTCCCTCATTTTTTATCCTGTTATAATACAAAATAACTTCATCCCCACAAAGTGGGTTTAGTGCTCTTTTTTCTAACACAGATTCTTTTGGTTTGTTCCAATTCGCATAAGATTTCCATTTTAGAAAATCTTGGAATGATTTATTTTCTGACAACACGACCAAATATCGATTTTACTTTTTCAATGGACTGGAATAACAAATCAATGTCTTCTTTTGTATTGTAGAAGTAAAAGGAAGCACGACACGTGCCTGGGATTTGAAACTGTTTCATCAATGGTTGGCAACAATGGTGACCAACACGTATAGCCACTCCTTCTTCATCCAAAATAGATCCCACATCATGTGGGTGGATTCCATCCATGGTAAAAGAAATCACACCACCTCGTTTGTCTAAATCATCTGTTCCATAGAGATTTAAACCTCCGATTTTTCGAAAACCTTCCAAGGCATATTCCGTTAACATACGTTCGTGGTCTTTGATATTTTTCATTCCCACTTTTTGTAAGTAATCTAATGCATGGGAAAATCCAATGACACCGGCAATATTCGGTGTTCCAGCCTCTAATTTGGCAGGGAGAGCTGCATACGTTGAACTTTCTAATTCCACGGATTCGATCATATCCCCACCACCTAACCAAGGTGGCATTTGTTCTAAAATTTCTTCTTTTCCGAAAAGGACACCAACACCTGTCGGTCCAAGCATTTTATGAGCAGAAAATGCATAAAAATCAACATCCAGGTCAACCAGATGGATTGGCATGTGGCAGGCAGCCTGAGCTCCATCCACAAGAACTTTTGCACCAACTTGTCGCGCTCGATCAATAATTTTCGTTAGATCATGAACGGTTCCTGTTACATTGGACATTTGGCTTATGGCAATAATTTTGGTCCGTTTCGTGATAATCTCGTTTAACTTTGATAAGTTGTATGTTGTATCTTCTTGGATTGGGATGAATTTTAAGAAGGCTTTTTTTTCTCGAGCCAACATTTGCCATGGAACCAAATTCGAATGGTGTTCCTGTACAGATAAAACAATTTCATCTCCTTCTGAAACATTTACCCTTCCATAGGTTTGTGCCACCAAATTGATCGCATCTGTTGTCCCACGTGTGAAGATAATTGCTTTTGCACATTGGGCTTGGAAAAAATGAGACGTTTTGATCCGAGTTCGTTCGAATAGTTCTGTTGCATGTTGAGAAAGATAATAAACACCTCGGTGGATATTGGCATTTTCTTTCGTATAATAGTCATTTGTTGCGTGAATCACAGACAATGGTTTTTGAGAAGTGGCCCCATTATCTAAATACACTAGTGGTTTCCCATTAGGTAAGGTTTGGGAAAGGATAGGAAAATCTAATCGCAGTTTGTATGGATCTAAACTCATGCGAACTCCAAATCCACTTCTAAGTCATCTCCATTCACTTTTGTAGGAAAAATGGTCAAAGGTTCTGTTGCAGGGAGTGCTAAAACACTACCATTCCTAATATCAAATTTTGCAAAGTGACGTGGGCATGTGATCACACATCCTTCTAATTTTCCACATGATATTTCTTCCCCGTCATGGGTACAGGAATCTTCAAAAGCAAAGTATTCATTTTCCCATTTTGTAATCACGACAGAAAAATGACGTGTTTTTACGACTGTCAATTTACCTTCTGCAATTTCCCCAATTGAGACTAATTTTTTAAACGCCATCATTTTCCTCCTACGAGAATGGTATGGATGGAACTTTCTAAATCATGTTTAATCTCATCTGAAAATCCGATATTATGAATGGTTTCTCCATAAAAGGCAGTCACGAGGAGAGATTTTGATTCTTCTGGACTTAGTCCGCGAGATAATAAATAAAAATATTGTTCTTCATCGATATCTCCGACTGTCGCACCGTGAGTACAGGATACATCTTCCGCAAGGACTTCTAATTTTGGATTGGCTTCGGCTCTTGCTTTTTTGTTTAACGATAAATTAAATGATTCTTGGTGGGCTACCACCTTTTTCAAATTAGGTGGTATAATCAAATTACCTGTGAAAATATGATGGGATTTGTCTGTGACAATGGATTTGTAACTGATTTTACTTGTGGTATGGTCTGCGTGGTGGTGCATTTCCATATCCAAGTCCTTTAAGTTCCGTTTTCCTAAAGCAGAAACTCCATCCACTGACACTTCTGCACCTTTGCCAAGTAAATGTGAATGTAATAAAAACTTGGAACGAAACCCACCAAAAGGAAAATAATGGAATTTTACAGATGTATTTTCTTTGGAAAGTAAAAGTACAGTCCGAAATTGAATGAGATCTTCATCAAAGTTTTCTTCATCCAAAATCTCTACTTGTGAATCTTTATCAATTACAAATACATCTAAGACATTTTGAATATGAAGAGAATCTGAGTCGTGGTTTGATTCCGTTTTTAATACAATTTGAGAAAATTTGCCACTAGGAATATAAAAAATACGAACACAAAACTTGGGTCCATCCCCAACGAGTGTGATTTGTTTTGTGGTAATTCCATCTTCACACACCACCACTTTAAACTCTTTGGATAACATTAAACTAAGGTATGTAAAATAATCCTTAGGGAGATATTCCTTCACCAAACTTAAGATAGGTTCGATTAAACCTGTAACATGATCCTCAGTTAGATTTTCAGAATCAGCAATTTCTTCTAATTCCCTCTTTTTTTGAGGGTCAAAACCAAGTTCCTTCCAATCTAATGAACCAATTGGAAATTTGCGGTAGGATTCGTCCTTTTCCGTCGGAAGTGATAATTTTTCCCATTCGGGAACTAATGTGTTACAAAACTGAAATCGTTTTTTTGGATTTAGGATGTGGTGCTGTTTTTTGAGTGAGGAATTCATTTGACCCCTTCTCTCTCCAAAATCCAATCATACCCAACTTCTTCTAATTTAAGAGAAAGGTCTTTGCCACCAGTTTCCAATATCCTTCCATCTGCGAATACGTGAACAAAATCCGGTACAATGTAATTCAACATCCTTTGGTAATGTGTAATGAGTAAAATGGATCTCTCTGGATTTCGATTTGCATTGATTCCTTCTGAAACAATACGTAAAGCATCAATGTCAAGACCCGAATCGGTTTCATCTAAAATGGATAAAACTGGTTTTAGTAAACTCATTTGCAAAATTTCAGCTCGTTTTTTTTCACCACCAGAAAAACCATCGTTCACATAACGACCTATAAACGATTGAGGTACTTCCAAAAGGTCCATTGCTGTTTTTAATTCTTGTTTGAACTCTTTTACAGGAACATCTTTGCCACGGTGGGCTTTTAAAATGGATCTTAAAAAATTACCAATCGTCACACCAGGGAGTGCTGTAGGGTATTGGAAGGATAAAAATACCCCAAGCCTTGCCCTCTCATCTGTCGAGAGTTTTAAGATGGATTGGCCACGAAAGAGAATGTCACCAGAAGTGACTGTGTATTTTGGGTGGCCTAAAATGACATTTGATAAGGTACTTTTCCCAGATCCATTGGGTCCCATGATGGCATGGACTTCTCCCGCTCCGATAGTAAGATTTACCCCTCGGAGGATTTGTTTGTCTCCGACATTGGCATGGAGGGCTTGAATTTCGAGAATAGCGGACAAGGTGGTATCCTGTTTTTTTATTTAGAATGATTCTATATTATAGACGAATCCCTTCTACCAGGAAAATCGACCACTCAAAAAAAACAAGATTCTATTCCGACCAACTCACCTGTGCCACGAGGATCTTTCCTGCCATAAGAGAAAATGTAAAAATCACATATTGGTTTTGGTTATTGATATCGTACAAAGGATAGGTCACTCCCCATTTTTTACGGAATCGTTCGGACTCCTCTTTGTGTTTCAAAAAATAAGGTTTCCAAGCATAATTATTTCCAATCTGCCGAGAACGTTCCAAATACCCCCCATTCATCCTATCTAGATCATAAGTTGGTGTGATTTGGTATCCTTCTGCATCACAGACAAAAACTTTCAAAATTTCCCGTGGGAGGGAACCTAGAATTTGCCCAAAACGGTAAGGGAAGTCTTCTTCACTGGAATCAGAGAGTTCGTAAAACAAATCTTGCAATTGGTCGATGATCTTTTGTTCTCGGATGCCTTTTTCCCGAAGTTCCCGGGACCGAACACTAGAAAAGTTCTCAAGAACCGACTTCATTTTATCAGAGAAAGTATTGCGGTTTAAGAAATGTGGGTTTGGAGTTGAAAAATAAAATCCTTGGAGGAGGTTTGCACCCATAGAAAGCGCTAAGTTCACTTCTTCTTCTGTTTCGATCCCTTCAAAAAGAAGCTGGCTTCCTAATTTTTGTGACATTTCTGAAATCGCACCGAGGACCTGCTTGAAGGAGTTTTTATTCAAACTCTCTCGCATGATTTTGATGTCCACTTTCATGATGTCTGGGTGTAAATACCCAATTCGTTCTAAATTGGAAAACCCAGTCCCTAGGTCATCAATCGCAATCTTTAAGCCATAATCCCTGAAAATTTGGACAATTTGGATGAGCCGTTCGATGGATCCGTCAAATTCGTCTTCTGTGATCTCAATGACAACTTGGTTGCGATCGATCCCATATTTTTCGATGAGTTGGATGATGTGGAAATTTTCCGCAAATAAATCGGTATGGTGCACCCTTGATAAAAAGTTCGGCATCATATTGAAGAAAAGTTTTGTTCGAAGGTTACTTTCCTTTAGGGTCTGGACTGCCTTCTCCCGTAAAATCCGATCAATATTGTAAATCGGAACTGGATCATGGTCTCTGTTATGGAAAAGACCACCTAAAGATTGGTAGGTGTTTTCCTCAGGATTGAACTGCCTACCGAGTACTTCGTAAGCAGAAATAGAGCGATTGATGGCATTGACGATGGGTTGGAAATGAGGGACAAAATATGTCTCGTTCCAAAACTGGTTTCCTTCCGTTGATTCCGTTATGAACATGGTTCCCTTTCTTCCAGCCTAGAAGGGAGTGGCAAACTGGCAAGAAAAATTCCACATTTTTGGAACAAATTAGACTTATTTTAGGCGTATTAAATCCATAATTGTGTCATTTCTGCCTCAAATCGAATACCCATCAGGGATGGCAGAATGCCTTGGAACCACGATGATCCCATCTCGAATGCGAATGTAATCATCTTCGTACTCTTGTAAGTTTTGTTCGTTTAACAGGCGAACATTGGCGCCGATCGCACAATCTTTATCGACAATTGTTCGTCGTATTTCGCAGTTAGGCCCAATGCCAATAGGGATTTTCCCTGATTTCCGATCGAAGTAACCGTAATGGTCGAGACCCATAATGATGGAATCATAGATTTTGGTCCCAGAAGCAATGAGTTGGCGCACTCCAATGATAGATCGATGCACCTCACATTGGTTAAGAATGGTCCCTTCCGAAATCAAAGCTTGGTTCACTACCGCCTGATTGATCTTTGACGGTGGAAGTGCCCGAGCTCTCGTGTATATCGGGGTTTTCTCTAAGTATAAATTGAATTTGGGTATATGATCGGTTAACATCAAATTGGCTTCATAAAAAGCTTTGATCGTTCCGATATCCTCCCAATAACCATCGTAAGTATACGCTTTTACCTTTCGTTCTTTTATGGCCTTCGGCAAGATTTCCTTTCCGAAATCAGCCATATTGCGATCTTCTAATACATCGATTAAAGTGGCTGTGTTGAAGATATAAATCCCCATATTTGCAAGAAACGATCCATTCTCTGTCCGGCAAGATTCCACTTGCGAAAGGTCTTGTGGTTTTTCAATGAATTCTTGGATGGATCCACCCACTCCCGCTTTGACAATCCCAAGTCCAAAAACTTGGTCTTCAGGGATTGCATTAGTGGCAACAGAGATTTGTGTTTCAGGGTCCATCAAATGGCTTTGCATAAAGTCAGCAAGGTCCATATTGTACAATTGGTCTCCCGAAAGGATGAGTACATATTTGGGTTTTTGTTCGCGGATGTAGGGAAGGACTTTTCTCACTGCATCGGCAGTACCTTCAAACCAATTGGCACTGGATACTGTTTGTTCTGCGGCAATGATTTCTACAAAACTTTTTTGGTGGATATTCCCTGTTGCATACGTCCTGTTGATATGGCGGTTCAGCGAATAGGAGTTAAACTGTGTTAGGATAAAGATTTTTTCGAATCCACTGTTTAGCGAATTGGAAATCGGAATATCAATCAATCGATATTTCCCTCCAAAACTCACGGCAGGTTTTGATCGTTTTTCCGTCAAAGGCAGAAGACGAGTGCCTTTTCCCCCACCTAAAATAATCGTGAGAACTTCATCTTTTTTTAAGATAAAGTCCACACAGTCAATTGAGTCTTCTTGGAATCGCATACCAATCCTTATAAGGGACTTAGACGAAAAAGCAAGAAAAGGAAATCCTAGGTTCTAATTTTTTAATAGAGCTTCTAAGATTTGTTTGCCGTCCATTTTTCCTGTGAATGGATTCATAGCGCGTTCTGGATGGGGCATCATCCCAAGGACATTTCCTTTTTCGTTACAAATCCCAGCAATATCATGCAAAGAACCATTTGGGTTTTCCTCATAACGAAACACAACTTGTCCATTTTTTTCTAATCGTTCTAAAGTTTCCCCATCTGCAAAGTATGCTCCTTCCCCATGTGCAATCGGAATGGAAAGATTACTTTGGAAATTTTTTGCGAAAATATTTTCTTTCACGGGAACAAGTTCCACATCTTTACAAATGTATTTTAAAGTTCGATTGTGTAAAAGTGCACCAGGAAGCAGTCCTGATTCTGTGAGGATTTGGAACCCATTACAAACACCAAGGACCTTTCCTCCTTTGTTTGCATACTGGACAACAGATTCCATAGAAGCACTAAACTTAGCCATTGCCCCGCAGCGTAAGTAATCACCAAAAGAGAACCCACCAGGTAATACCACTAAATCCGGAACATCATCAAATGATTCTTTGTACCAAGTGTATTTGACTTCTGCTTGGAAATAATCCTTTAAAACAGAACCAACATCTTTATCACAATTGGATCCAGGAAATGTGACAACCCTGACTTTCATTGGGCCTCGACCACTAACTTATATGTTTCAATCACTTGGTTCACAAGGACAGATTCACAAATTTCCTTTGCAATGGTTTCTGCTTCTTGTAAGGAAGAGGTTTTGAGTTTGATTTCGATGTATTTTCCAACACGTAAATCTTGGATTTGCCCCTTCCCTTGGTCATGAAGGGTACGAAGGACGGTTTGGCCTTGGGGATCAAGGACTGATTCTTTGAGGGTGACGTTTATTTTTGCGACAAACATAGATTGATTTTCTCTTCCAATTCCAAGTATTTTTTACGTAGTTCCTGAATCAAGGATTCGGGGAGTTTAGGTGGCGGTGGATTTTTATCCCAAGAGGTTGTTTCCAGCCAATTTCGGAGGATTTGTTTGTCGAAACTGGCGGGAGTTTTCCCAAGGGCATACGTGGACGCATCCCAATACCGGGAAGAGTCTGGTGTCAAAATTTCATCAATGAGAACCGGTTCACCATCGATAAGCCCAAATTCGAATTTTGTATCACAAAGGAGGATCCCTTGTTTTGCCATGAGATCATGGGCCTCATTGTACAAGGTGAGGGAAATCTCTTTGACTTTTTTAAATAATTCGGTTCCCACTTCGTTTTCCATTGTGCTTTCACTCACATTTTCATCATGGCCAGAATCATTTTTCCGTGCGGGAGTGAAAATGGGAGAAGGAAATCGATACGACTCTTCAATTCCTTTCGGGTAGTGAGTTTCTGCAATGGTTCCGAATTGTTTGTATTCTTTCCAAGCAGAACCTGTGAGATACCCTCTCACTACACATTCAAAATCAATTCGTTTTGCTTTTTTCACCAGAACAGAGCGTCCGCTGAGTTGAGGTTCATTTTGGTATGGTTTTGGAAAAGAAGCGATATCATCCGTTACCAAGTGGTTTTTGATTTGTTGGAAATGGCGAAACCATTTTGTTGAAATCCGAGTGAGGATTTTTCCTTTGTCGACGACAGGTTCTGTAAATACTACATCAAATGCAGAAATTCGATCTGTTGCTACAAGTAGTAGTTCTGAACCCAAATCATAAACATCTCTCACCTTTCCTTTGTAATGTGGACTTGGAATCATAATTGGATACACACCATTGCCATATCATCATTAGGAGTAGATGTCCCACAAAAACCTAAAATTTGGTTTTGTACGGAAGGTAAAATATCTCCTCCCAAACGAACTGCATTATCAAAAATTTCTCGCATTCCTTCTTCTGTGATGTATTCCATCTTCGAATTCATCGCCTCACTTGCCCCATCTGTGTACATAAAAAACTTAGATCCTTGTTTTAGGGAAACAGTTTGCACTTCATCATTTGCCACCATATTGATTCCCATAATCATGGGACTCATCCCTTTTAATAGTTTTGTTTCACCATCCATAAAAACGATAGGAGCAGGATGACCACCATTAATATAGGAAAGATTCAAATCTTGGTCGATGATTGCATAACAAAATGTGATGGCATAATCTTCAGGTAGGACAAGTTCCATATTCTTTCGCAAATGGGATACTCGTTCCTTAAGGCCCATATTAGGAACCAAATTGAATAATTGCATTTTAAACATCGCTCCAATGAGCGCAGCACTAGGACCATGCCCTGAACAGTCCGCAATGACTATATGGAGTTTTTTTTCTTCAATCCATGAATCGACAAAATCTCCACCTATTTGTAAATAAGGGTGGAATAATGTTTGGGCCTTAATTCCATTCCAGATAAAACTTTTTTCTGGAATCAATTGGTCCTGTACCCGTCTTGCGGTTTGTAATTCCTTTTCGTATTTGCTTTTTTGTTGGTAAAGTTCGTCTTGTAAGTCTTTTAAACGAATCACGGAATGGATTTTTGCAACTAACTCTCGTTTATTAAAGGGTTTATTGATAAAATCGTCTCCTCCATTTTTCATTGCCTCTTGGAAACCAACTTCCCGATCAATTGATGTGATGAATAAAATCGGCAATAATTTAAACTGATCCATATCTCTCAGTTCTCGGCAAAAAGAAAACCCGTCCTGTTCGGGCATATTCACATCAAGTAATAGAGTATCAATCCGCGTATTGAGTAAAACAAGTCTTGCCTCTTCTGCTGAAAAAGCTGTATAAATTTTAAACCCTTCTTGTAACAAAAGGTATTTCAGAAGTTCCACATTTTCAGGAACATCATCAACAATGAGGATTGTATGTTGAGTTTCTTTTCGATCCATCATGTGATTAATTTAACTCAGACCTGATTGCATTAGAGAGTTCTTGGATTTTTTCATTTCGATTGGAAAGAAGGAACAAAAATAAAAATAAAAAGTGATACGCAATGACTCCAAGCCACATGGTTTGTTTCATATCTGAATCCATTCCTCCTTTACCAAGCACACTGCCTGGATGGTTTCCTGGATTTTCGATCCATCGGATTGCACCCCAAGTGAGAACCGCACTTAATGCACAAAGAACAGACAAATAGGCTGATAAAATCGCCTTCTTTTTTCTAGATGGAACCAAATACCGGAAAATAAAATAACTTAGGAGAGAAATACAAAGAATAAAAAATGATTGTAACCTAGCATCTGTTTTGTCCCAAGGAACTCCCCAAGCACTATATGCCCAAATTGGTCCAGAAAACAAAACTCCTAAGGCGAATACAAAAGCCAATTGGTTTGCTGTAAAAGCAAGTCGATCCCAAAGTAGATCTTTTTTGAAAAAATAAATAAGAGAAAATACAAACGACAAAAGAGGACCGTATAATGCTACCCAGGCGACAGGAACATGGAGGTAAAAAATACGATGGCTAATCCCTTGTTCTAAGATAACATTTGGGTATAAAATTGATACAAAGACTGCCAAAACCAGTGAGAAACAAACAACCATGTAAAATACATAGTCAAAAGCAGGGTGGATCAGTTTGATCTTACGTTCCATTTTTTTCCAGATTTTCAGAATGGAAAAGAAATTCTAGGAGAAAATACGTATCCCCTACTCATTCTTTAAGGTTTCTACCATCACAGAACCTAATGTTGCATAAAATAAAAGGAAAAAGAATAATAAACCAACAGAAGGTAAATAAAAACCAGGCTCCAACCAGTAACGATGCTCTGCTTCTAAACCAAATAAAAATAAGGGAATGGAAAAAGGAAGTTGTAAGAGAGGGATGATGATTTCTTTCAGTCGGCTTTCAAAGGCAATGACCCCAAGGGATACTCCCAAAAACACCAAACACCCACTCCCTAAATTGGCAAAAAACCATTCTCCTAAATACCGATCTAAATTCATATTTTGAAAGAATACAACAAACATCAAAACGAGAAGTGCATTCACAATGATGGTACAAAACCAAATGGTAAGTGATTTACTGATATATAAATAGGTGGGACTCACATAACTCAAACTGGCCTCCCAACCCATCGACTCCCTTTCTTCCCATAAACTCTGGCTAATGATTACGAAGTTGAGGATAAAGATGATGGCCCATTTCAGTCCACGAATACTCCTTGCTGATAATATTTCATTCACTTCGATAGAAGTATAAAAAATAAACACAACTGAAACACTCAATGTAAAGAGTGAAACAATTCCACCTAGGGAGCGACCAATCAGATAAAAATCTTTTTTTAATAAACTAAGAAACAAAAACATTCCCCATTCGAATCGAAACTTCTCCCGTACATTGTAGTTCCTTTGGAACGGAATGGAGGACAATGAGAATCAATCTAGATTTTTTTTCCTCATTCAAAATGGAACTTAAAACATTGGAAGATTCAAAATCAAGTCCAGTATAAGGTTCATCAAACAAAATCAGATCGGCAGAAGAAAGTAAGACTCGCATGATTGCTACTTTTTGTTTCATCCCACGAGAGAATAAATGAATTGGATCCCAAATCCTCTTTTCCAATCGAAAGAGTTTGAGTAATTCTTTCCTACGTTCCATCGAATGGGCCCCATCCAACTTTCCAAAGTAATCCAGATTTTCTTCTAAACTGAGAGAGGAATAAAATCCAAGTTCATGGCCCAAGTAAGCAATTTTCCTTTTTCCCAATGGCCATTCCCAACCGCTGGAATTTAAGGATTCATGAAAAATTTTTTTTAGTAATGTTGTTTTTCCAGCGCCATTTTCCCCAAGGACAGGGAGAAGCCCTGTTTCAAAAAAACGGAGATTCGCCTCTCTAATAATCGTTTTTTCGCCGACAGTAATAGTGAGTCCTTTTGTTTCCAAAAGTGTTCGGTTCATTCTACACCATGTTCCATTACCTGTTTACATTCGCACTTCTGTTTTTATTCCCCACACTACTTTGGGGGCAAAAACTAATTGGAAACAAGGTATACCCAGAACTTTTATGGGGCAAAGACGAAGAATTTGATATTAGAGATTTTCCGAATGGTTCCTTCATTTATCATAAAGATGACTTCATTTTGGCCCGAGGGAAACTATTTGTAGGAGAACCTCCCAAATCAAATGGAAGTTTTACTTATGGGACGGAAACCATTACAAATTCAGGAAAATGGAATAATGACACCATAGAACTACTCTTAAATGGAAAACCAAACCAAAGAGGAGAAGTGATCAAACGATTGGAAGCAGGAGTCCGTTTTGATCCCCAGTTTTTTCCGTTTCGTTATAATTTAGGAAGATTGTATTCGTTAGAGATGAAATACGAAAAAGCACTTGTAGAATTTGAATATGCAAAAGCTGAAATGCCAGATTATTATAAAACGTATTTACATATTGGAATTTTATCGGAGATCACAAGGCAAACATATTATTCTATAATGAACTACAAATTGGCCGTCGAAAAAAATCCTTATGATACAGAAGCTTTGATTCGACTTGCCGACCATTATATAGAAACAGGCTTAAAAAATAGAGCCTTACTCTATTTAAACAAAGCTTTAAAAATCGAAGAAGAAAGCCCTAACGTCAAACTTGGTTTTGCTAGATTAGAAATGGAAAAAGGAAACTATCATATTGCATATAAAATTTTCAACCGAACTAGTTTAACAACAGGGGAAGGAAAAATAAAACCTTATGATAAAAAATTTCATTATTATTTTGCAGAAACCGCTTCAAAAGTGACTGATTATGAAACTGCTGAAGAACAATACACAAAAATGTTGAGTTTCATAAATGATCCGTTCTTTGCAACAGTATCTGCTAAAGTTATCGCGAGGAGGAGAGATATTGCAAAGAAATTTGCTGAAGCCAAACGAACTCAGTTAGATGATTCAGAAGAAGAAGTGGCGCCTCCGAACGAATGATTTCTTGCTTCCATCAATTCTTGTAATAGTTTTGATTTTGGTTGTTTTAAAATCTCACTTGGTTTTCCAAATTCCGTAATCATTCCATCTTCTAAAACAAATATTTGATCACACATATAAGACAAAAAACCCAAGTCATGTGAAACAATAAACATTCCCAAAGATTCTTTTTGGTTCATTTCCTTAAGTTCGAGAGCAATTTTCTTTTGGACCAAAACATCTAAAGCAGTCACCGGTTCATCTAAAAAAAGGTATTCAGGATTTGATAATAATACTCGTAAAATTGCAAAACGTTGTAATTGGCCGCCACTTAATTCTAATTTCGTTTTATCCAACAAAGATAAGGGCAAATCAAATCGATTACAATATATTTCGATTTTTTGATTTTCACTCTTTATTGATTCTTTGTCTAAGAATATTTTTTTACGAATCCGTAAAGGTTCTAATAATAATTCACGCATTGTATGGTACGGTGAAAAACTCCCAAACGGATCTTGGAATACAGGTTGGATTTTTGGGTAATGGTTTTTACCAAGAGGAATCCCATTCCATTCAATTTTCCCACTCCATGTATAACCATCCGATTTTGATAATAAACCAAGTGCCAAACGAAACACAGTGGATTTACCAGACCCCGATTTTCCAATGAGTCCAGTAATTTGTTTTGCGTTTGCTTCAAGATTTACATCTTTCAGAAGAGTTCGTTTCCCTATATTCAGGGAAAGATTTTTAATTTGAAACATACAACCTTTGCGATAAAATCATTGATTTCCCACTTCTCTTCAACATTCTAAAAGAGAAGGAGTGACGTTTTGGAAAAAATTAAAATCACAGAAGTGGGACCAAGAGACGGATTACAAAATGAAAAAACCATTCTCTCCACTCAGGATAAATTCGAATTCGTAACTCGTCTAGTAGAATCTGGTGTCAAAAATATTGAACTCACTTCTTTTGTTCGAAAAGACCGTATCCCACAAATGGGTGATGCTCTTGAACTTTCTGCTTTAATTCTCCCCAAATTTGGAAATGAAGTTCAATTTTCTTGTCTCACTCCTAATACAAAAGGGTATGAAGCTGCCGCAATTGCTGGTTTTAAAGAAGTAGCTGTTTTTACTGCTACTTCAGAATCATTTACTCAAAAAAATATCAATATGACCATATCGGAAAGTTTTAAGTCTTTCCAACCAATATTTGAGAATGCCAAAAAAGATGGTATCAAAGTTAGGGGTTATATCTCCACAGTGATCGCTTGTCCTTACGAAGGAAAAATTCCACCTGAAAAAACTTTGGAAGTCGCTTTACGTCTATTAGATGCTGGTGCCTATGAAATTTCCCTTGGAGAAACCATTGGTGTAGCTGTTCCTCTTGAAGTAGAATCTCTATTAGAACTACTATTAAAAAAAATTCCAAGCTCTTATCTCAATTGTCACTTTCATGATACTTATGGGATGGCAATTGCAAATACCAAACAAGCTTTAACCATGGGTATCCGAAGTTTTGATAGTTCTGCTGGTGGACTTGGCGGTTGTCCTTATGCAAAAGGAGCTGCAGGGAATGTTGCAACAGAAGATTTAGTTTATTTTTTAACGCGCGAAGGTTTCGATACGGGAATCCAATTGGATTCTCTTGTCCGAGTGAGTCAGTTTATGGAATCAAAATTGGAAAGAACTCTAAACTCAAGAACTTATATTGCCAAAAAAAATGCAAGTTGATGTCCCTCTTCTCAAAATCAAATTAGAGAACTTAATATCCAAGTATAAAACATTACAAACTTTAGAAACAGACCCAATCTGTTTTCCAAAACGATTCCAAAATCCTAAAGATATTGAAATCGTTTCCTTATTATCCTGCCTTTTTGCTTATGGAAACGTAAAAAATATTCAGAATTTTCTAAACCCCATCATCAATTCAATGGGACCTTCACCCTACGAATATTTGTATCAAAATAAAGAAAATTTTCCACAGTTTTTAGAATCCATTAAAGGTTATCGTTTCCAAACCAAAGAAGATGTGAAAACATTCCTGCTTACTTTACAACGGATCATCCAGAAAAATACAAATTCAACCAATCTCTTTGAATCTAAATTTTTGGATGAGAATGGTAAGTTTAACTCCTTAACTTCCCTCCAAAATTTTCAAAGATTCCTGGAGGATGAAATTTCAAAAACATTACAGGGAAAACCACTTACTTACGGGTTGCAGTTCCTCATTGGAAAATGGAAATCAAAATCTCCCAAAAAAAGAATTTCTCTATTTTTACGTTGGATGGTGCGAAAACACTATCCTGATTTTGGATTGTACACATTGATAAAACCAAACCAAATCCCCTATCCGATGGATGTTCATATCCAAAAATTGAGCAAGATTTTGGGGATTCAAAATCAAAGGTCTTATTTATTAAAAGATGCGTTTTTACTCACTGAGTTTTTTAAACAGGTGTGTCCCGACGATCCTTTGTTATACGACTTTTATTTAACTAGAGTTGGAATCATTGAAAAATGCCGCGGGGCTTACGTTTTTGAAGTTTGTGAGATGTGTGAACTACGGGAGGTTTGTTTGGTAGTGCCACGGGGAATTGAACCCCGATTGCAAGGATGAAAACCTTGTGTCCTAACCATTAGACGATGGCACCGTATTTAGAACTAGGGAAGGAGTTTTTGAAACTCTTTCTTTTTGAGTCGTCGGGGATTCGAACCCCGGACCCATTCCTTAAAAGGGAATTGCTCTACCAGCTGAGCTAACGACTCGTTATGTAGCCAAGAATATCGAACCACCTTTCTCGGTCAACAACTACTTAAAAAAAAGATCTAGAACTTTTCTTTTTTTTTAATCCATGATGATCGTGTGATCGCGATCAGGTCCCGTTGAAACTATGCCTATTTTAGTATGCACTAACTCTTGTAAGGATTTGATGTAAGATTGACACAATGGTGGAAGTTTACTGAATGAATTGATTCCAGAGATATCATCTTTCCACCCTTTGTATTCAGCAAACAACGGTTTAACGTCCTCAAGTCCTTGTGATGGAAAAAAATCTAATTTTTTACCTTTGTATTCATAACCAATTACAACTGGAATTGAATCATAATGACTTAATACATCAATTTTAGTAAGAACAAGTGAATTGATTCCGTTGACAGTGACAGCATGTTTGATCATTTGAACGTCAAACCATCCACATCGTCTAGGGCGCCCAGTTGTAGACCCGTACTCACCACCTAATTTCCGTAATACGTCTCCCGCCTCACCCAAAATTTCAGACGGGAATGGACCTTCTCCTACTCTTGTTGCATAAGCCTTAGTAATACCGATTACGTCTTTAAGGTAACGGAAACTCACACCAGAACCCGCAAGAGCTCCTCCTGTTGTAGGATTCGAACTTGTAACGTACGGATAAGTTCCAAAATCAATATCAAGTCCAGTGCCTTGGGCTCCTTCTAGGAGGACTCGTTTGCCTTTTTCCAATTCAGAATTGAGGTAATACACCGTATTAATGATGTTTTTTCCCATTTTGTCAGCAAAATCCAATAGGAAATCATACATTTCATTAGGATTCACCGGTTCTAAATCATAGTATTTCACTAACTCTTGGTTTTTCACTTCCAAGATATGGTTTAGTTTTCGTTTTAAATTTTCTTTATCAAGAAGGTCACCAGCGCGGACACCATTTCGAAGCATTTTATCTGCATAACACATTCCTATTCCTTTTTTTGTCGTACCAATTTTACGTTCTGGAGAAGAACCAGCTTCCCTTGCTTCATCGATGAGACGGTGGTAAGGCAGTAAGATATGACAAGAATCACTGATAAGGACCTTATCTTTTACCCGAAACCCATGAGATTCCAAGTCAGCGCATTCTTTTAAGAAATATTCAGGATCAAGGACAACACCATTTCCAATCACACAAGTAGTATTATCATAAATAATTCCAGACGGAACTAAGTGGAAGATATACTTTTTTCCACCGACAACAACTGTATGGCCAGCGTTTGCACCACCTTGGTAACGAACAATGATATCAGTATCTTTGGAAAGATAATCAATTACTTTTGCTTTCCCTTCATCACCCCATTGGGCACCAACGACTAAATTTGCAGGCATAAATTCCTCATTTTTCCTTATTTAACAAAACTTCAATTGAATCCAAATGTAAGGCAAAACCACATGCATCTTTTTGAATTCCCGTAAAACTAGCATACAATTCATTATAAACTCCACCAGCAAATACTGGCTCGGGATCATGTTCAACATATCCTTGGAACATAAAACCAGTGTAATACGATAAATCTCTAACAAGCGAAGGGTCCCAAATACAGGATACACCCTTCATCTCTTGATTCCATACTTTAAAAAACGAGGTGATTGATAATAAATCATCAAAAAGCACTTTCAATTCTTCTTTGGATAAAATATTTTCTAAACTTTGTTTAAAAGTATCCATTTCACTGGCGGGAATCGGATTTAATAAAAGTCGGATGAGTTGTAAATGCGAATCGGTAGTATTTTCCCGTGCCGCTAAAGACATTAGTTCCGGAATGTTTTTTGTATACAAAAATTGTCGCAAAACCTTTGTTTGTTCCTCATCCCATCCTAAAATTTCTAAAACTTTTATAAAGAATGAAGAGTGTCCAAAAACAATTGTAAAAGATGTGTTCGGTACAGTTTGGTTCCAAAGTTTTTTTAGAATTTGAATTTGGGAAATCAAATGGTTTGTATCACTTTTTCCCAAACTTTCTACCCCGATCTGTAATACCTCTCGCCGAGATGCATTTCGTTTCTTATGATCTCTAATTTTTTTGGCAAAATAATAAACGTTTTGGTTCTCTTCCCAGTGGGACCTTGCGGCCATACCCTTTACCACTTGTAGTGTTAGGTCTACACCAGGAGATAGTTCGTTCCCATCCCAATCTTTAGCGATAAGTAAACTCTCTACACCTTCAAACAATTGCGAACGGAATGAATTGGAATAATCAAAACTAGGAAGTGTGATTTCCGAATAACCTTCTCTTTCGAAAAGATCCGAAAAAGATTGTAGTAAAATTCGCCGGTTTTTACTTTCTTCTGGTCCTAAAAAATGGAATCCATCGGGAATCCATTTCTGCTCCGAGGAAATTGATTTGTTTTTTTGATTCATACCGGGATCTCGATCACCCAAGAAGTCAGATTAGAGAAATCCTGGATTTACGCAATCAATTGTAAAAATCGAATAGACAAATCGAAACTTTTCAGTACGCTTGTGTCGGTTTAGAGGCATACATGACAGAAAAAGAAGCCACTTTGGGACGTTGGCACAAAGAATTTTTTGAAAACATTCACTTATTTGTAAAATCCGGTCTTTCGGAACAAGATGCAAAGTCCATTTTAGAAGAATTTTTAGTTCTATCGCAAGCCACACCGAAACCCAAGGTGATGGAAATTTTCCAAGAACCAGAACGTTTAGAAGAGATCGGAGTGTACACAGACATTCGCCCCGAACCACGTGATTTTATGCTCAAATTTCTTGATCCCATCATGAAGAAGTTTAATGTCGAGGGAACAGAAAACTTAAAACTTTTAGATGGTGTCATAGGCAAATACCCTGTCACTCTGATTTCAAACCACTTAAGTCATTTAGATGCCCCTGCAATCTTCACACTTTTGTATAACTCAGGCCCTGAAGGGCGTAAGATTGCCGAGTCCCTAGTCTTCATTGCTGGTCGTCTCGCCTTTGAACCAGACTTCACACGACTTGGACTCTATATGTTTGGAACCTTGCTTGTTTGTTCCAAAAAGGATATGGCGGACAATCCTTCTCTTTCTGATGTAATGACGAAAATCAATATGAGAGCCTTCCGTAATTCTCAAAAATTACAATCAGATGGTAAGGTGATTTCGATTTTCCCAGAAGGCACTCGCTCACGTGATGGAAGGCTTATGCCATTTGTGGACACAGTGTACCATTATGTTGCAAACAAAGTCATTTTGCCCATCTCACTCGAAGGAACAGAAAAAATCCTACCAATCGAAGGTCTCCTCTTCAACCAAGCAGTTGGAAAACTGGTGATTGGAAAACCGGTTTTAGTGGGAGAACTTACCAAACGAGAAATGGAGACTTTTCCTTCCCATATTGAACAAATCTCGTTTCCAGGCACTGGTGATAAAAAACAATTCATCATTGATAACTTAGCTCTACTTGTAGGAAGTAATTTAAACAAACACAAACATGGAACCTATCGGAACCTGTATCGAGGAGATGTTCGTGAAACAAACCAACTCATCTCCCTTCCTAAAAAACCTGAGGAACATGTGGTCATCATTGGATCTTCCAATATGTCAGTTGCCTTTGCTTGTATCTTAGCGAATAAAAATGTAAAGGTTACGATTTACCACCCTGATTCCGAAACGGTAGCAAGGAGTAATGAAGAAAGAAGAGATATCATCCACTATCCAATTTACAAACTGCCACCAAACATCGAATTTTCGGACAAACCTGATATTTTAGAATCTGCGACTTTGTTTGTGCAAGGAACTAACCCTTGGGAATTTGATGCAGTGTATTCTAAAATAAGAACTTATTTGCAAAAAAACAAGTCACCTATGGTAAACGTGATCAAAGGATTCACCGGATCAAAAAAAGGACTCATCCTTGAGGACTTAAACGAACTCCTTCTCATAGAAAGGGATCGATTGGCGGTTGTCTCAGGTGCTTGTTACCCAGACCAAATCATGGAACGTAAAATATCTGGTTTTGAGATTTCTGCGTTTGAAGATTCTCTCATACCGAAACTGAAAGATCTTCTCACAAACAATTATGTATTTACAAGGCCTGCGATCAATTCAAGGGATACTAAAGGAGTACAACTCGGTGGAGCTTTAAAAACCATATATGCACTTGCAATGGGACTTGTAGAAGGTTACTTTAAACGTGAGTTAGGTGGAAACGTAGACAACACTCTTTTCCATTTGAGTAATCGATTTTTCAATGAGATGGTATCTATTGGAGTGTTACTGGGAGGTGATCCTACAACCTTTAATGGCCTTTCCGGTATGACAGATTTTATGTTGGCTTGTTTTGGATCAGATACAAGAGACAGAAAGTATGGGTATGACCTTGCCTATGGCACAAGGCCAGAAAAAATCACAAATGGATTTTACGGACTAAAAGTATTACCAAACCTCATCCAACTGGATGAAAAAAGACATCCAATCGTTGCGTCAGCCTACAAAACAGTCATCCAAAACGAAGACTTTGATGTAGTTGCAGAAGAATTACAAAAACAATTGGCTAGAGTTTAGGGATTGAAACGATAAAAACCGTTTGGCCAGGTTCGGAAAAGAACCGAATTTGGCCTTTGTGTCTTTCTTCCACAGATTGTTTGACAATTCCAAGTCCTAGTCCAGTTCCTTCTCCTTTTTCCTTTGTAGTATAAAAGGGTTCAAAAATTCTTTTTTGGATGGCAGCAGGGATTCCAGGACCGTTGTCTTTAATCGAAATTTCGACATCCGTATTTGTTTCTTCCACTTGGACCGTTAGTTTCCCTTTGAAATGCATGGCTTGTAAGGAGTTATAAATCAAATTGGTCCAAATTTGGATGAGTTCATCGGGGTATCCCATAATGATTGGATTGGCATTGTACAAACGAATGCACTCTATCCCAGATTTCATTTTGTTTTGATAGAGGGTGAGTACTGTTTCAATTGTATCAATGACGTTGGTTTGGATTTTTGCTGAACCTCTGTCCATCCTTCCATAATTTTTTAAACTATAAACAATTTTGGATGTACGTTCGACTGCCAAACGAATGGATTCGATACTACGTAAGGCATTGAGTTCATTTAAAATAATACTGAGTATGGGTGTATTCTTCAATCTTTCAATCAAGGATGTGTTTTCTAGTATGTAATCAGATACTCCTAAATCTACAATACGATCCGCTAAATCATAAGGAGACTCTATATTAGATGAGATAAATAAAGACTCTAGATTTTTTTTGATTTTTCTTGTTTCTGAAAAACTATATGTTTTGGGTTTGATTTGGAATAATTCGGAAATCCAACGGATGATTTTTTCTACATCTTCATCAGAATATTTTCCCATACAATTTCGAATTTCAAGTAACCTCGCACCAAAATCACCTAAACGGCTTTGTAATTGTTCACTAAATGCAGAAATTGCCGCCAAAGGGTTGTTAATTTCATGGGCAACACTAGCCACTAGTTGGCCAAGTGTGGCCATTTTTTCTGATAAAATCAACTGGTCTTGGGTTTTTTGAAGGTCCTCTAAGATCCGGTTGAGTTCTTTAGTCCTCTCTTTCACTGCAAATTCGAGTGCTTCTTTGTTTTGTTTTGATTCTGTGATATCAATTAAGATCGCAAGTAAAGTAGTCCGACCATCGTGGTTGAGAAGAGTATTTCCAGAAACAACGTGGCGAATTTCCCCTGATTTCATACGGACACTCGCTTCCAATCCCGTACTCCATCCTTTTTTTTGAACTTCTGCAAGGAGTCGAGCTCGGTCCACCTTTGTAATCCAAATATTTAAATCATGAGATGTTCTACCTATGATTTCATCCCGACTAAAACCGATTAAACGACAGTATGCTTCATTAACATCATCATACCTTCCTGTTTCAGCATTTGATAAACTCACAGCGGCAGGATTCAAACGAAAAACACTTTCGAATAATTCTTTACTGATTTGTAATTCTTTCTGTAGGGCATTGGCAAGATGTTCCTTTTCTTTTAAAGCAGTGATATTTTGGCCTGCACTGAGTAAATATTTACCGCCTTCGACTATTTTTCCACTAAAGAGGATTGTCACTGTTTCACCAGTTTTAGTAATCAAAGGTACTTCAAAATTCAAAAGGAAACCATCTGATTTTAATTTCGCTAAAATCAGATCTCTATCAGAAAGATTCGAATAGATTCCTAAATCAATGGTCGTTTTTCCAATGACTTCTTCTCTTTGTCTACCGAGCCACTGACAATACACCTCATTTGCTTCTACATACAATCCCGTCTGTATGTCCGTAATGGCCATACCAATTGGGCTTTCTGCAAAACTAGTAAACCATATACGATCGGTGATGGGAAGTGAGGAATCCATAGTTTTCGGAGGTTAAAAGGTAACGTAATCTATGGGTCTTGCAATAAAAAAACCTACTTAAGAATGGTCTCAAGTAGGTTTTTCACCAAGGAATCCGTGTTAGCGGATAATTTGTTATTTAGAAGCAGCTACTTTTTCTTTCTTCACTTTCTTCGGTTTTTCTTCTTTTTTGGCTGGTTTTTTCTCTTCACGTTTTGCTTTTGTTTCCGCTTTGAGTTCGTCTTGTGTTTTTCTGTCCACAAGCTCTAAAATTCCCATCGCCGTGTTGTCAGAAGGACGGTTTACCAAACGAATGATTCTAGTATACCCTCCGACTCTTTCTGCATAACGATTTGCCAAATCTTTCAAAAGTTTAGCTACGATTTCTTTATCTCCAAGGTGACTGTAAAGATACCTCGTATTGTGTAAAATCGCTGCATTTTTCTTTTGTTCGTCAAGATTCGCTAGATTTGCATCTAGATTTTTTTTCGCTCTCGTGATGATTCGTTCTGCATAAGAACGAGCGACTTTTAGCTTCGCTACGGAAGATTCAATTCTTTCGTGGCGGAGTAGAGAGATTACCATATTTTGGATCATAGCTTTTCTATGATCAGCGGATCTATTGAGTTGTTTAACTTTATTACGTTTGTTCATCTTAAAAATCTCTCATACCGAAAGAAAGTCCCATAGAGGAAAGTTTTGCTTTTAACTCTTGTAAACTTTGTTCGCTGAAATGTTTTGATTTCGTCATTTCGTCTTCTGATCTCTTTACGAGCTCACCAATGAAGTCGATTTCCAAACTGCGAAGAACGTTAGTAGAACGAACAGAAAGTTCCAATTCTTCTACGTGTTTCGATAAAGCTGCTTTTAGTTTTTCATCAGCTTCATCCAACTCTTCTTCTTCTTCTTCAATTTCTTCTTCAAAATTGATGAAAACAGTGAGGTGGTCTTTTAATATTTTTGCTGCTTGTGCTACTGCATCTTCAGGGGACACAGAACCATCAGTCCAAACTTCCATAGTAAGTTTTTCATAGTCAGATCTTTGTGCAACACGAGTTTCTGATACTTCAAACAATACCTTTTGGATTGGAGAAAAAATTGAATCAATTGGAATTGTTCCAAGCACTTCGATGTCTTTCTTTTTGTCTTCCGCAGGAACGTAACCACGTCCTCTTTGGATTTCCAAATCCATAATCAAATTGGCATCCTCATTGAGGGTAGCAATATGAAGGTCAGGGTTCATGATTTCGATAGAAGAATCTACAGCTAAGTCAGCAGCACGAAAGTATCCTGCCCCTTTGAGTTCCAAGTGGATTACTTTACTTGCTTCTTTGTCTTCCGGCTCGTATTTGATTCGAACTTGTTTTAAGTTAAGAATAATACGAGTTACGTCTTCTGCAACACCTTCGATATAAGAGAATTCATGAGAAACTCCCTCAATCCGAATCGCAGAAATCGCTGCCCCTTCAATCGAAGACATAAGAGTACGACGAAGCGAGTTACCGATCGTTGTACCAATTCCTCTTTCGAAAGGTTCTGCAACAAACTTACCGTAGTTTGGTGTATTCACATCGGTAGTGAATTCGATTTTTTTGGGTCTTTTAAAACCTTTTAATAAATTCTTTGGAGACAATGTCGTATCCTTCTTCTCTAAATTCTTACTTCGAGTACAACTCTACGATTACCTGTTCTTTCACAGGGATATCAATATGCTCTCTTGTTGGAAGTGAAGTCACTTCTCCTGAGAACTTGGCATAATCCACACTCACCCATGAAGCAGTTCGATTGATTGCTTGGGCTAGTTTGATATTTTCTTCGATAAACGTGGATTTTTGGAATTTCTCACGAATTTCGATTTTATCACCAACATTCACACGATAAGAACAAATGTCCACTCGGTGGCCATTTACTAGAACATGTCTGTGCGCAACAAAGTTACGAGCTTGTCTTCTAGTAACCGCAAAACCCATACGATAAAGAACGTTATCCAATCTTCTTTCAAGGAATTGGAGTAAGTTCTCACCTGGAATCCCTGGAGTATGAGAAGCTTCTTCGAAGTATCTACGGAATTGTTTTTCTAACACACCATAAGCGCGTTTTACTTTTTGTTTTTCACGTAGCTGTGCACCGTATTCTGTTACCTTCCCTTTTTTCTTTGGAGGAAGACCTGGTGGGTACTTTCTCTTTTCTAGGGAAGATTTTTCTTTATGTAATGTATGACTATTTTTGAGAAAGAGGTTAAGCCCCTCTCTTCTCATCAATTTAACAACTGGACCTCGGTAACGTGCCATATCTAATTCCTACACCCTTCTTCTTTTGCGTGGTCGGCACCCATTGTGAGGGAGCGGAGTTACGTCTTTAATGAGTTTGATTGCAATCCCTTTTGTGGTAAGAGAACGAATGGCAGATTCACGTCCAATTCCTGGACCAGAAACCATTACATCTACTTCAGAAAGACCAGCAGCTTCGATTGCTTTTTCAGCAGCATTGGTAGCAGCTACTTGTGCTGCATAAGGGGTGGATTTTTTGGATCCACGAAATCCCATCATTCCGGAAGAAGACCAAGAAAGAACGTTTCCAGCCATATCAGTAATCGATACGATTGTATTGTTAAACGAAGCTTGGATATAAACCTTACCCCGTGGAACGTTTTTCTTTTCTTTTTTCTTAACCTTTTTGGTATCTTTTTTATTCTTTGCGTCTTTTTCAGCCATGGACCTGTCCTCTACTTAGTAGCCTTTTTCTTATTCGCTACAGTCTTCTTGACGCCCTTACGGGTTCTTGCGTTGGTTCTTGTTCTTTGTCCATTAACTGGAAGTCCACGTCTATGACGGAAACCTCTGTAACAACCCACATCCATCAATCGTTTGATGTTGAGGTTAACTTCGGAACGAAGATCCCCTTCTACTTGGTATGATTCTTCAATGACTCGTCGGATCGCGGCTTCTTGTTCGTCCGAGAGGTCCTTCACCCTGATAGATTCGTCAATTCCTGCTTTTTTCAGGATATTTTGAGAGGATGTCTTACCAATACCAAATACGTATGTAAGACCGATCACTATTCTTTTGTTTGATGGTAAATCAACACCCGCGATACGTGCCATATCTTCCTATCTTTGCCTTTGTTTGTGTTTTGGGTTCGTGCAAATCACTCGGATTACACCTTTTCTGCGAATGACTTTGCATTCTGGACAGATCTTTTTTACTGATGCTCTAACTTTCATTATAGTTTCCTATTTCTTTCTGTAAGTGATACGGCCCTTGGTTAAGTCATAAGGAGAAAGTTCCACAGTGACTTTGTCTCCAGGTAAAATACGAATGTAGTGCATACGCATCTTTCCCGAAATGTGCGCTAAAACCTTATGTCCATTCTCTAGTTCCACACGGAACATCGCATTTGGTAACGGTTCTAAAACGGTTCCGTCAATTGTGATTGCTTCTTCCTTAGCCAGGGTCTATCTCCTACTGGATTGATTTTAAAATAGTGTTAGTGATTTCTTCCATACTTCCCAACCCATTGATTTGCCGAAGGATCCCCGTGCCTTTATAAAAGTCAATCAGGGGCAACGTCTTGGTGTTGTAAGTATGCAGACGGTTTTTGATGGTCTCTTCGTTGTCATCCGAGCGTCCTTCTTTGATCGCTCTACCTAGCAAACGTTTGACGAGTTCTTCATCAGGAACGTCTAGGTTGACAACGGAGTCGAGCTCCATGTGAAGCTCTTTGAGGATTTCCGAGAGAGCCTTTGCTTGCTCCACCGTCCTTGGAAATCCATCCAAAATGAATCCATTTGCACAATCGGATTCGACCAATCGGTCGCGAATTATGCCTATAACGACAGCATCTGGAACAAGGTCCCCTGCGTCCATATATTTTTTTGCTTCAATCCCCATAGCCGTACCATTTTTTACAGCAGCACGTAGGATATCGCCTGTGGAAATCTGAGGGATATTGTATTTCTCTTTGATGATGTCAGCTTGTGTTCCCTTACCAGCACCTGGAGGGCCCATAAATATGAGTCTCTTCATTCGTTACACTCTTCCCTTGATTTTAGTCTTTTTCATGAAACCTTCATAGTTTCTCATGAGGAGTTGGGCTTCGATTTGTTTTAACGTTTCGAGCGCCACACCTACCATAATGAGAAGTGAAGTTCCTCCGAATGTATACACTAACGTTCCACCACCGGTATTGGAACCGAGGTTTAAGAATTTAATGATGAGATACGGAGCAAGAGCAAGACCAGCAAGGAAAAGAGCACCTGGTAAGGTGATACGATTCAAAATCTTCTCGATCATTTCTTTTGTTTGGCTTCCAGGACGAACACCTGGGATAAACCCACCGTATTTTTTTAGGTTATCAGCGAGTTCTTGTGGGTTGAACTGAATCGCTGTATAAAAATACGCAAAGAAGATAATGAGAGAAGTATAAATCACATAGTAAAATAGAGCATGGTACCAGATTTGTGAGAATGGGTTAAAATAATCCATAATCACAGCCCAACCAGCCCACTGTCCCCCTTTGGAAGACAACCACTGCACAATCGTTTGTGGGAAAAGAATGAGAGAAGATGCAAAGATAATTGGCATTACGTTGGCACTATTCACTTTGAAAGGGATGGACTGGCTACGTGCCTGAACCATCTTCCTTCCTACCATTTGTTTTCCATAATTGAGTGGTACCCGGCGAACCCCTTGGGTTAATATCACCGTAAGAGAAATGAGAACAATAAAAATGATAATTAGGATAAGGATACTGAGAGCATCTGAAGTATCAGAAGTAAACATTGCAATGAGTGCTTCCGGCATACGACCAATGATACCAGCAAAGATAATGAGAGAGATTCCGTTTCCAATCCCACGTTCTGTGATTTGTTCCCCGAGCCAAATGAGAAGAACGGTACCAGTTGTGATGGAAAGCATCGCAATTGGTAAAAAGTAACCTTCTACAGATGGGTTGATGAGCCCTGGGTATTTTGCCTGCGCCGTTCCCGATCCAGTAGACCAAGAATTAGCAAGTTGGATCACTGCAAGAGACTGGATCGCACAAAGGATGAGAGTTCCGTACTTTGTGTACTGTTGGATCTTCTTTCTGCCTTCTTCCCCTTCTTTTTGCATTTTTTGCAAACTAGGGATGAGAACCATCACAAGCTGCATAATGATAGAAGAAGAGATATAAGGCATAATCCCTAGTGCAAAAATAGAAAATTTGAGAAGAGCACCACCAGCAAACAAATCTACCATTCCAAGGAAACCTTCACTTGGATCGGCAGTAATGCCCGTCACAATCAAACTATTGATACCAGGAATGGTCACGTGAGTTCCCATTCTGAAAAGTAACAACATACCGATCGTAAATAGGATTTTAGATCTTAATTCCGGGATTCGAAAGATGTTAGCGATGGTTTGAAACATGGGTTATTTAGTTTTTTTTCTCTTCTTTTTTCTTTTCTCTGATGATGACTTTTCCACCTGCTTTTTCAATTTTCTCTTTTGCAGAGGCAGAAAAAGCATCTACCGTAATGGTGATGGCAACTGTCACTTCTCCAGTTCCGAGTAATTTGATAGGTCCAACTTCGGACTTAATCAAAGACTTCGCTTTGAGAATGGCAGGAGTTACTTCTCCAGAAAGACCTGCTTTCGTTAAAGAAATCAAATTGACTGGTTGGAATTCCACAGAGAAAATATTAGTAAAACCACGTTTTGGCAAACGTCTGTGGAGTGGCAACTGACCACCTTCGAATCCACGTCTCATCGAAGCCGCACGAGCTCTTTGTCCTTTGGAACCACGAGTGGAAGTTTTTCCCATCCCTGATCCTGGACCTTGGCCCACTCGTTTCGGAGAGGTTTTTGCGCCTTCCGGAACGGGAACCAAGTTTTTGTTTCCGAGAGAAGTGGATTTTTTATTACGTTTTGCGCCAAACCCACGACCTTGTTCGATTCTATCTTGTGCCATACAATTATACCTTTTCCACTTTCAACAAGTAACCTACTTGTCGTAACATCCCTTTTAGCTGAGGAGTCATTTTGTGTTTTTTGGATTGACCTTTCTTTTTAAGGCCGAGTGCAACTAGAGTTTTTTTGTGCATCGGGATGATGCCAATGGAACTTCTTTCTTGCGTTACGATCACTTCTTCCATAGTCAGATTCCTTCTTATAGATCTTGCCCAAACAAGTGTTTGAGGCTAACACCACGTCGTTTCACCGCCATTGACGGAGTTTCCAACTGTTGTAATGCATCCATAGTAGCTTTCACAATGTTCATTGGGTTTGAAGAACCCCAAGACTTTGTTAAAACATCTTGGATCCCTGCTCTTTCCAAAACGGAACGAACAGAAGCTCCAGCGATGATCCCTGTTCCCGGAGAAGCTGGCTTCAAAATCACACGTGCTGATTTGAATTGTCCAACCACATCATGGGGAACGGTGTGACCAATATAATGAATGGATTTTAAATTCTTTTTTGCCGATTCAATGGACTTTCGGATGGCATCTGGAACTTCATTTGCTTTTCCAAATCCAATTCCTACTTTTCCTTTGGAGTCACCTACAACGGATAAAGCGTTGAAAGAGAAACGACGTCCCCCTTTCACTACTTTGGCAACGCGGTCGATTTTAACGACCTTCTCAGTAAATTCTTTTGTTTCTTCTTCTAACATCATTTAGAACTCCAATCCACCTTCACGGGCAGAATCAGCAAACGCTGCGATCCTTCCATGGTAAACCATTCCAGAACGGTCGAGAACCACTTGGGAAACACCCGCTTTCTTCGCTTTATCAGCGACTACTTTACCGAGTTCGGTTGCAGCCGATTTACTCTTCTTAGAATTTTCGTGTTTCGGAAAATCTTTCTCGAGAGTTGTTGCGTAAACAAGAGTTACACCTTTTGCGTCATCAATGATTTGTGCAGTAAGGTAACGGTTTGTTTTGTTAAACACTAACCGAGGTCTATCCGATGTTTGGCGGAGTTTGTATCGAACTCGTTCCGCTCTTCTCAATCTTTTCGTATTTTTAGCTGTCTTGTTGATCATGACGTTCTACTTCTTACCGGTTTTTCCGGCCTTTCTACGGATGTATTCGTTCTGATATTTGATCCCTTTTCCTTTGTAAGGCTCAGGTGGTCTTTTCGAACGAATGTCAGCCGCAACTTGTCCAACCAGTTGTCGGTCAATTCCCGATACTTTGATTTTTAGCTGATCCGCAACATCGATTTTGATACCGTTTGGTTCAGGGAAAACCACTTCATGAGAATACCCAAGAGCCATCACTAGGTCTTTACCACGTTTTTGTGCACGGTAACCAACCCCTGTGATTTCTAAGTTTTTTTCCCATCCAGTAGTGACACCTTTTACACAATTCATTGCAAGGGATCGAACAAGACCGTGGAGAGCCACAGTCTTTTGGTCTTCACTTTTTCTTGTGAATACCAATTCGCCGTTTTCAACGTTTGCGCTGACACCTTCGTAAAGAGGAGTTTTTAATTCCCCTAACGGCCCTTTGATAGTAAGGGTTTCTGCATCTGCTTTCACTTCAACCTTTGCAGGCAATTTGATGATATTTTTTCCGACTCGAGACATGGTGTTATCGTTCTCTAGAATACCTTACAGAGAACTTCCCCTCCTACTCTGAGTTTACGAGCTCGTTTTCCAGTCATCACACCTTTCGAAGTCGAAAGGATGAGTGTTCCGATGTTATTTCGGAACGGACGGATCTCACCGGACTGGATGTAAACCCGACGTCCTGGTGTGGAAACACGTTCGATCATACGGATCACAGGTTTTTTCTCTGTGTCGTATTTCAATTTTACTTGGAAGTCATCAAAACTTCCATTTTTTACAGTTTGGACATCATCTACAAAACCTTCTTCTTTGAGAAGATCTAGGATGGACTTTTTGATTTTGCTACCAGGAATCACACAAAGCTCATGTTTAGCTTGTTGTGCGTTTCTAATTCTTGTTAGCATATCTGCGATTGGATCTGAAAGACTCATATCTTACCTTAACCTAATTACCAGGAGGACTTTTTCACACCGGGGATCTGAGCCTTGCTAGCAAGGTCCCGGAAGCAAAGACGACACATATCAAAGCGGCGCAAATAAGCGCGTGATCGACCACAAAGAGGGCAACGATTGTACTCTCTCACTTTGAATTTTTGCTCTTTGGCGTGGCGTTCCATCATTGATTTTTTCGCCATGAGTAATCTCCTACTTACCTGCCGCTCGGTAAGGCATACCGAAGGCTTGGAATAATTCGAACGCTTCTTTGTCCACTTCCGTGTTCGTTACGAAAGTGATATTGATTCCATAAATCGTATTGATTTTATCAAATTGGATTTCTGGGAAAATGATCTGTTCTCTGACAGAAAGGTTGTAATTCCCTCTCCCATCAAAACCCTTCGGGTTTACACCACGAAAGTCACGAACCCTTGGAAGGGCTACGTTGATGAAACGATCAAGGAACTCATACATATGATGACCACGAAGAGTCACTTTGCAACCGAGCACCATTCCTTCTCTCACTTTGAAACCAGCGATTGATTTCTTAGCGAAAGTTTTAACAGGTCTTTGTCCAGTGATCTGGCCAATTTCCACAAGGCATGCTTCCATTGCTTTAGGGTTGGTATGAGCTTCGCCCATCCCTACGTTGATTACGATTTTTTCTAATTTTGGAACACGCATCACACTTTGAAAGCCGAGTGACTTTTGGAGTGTAGGACGAATTTCCTTTTCGTATTTTGATTTAAGCCTAGGTACCATTTCTATACTTCTTTCCCTTCAGGTCGAGTCACTCGTATGGATTTACCATCCTTCTTGGCAAAGCCCAAGCGTACAGCCTTAATTTTCTTCTTTGGCTTCGCTTTGTTCTCTGCTTTTGCGTCGTGAAACATCACATTGGAGATATGGATTGGGAATTCGATCTCAATCGCGCCACCACCAGGGTTTTCTTGGGTTGGGCGAACGAATCTTTTTCTTTTGTTCACACCTTCGATGTAAACACGGTCTTTGCGTTTATCAACAGCAAGAACCTTCCCTTTTTTTCCCTTTTCTTTTCCAGAAATCACAAGAACTTCATCGTCCTTTTTGATTTTTGTTTTTTTGAATTTAGTAGGCTCGGAACCTCTATATGCTAACTTAGTCGCCATTTTAGAGAACCTCCGGAGCTAGAGATATAATTTTCATGTATTTTTTATCACGAAGTTCGCGAGCAACAGGTCCGAAGATCCTTGTTCCTTTTGGATTGCCTTTATCATCGATGATGGCAACCGCATTGTCATCAAAACGAATGTAAGTTCCGTCTGGACGACGAACTTCTTTTTTCGTTCTAACAACAACAGCTCTTTGAACCGCTTTGTTATGCACTTTCTTTCCTTGCCCGTCACGAAGTCCGTATGCAGGTTGTGCTTCTTTCACAGCGACGATGATTTCGTCACCAAGCGTTGCGTAGCGTTTTTTCGAACCGCCAAGCACTTTAACGCACATGACTTTTTTCACACCCGAGTTATCGGCTACTTGTAAAATAGTTTCTTGTTGGATCATACTAATTTCGCCTTCTCAATTACCTTTACAAGTTTATGGTGTTTCTGTTTAGAAAGTGGTCTTGTTTCCACAGCGATGACTCGATCACCAACTTGACACTCGTTCTTCTCATCGTGAATTTTCACACGAGAAGTTCTGGTCATAATTTTCTTAAACCGTGGGTGTACTTTTCTTGTGATGATTTCAATCACTACGGTTTTATCCATAGCATCACTCACAACTACACCTTGAATGGTTAAAGATTTTTTAGAGTTTTTATCTTCCATAACCTACTTCTTCTTACCTTTGCTCGTTTTGGCAACTTTTGGAGCCGAACCAGCTTTCGGTGCGATTTGTTTGAGTTTACCTTTTGCAGATAGTTCCTTCTCACGAAGTACAGTCAATGCTTGGGCAATTCTCTTCTTATGATTGCGGATTACTTTTGGGTTCTCAAGAGATCTTGTAACACCAAATTGGAATCTTGCTTTTCTTACTTCTTCGGAAGAGGAAAGAATTTCTTTCTTCAAATCTTCTGGAGAAAGTGATTTGAAATCGTCTTTCATAGAACGTTCCTCTTAACAAATGAAGTTTCTACTGGCAGTTTAAAAGCTGCTAGGTGGAGTGCTTTTCTTGCTGTATCTTCATCAACACCAGCCATTTCAAAAAGAACTCGTCCTGGTCGGATTTCAGCAATCCAGAACTCAGGGTTACCTTTACCTTTACCCATACGAGTTTCGGCAGGTTTTTTAGTGATTGGTAAATGAGGGAAGATCCTGATCCATAATTTCCCACCACGTTTTACTTGGCGGTTGATAGTGATCCTTGCTGCCTCAATTTGTCGCGCAGTGATACGACCGGAAGAAATGGCTTTTAAACCAAATTCTCCGAACGCAACGTAAGAACCTCTTTCGTCCTTACCTTTTAAGCGCCCTCTTTGGCGTTTTCTAAATTTTACTCGTTTAGGTGCTAACATGATGGTTTCTCTTTAGTACTTCTTAACTCGTTCTACGTTTTACAGCGTATTTATCTTCATCGGATTCTTCCTTCGTTGGGAAGTAATCACCTGTATAAGTCCATACTTTCACACCGATTTGTCCGAAAGTTGTGAGGGCTTCTTTGAATCCAAAATCAATTTTGGCACGAAGAGTATGAAGAGGAACTCGTCCTTCCATATACTTTTCAGTTCTTGCCATGTCCGCTCCGTTGAGACGTCCAGAGATTTGGATTTTTACACCTTCTACTCCACCGCGCATTGCACGACGAAGCTCAGCTTTCATCACACGACGGAAAGGCATCCTTTGTTCGATTTGAAGGGCAACCGTTTCAGCAATCGCTTGTGCGATGATTTCTGGTTTTTTCACTTCGATGATGTTCATCCCGATTGGCTTATCAGCGTATTTTTTAAGCTCTTGTTTCACCGCTTCGATGTTTTGGCCCTTTTGACCAATTACCATACCTGGTTTAGAAGTATGGAGGTTCACGTTGATTTTTTCAGGGAATCTTTCGATTACGATTTTCACAACGGATGCATTTTTAAATTTCTTCTGAAGGAATCTACGGATCTTGATATCTTCGTGAAGATTTTTGATGTAATCTTGTTTGGAAAACCAAATCGAATCCCAGTTACGTGTGATTCCGATTCGTAGTCCGATTGGATTTACTTTCTGACCCATAAATTAGCTAACCTTCTTTTCGATTTCAGATACAACAACAGTGATGTGGCTTAGGCGTTTACGAATCCGAGAAGCACGTCCACGTGCTCTTGGGCGGAAACGTTTCATGATAGGCCCGTCATCTACATAGATTTTTTTAACATAAAGTGAGCTTGGATCCAAACTTTCGTTCATCTGAATGGCATTTGCCACTGCAGAGTTGAGAAGGTTTATGATCATTGAACTTGCAGATTTATTTGTAAAACGCAAGATATCAATTGCTTCTTTGTAATCGTATCCACGAACTTCATCGGCAACCAGGCGAGCTTTTCTGGCAGAAATTCTGAGGTGTTTTCCTACTGCTTTTGCTTCCATCTCTCTACCTATTTCTTCGCTACTTTTTTGTCTCCACCGTGACCTTTGAAGGTTCTAGTGGGAGCAAATTCACCGAGTTTGTGTCCAATCATGTTTTCATTCACATAAACAGGAACAAACGCTTTGCCATTATGAATCATTACGGTGTGACCGATCATGTCTGGATAAATGGTACTTCTTCTTGACCAAGACTTGAAGGGAGTTTTTTTCCCTTCAGAGTTTAGGCTTGTAATTTTTTTCATGAGGTGGTCGTCAATGAACGGACCTTTTTTTAAGCTTCTAGCCATGATTATCTAGATCCTACCTATTCCTGTTTTTCTTACGTCTTTGGACGATAAAACGATCAGACGGTCTTGTCTTACGTGTTTTAAATCCTTTCGTAGGTTTACCCCAAGGAGTCACTGGGTGACGACCTCCGGAAGTTCTACCTTCACCACCACCGAGTGGGTGGTCCACAGGGTTCATAACGACCCCCCTTACCTTCGGTCTTTTTCCTAACCAACGGTTACGACCCGCTTTACCAATGATCACCAAGTTGTGGTCTTTGTTGGAAAGTTCTCCGATCGTTGCTAAGCACTCTTTACGAACCTTACGGATTTCCGAAGAAGGAAGTTTGAGAGACACATAGTCACCATCTTTAGCGGAGATCACAGCAAAAGATCCTGCTGTGCGAGCGATTTGACCGCCTTTTCCGATATGTAGTTCGATGTTGTGAACATTTGTTCCAGCAGGGATTTTATCTAAAGGAAGTGTATTCCCAAGTTTGATCTCTGCGTTTGGACCAGACTCTATTTTATCTCCAACTTTAAGACCGTTAGGAGCTAAAATGTATCGGTATTCCCCATCTGCATAACAAACAAGAGCAATGAATGCCGAACGGTTTGGATCGTATTCAATTGTTTTTACTGTTGCTGGGATTCCAAATTTATTACGTTTAAAATCGATGATACGAAACTTTCTTTTGTTACGTCCACCTTTTCGTCTAACAGCGATACGTCCCTTATTGTCACGACCAGCCTTATAGGAAACATTGGCCGTGAGAGGTTTGTAAGGAACCACTTCTGTGATTTCTTTGAAATCTAATACCGAATAATACCGGCTAGACTGTGTTGTGGGTTTAAGTTTTCTAATTCCCATAATTAAACCTTAGCAAAATCCAAATTTGCTCCGTCAGCAAAGGTCACTACAGCTTTTTTGTAGTGAGGTCTTGGGGACGGCATGTTTCTAAAACGTTTCATTTTCCCACGGTAAACGGCTACGTTTACAGCAGTTGGAACGACGTTATACATTTGTTTCAGAGCCTGTTTGATCAAAGTTTTGTTCGCATCCGGGTGGACTTTGAACGTATACTTGACAGTTCTTTTTCCCATACGTTCTCCAATTGTTTGAAGGTCTTGCGACTTTTCTGTAACAACTGGTGATAAGATTACATTCTCTAGGTTCACTGTCTTATCCTTTCTTAGAATACTGTGCCTGAAGCTCTTTTAAAGCGCTTTCAGAGATTACTAAATTGTTATTATAGAGGATGTCTCGGCAAACGACTCGTTTGCTGTTCACATATTTGAGGTTCTCTATATTGCGAGTGGATTTTTTGAGGAATTGGTTTTCACCAGATACCACAAAACCCACGTTACCCTTCTCTGCAATGTCCATGTTCTTCAAAATGTTGTAGATGGACTTTGTGGAGTAAGAAGAAGGTTCTACGTCTTCTATGATCGCGATTCTGTTTTCTTCTGCCTTTTTGTTAAGGATGGAGAGAACAGCCTTTTTCTTTACGCTGCGTGACAAGTTAGAGGAATAATCTCTTGGTTTTGGTCCATGAATGATACCACCACCAACGAAATGCGGAGCTCTGATGGATCCTTGTCTTGCACGACCAGTTCCTTTTTGAGCCCAAGGTTTGATTCCCCCACCGCGAACTTCGGAACGATCTTTTGTAGAATGTGTCCCTTGTCTATTGTTCGCATTTTCAGCTTTAACCGCATCATAGATGGCTCCAAGCGAAATGCCGGTAGCAAATAATTCTGCCGGAAGTTCAACTTCGCTTACGAATACGCCTTCTTTATTGTATTTACGCGCTTTCATGTTCTACCTATCTAACCGATTTTTTCTATCGTAACGATACCACGTTCCCTTCCTGGAACCGGACCGGATACAAATACTAAGTTAGCATCTGCATCAATTTTTACTACTTTTAGGTTTCGAACAGTTGTCTGTTCAGAACCCATTCTTCCACCCATCTTCAAACCCTTGAACACACGTCCAGGAGTTGTGTTCGATCCAATCGAACCAGGGTGTCTTTGGAAACGAGAACCGTGCCCAGCAGGACCACCAGCAAAACCATGGCGTTTGACAACACCTTGTGTTCCCTTCCCTTTAGAAGTTCCGGTAACTTTTACTGTATCATTCAAAGAAAAAACATCTGCGAGTTTCACTTCTGAACCCACTGCAACTTCTTCAAAACCTTTGAACTCAACCAAAGTTTTTTTAGGAGAAGCTATGTTTGCTTTTTTGATATGTCCAACTTCGGCCTTTGTTAAGTGTTTTTCTTTGGCATCACCAAATGCTAATTGAACAGCTTCGTAGCCATCATTCGCAGCAGTTTTTACCTGGGACACAAAACAAGGACCCACGCGTAAAACAGTAACAGTTACCATCTTACCGTCGTTATTGAATATGTGGGCCATGCCCAATTTTTCGCCGATTAAACCTTTAGCCATGGATCCTATCCTTAGGATTTAATATCTACGGAAACTCCAGCAGGGAGTTGAAGCTTCATCAGGGCTTCTACCGTATCTTCATTCGTATTTAAAATATCGATGAGTCTCTTATGAGTTCTCATTTCAAATTGTTCTCTAGCTTTTTTATTCACGTGCGGAGAACGTAATACCGTGTAGATTTCTTTTTTCGTTGGAAGTGGGATAGGACCGGAGACAGTAGCTCCAGTCCTTTTCGCAGTTGCAACGATTTCAAAGGTTGATTGGTCAATCAACCGATGATCGAAAGCTTTTAACTTAACGCGAATTCTTTGTCCAGCCATTGCGATTACTCAACGATCTCCGCAACAACACCAGAACCAATCGTTCTTCCACCCTCACGGATAGCGAACTTCAAACCTTGGTCCATAGCAATTGGGTGGATAAGTTCGATTGACATCGTAACGTTATCTCCCGGCATAACCATCTCCATTCCACCAGGAAGGTTACAAACACCAGTGATGTCTGTAGTTCTGAAATAGAATTGAGGACGGTAGTTGTTAAAGAATGGAGTATGACGTCCACCTTCGTCTTTTGTAAGAACGTAAACTTCCGCTTTAAACTTTCTGTGTGGAGTAATTGTACCCGGTTTCGCAAGAACTTGACCTCTTTCGATGTCTTCTTTTTTCGTTCCGCGAAGAAGAGCACCAATGTTGTCCCCTGCTTCTGCTTGGTCGAGAAGTTTACGGAACATCTCAATACCAGTAACAACTGATTTAGATGTATCACGAATACCAACGATCTCGATCTCGTCGTTGATCTTAAGAACTCCTTGCTCAACACGACCTGTTGCAACAGTTCCACGACCAGTGATAGAGAATACGTCCTCTACTGGCATTAGGAAAGGTTTATCAACAACACGTGTAGGGTTTGGAACGTAAGTATCAACTGCTTCCATAAGTTTCAAAATGGATTTCATACCTAGGTCAGAATCTTCACCCTCTAGAGCTTTTAATGCAGATCCGGAAATGAAAGGTGTTTTATCACCAGGGAAGTTGTATTTGTTAAGAAGGTCTTTGATTTCCTCTTTAACCATCTCAATCATGTCTTCTCTTTCATCAGCAGCTAACATGTCTGCTTTGTTAAGATAAACAACGATGTAAGGAACACCAACTTGGCGAGCAAGAAGGATGTGTTCTTTGGTTTGAGGCATAGCACCGTCAGTTGCAGAAACTACGAGAATCGCAGCATCCATCTGAGCAGCACCAGTAATCATGTTTTTAACATAGTCCGCGTGACCTGGACAATCTACGTGTGCATAGTGACGGTTAGGAGTTTCATATTCCTGGTGAGACGTTGCAATAGTAATCCCACGAGCCTTTTCTTCTGGCGCGTTGTCGATTTGGTCGTAAGCAATCGCTTTGTTTTTTCCACCAACTAACTTCGCAAGCGTTGTTGTGATTGCTGCTGTTAGCGTAGTTTTACCGTGGTCAACGTGACCAATTGTTCCGATGTTTAAGTGTGGTTTTGAACGGTCAAATTTTTCTTTAGCCATTGTTAGAATCTACTCCTCAATCGTGGTGCAAGACCCGATATTCGGTTCTTTACTCCTTTAGAACTGCATAAAATTCAGAGGTAAAAGCAGTCCTTTCCCAAGAAATGCCAATCCCTTTGGTCATGTTTCTAAGAGCCCCTGAAAAGCCAAGCAGGTTTTCTGCCGATGCATTGGCTTTTAAGTGACTCTTCCCTGCCACAGCCTCAAAGATGGATACCACCTTTGCGTTCCTGCGACTTAGATCAGAAAGAACTACACCTAAGTGGTCTGCGTCTACCATCACTTCGATCTCAGTGAGTGGACCAACCAAATATGTGTTTGACGGAAAACATTCCTTCACTCCTGCAAGTATCGCTACTTTGAGTAGAGTGAGAGTTGTTTGTGAATCCCCAGGAGGCATCTCATAAGAGAGCACTCTTAGTTTTAGGCCACAAACTTCCTCACCGTAAAACCCGTGTAAGCAGGCTTCCATAAAGGACGTTTCTATCGAATGTTTTACTTCTTCCGGAAGACTTACCTCGAAGGCAATATGCTTCGAAAAATCGGCAGTATCTTCCAGGACTGCGATGAGCGCGCCGCTTGACTTTTGGTCTTCAAAGGCACGATGCTCTAGGGCAACCTTATGAGACATTTTTTTAAAAAGCTCTAATTTGGCAATGTTTATCGAACTAAACGAGAGTTTTTTTTCCGTTTTTTCTGATATTCGGCGGATCCCAATTTCCAAATGGAGCTCCCCTCTTCCAAAAAGGGCAATTTGTCCTGTCTCTTCCTTTAGTTCGAGCCGGTAACCAGGGTCTTCCCAAACAAGCTCATTTAAGCGACATAACCAAAACTCTTTTTCGGAACTATTCTCGGGCTCCAAAACAACAGAAAATGGACTTAAGGCCGGTTCATTAAACTTGCGCTCCGTTTCACTAGACGCCAAACCTACTGGTGATACAGGTTTGCCTGGTTCCATATCCAAGATTTCATTTGCCAATAGGTAACCTAACTTCCCTTTGATGAGCATATCCTGAGCTTCTCCAGTTTCTGGAGAAAAAAATGTTAAACCAAGAATTCCGTTTGAATTGGGATCTGTTTTCTCTTCCTGATCCTTGTTTTCATTGGAGTGTCCATTTTTGTTTTTGCCAGAATCGTTTGGCTTTTTACCTGACTTTGTTAGAATCTGGAAGGCCTTTTTTACGGGCATTGAGACTGTTGGATACACCACCGCATAACGGCCTATTTGCGGATCCGTACGTCTGGAGAGTACAAGTAGAGGAGACTTGGAAACCAAGTCCGTCTCTTTCGGTCCAGTCCAAAGGACCAGGTTCAGGAGTTCTTTTACACCTTCTCCCGTTTTGGCAGAACCTCCATAAACGGGATAAATTTTTCCCTCTTTGGTTCCTGTTTGTAATGTTTTTCGTGGGAGAAAAGAGGATTCGTTTTCTTCCTTCCAAAAATTTAAGAGGGATTCTTCATCCGATGCGAGTATTTCTTCTTTTGTTGTTTTTGAAAAAACTTGTTCGTTTTCTAAATAATATTCCCATCCACCAGTTTTTCCTTTTTGAAACAAGGAAACTGGTGGGACTAACAAAATCTCTTCCAAAGACACGAGAGTGTCCAAGTATTCTTCTCCAAACCGGTCCAGTTTATTGATGAAAAAAACAATAGGAACATTCGCCTTCCGTAACTCTTCAATCACAAGCCTTGCCTGCGATTGCACCACTGTCCCTGCTTCCAAAATCACAATTGCTGTTTCCATTGCGGGGAGAAGATCTGTGACTTGGTTCCGAAAATCGATATGACCCGGAGTGTCGATGAGTTGGATTTCAAACGATCCAAAGGTTGTGGTCCACGGTACGACATGGAAACTTGTTCGGATGGAGATCCCTCTTTCGATTTCTTCTTGTAGCTGGTCTGATTCGGTATTTCCATCTTCGATGGTTCCAATCGCAGATATTTTACCCGCTTCGAATAATATTCGTTCGGTGAGGGTAGTTTTCCCTGAGTCAATATGTGCAAAAATGCCAACTGTGCGGTAAATCATGGTTTATGGAAATGCGTGAAAATAAAAAAGCCAGGCATAAACCTGGCTCGTTAATGTTTGGAATCGAATAAAAGGGATTACCAGCGGTAATGAGAGAATGCCTTGTTGGCATCTGCCATCTTTCTGATGTCTTCTTTTTTCTTAATCGCAGATCCTGTGCCTTTTTGAGCTTCCATGAATTCTGCAGCCAATTTATTTTTCATCGATTTTTCGTTTCTGCCACGGCTATATTTGATAAGCCATCTGATTCCAAGTGCAAGGCGTCTTTCTGGACGAACTTCGATTGGTACTTGGTAAGTGACACCACCCACTCGGCGGGATTTTACTTCCACTTGTGGTTTTGCATTTTCCAAAGCTTCTTGGAAAACAGCAAAAGGATCTTGTCCAGTTTTTTTAGCAATGACTTCTAATGCATCGTAGAACACAGCTTCAGCGACACTTTTTTTACCATCCACCATTAGGCAGTTGATAAACTTCGAAATCACTTTGTCGTTGTATTTTGGATCGCCTTCGATGTGGCGCGGTTCAACTTTTCCTCTTCTTCTAGACATATACCTTTCTCCGATTACGCTTTAGGACGCTTCGCGCCGTATTTAGAACGTCCTTTGCGACGTTTGTCCACACCGAGTGTATCCAGTGTTCCACGAATGATATGATAACGAACCCCTGGTAAGTCTTTTACCCTTCCCCCACGGATGAGAACTACGTTGTGTTCTTGGAGGTTATGGCCTTCACCAGGTATATAAGCAGTTACTTCAATCCCAGTTGTCAAACGAACCCTTGCTACTTTACGAAGAGCCGAGTTTGGTTTTTTAGGAGTGAAAGTCATCACCCTTGTGCAAACTCCACGTCTTTGTGGGCATGCTTTTAGAGCGGGAGATTTAGTTCTTTTCTTTTGGTCTTCTCTTCCAATACGGATGAGCTGGTTAATTGTAGGCATTCGATTCCTTCTTCTACTTCTCTATTTAAAAAAATAATGACGTTTTCGTCCAAAATTCCAGATAGGGACATTTTGTAAACGAAAACATGAATTTTGTCCCTAGAAACCATCCAAATTGGATGATTTCTAGAAGATCTTCTTAGTGACTAATCGTCATCGTCCTCATCATCTGAGTCATCTGCTTCTTCTTCCAACTCATCTTCATCCTCATCCTCTTCGGCAACAAGTTTAGAGAGTGTGGCAGTGGAAACAGGTGCTGCTTCGGAAAGTTCGGACATTTCTTCTTCCTCATCTTCCGTTTCCAGATCCCAATCCAAATCACCAGGAAGGTCTTTGAAAACCTCAATGTCACGGTATTTTTTCATACCTGTTCCCGCAGGGATCATGTGACCGATGATGACGTTTTCTTTCAGACCCATAAGGTTGTCAGTTTTTCCTTTGATGGCCGCATCCGTTAAAACCTTTGTGGTTTCTTGGAATGATGCTGCAGAGAAATAAGACTCTGTGTTAAGAGATGCTTTGGTTAGACCAAGTAACACTGGAGTTCCTTGTGCAGGAGATCCCCCTTCTTTTTCCACTCGGTCGTTTTCTTCATCAAAAAGGAATTTATCCACTTGTTGTTGGTTCACAAACGATGTGTCCCCACTATCAGTGATGATCACCTTACGAAGCATAGAACGAACAACAACTTCGATGTGTTTATCGTTGATATGAACCCCTTGCAAACGGTAAACTTCCTGAACCTCAGAAACCAAATATTCATGAAGGGCATTTGGTCCTTTGATCGTTAAAATATCATGTGGATCAAAGTTACCTTCATCCAACTGGTCACCACGTTTAACGAAGTCACCTTGGCGAACACGGATTTGTTTTCCGACTGGAATGGCTACTTTTACTTTTTCTTGCTCTGCCGTTTCTGGAATGATGTAGAGAATTCGTTTTTCTTTTACGATTTCTCCTTTGTCTTCGATTTTTCCGTCAATTTCAGCAAGTGTGCAGGCATCTTTTGGACGACGAGCTTCAAAAAGTTCATCTACCCTTGGAAGACCACCCGTGATATCGCGAGTTTTTTCAGCAACCGATGGGATTTTGAAAATCACATCCCCTTCTCGGACCTTGTCTCCATTTTGGAATTGGAGAAGAGCATCCACAGGAACTGAATAACTATCAGAACCAATGATGACTTTTGGAACAAGTCGGTCTTTCTTTTGTTCCACAACTTTTAAAATGATATTGGAAGTTTTAGGATCTACGTCACGACGAACGTTTTTACCGATTTCTAAATCTTCCCATTGGATGGTACCAGCCGATTCAGATACCGCCACTTCGTTAAAAGGGTCAAACTCAGCGAGAGCTTTGTTTTCCTCAACGATTTGGCCTTCCTCTGCCTTTAAGATGGTTCCGATTTTGACTGGAATGACAATGTCATCACCTAAAATTCGTAACGTTGTTCCGACTAAGGAAACAACACCCGCTTGGTCAGAAGTGATGCGTTGTTCTGTGGATTCACCCACTTGTGTTGCAAACACTTCCCCTTTTTCAAGGCGTTGACCATCCACGATTCGCACACTGGATAAAGACTCAGTGTTGAATTCTTGGATGAGTCGGTTTACGATGATGGTTCCGCGACGAGCAAATACTTTTGCTCCATTGGCGTTTGTCACCAAACGACCGTTAATAGATTTTACCAAAGAGCGGAAAGGAACTTTGTGTTCTTTCTCTTGGATAGTTGCTGATGCAGCACCACCCACGTGGAAAGTTCTCATCGTAAGCTGTGTTCCTGGTTGGCCGATCGATTGTGCCGCAATGGTTCCCACTGCTTCTCCAATCTCAGCTGGCACTAAACGTGCCATATCCATTCCGTAACATTTTGTACAAATTCCGTGGCGAGATTTACAAGTTAGAGGAGATCTTACTTTGATTTTGTCATAACCAAGGTTTTCAATTTGTTGTCCAAGAGCTCTTGTGATGAGAGTGTCTTTCGGGAATACCACTTTCTCAGAAACTGGATCCACAAGATCTTCTGCCGTATAACGACCGAACACTCTGTCCGCAAGAGAAACAATTACGTTTTCCCCTTCTTTTACGATTCCGAGAGTGATGTTTGCTTTTGTTCCGCAATCATCTTCGGAAACAATCACGTCTTGTGAAATATCAACAAGACGACGAGTGAGGTAACCCGCATCCGCTGTTTTTAAGGCAGTATCCGCAAGACCCTTTCTCGCACCATGAGTGGAGATAAAAAATTCTAATACCCCGAGACCTTCACGGAAGTTGGAACGAATCGCAAGTTCAATGATTTCCCCAGACGGTTTCGCCATAAGTCCCCGCATCCCAGCGAGCTGACGGATCTGTTGTTTAGAACCACGAGCACCGGATGCTGCCATGACGAATACTGGATTGAATCCACCTTGATCTTTTTCCAATTCTTTAAACATCCCGTCTGTAATCCGGTCATTGGTTTTTGTCCAAATCTCGATTACTTTTTTACGACGTTCTTCGTTGGTGATGATACCTTTACGATACTCCATATCCGCTTTTTCAACTTCTTTGTTGGCATCATTTACAAGTCCCTCTTTTTGAGGAGAAACTCGGATGTCATCTATAGAGATCGTTGGAGCAAATACAGTTGCGTAACGGTAACCAAGTCGTTTGATTTCATCAAGCATCACAACTGTCATGCCTGGTCCAAACTTCTCGTATACGTCTGCAATGATTTTGTTTGTTTCTTTATCACCGAGGGTTCTGTTGATATAAACATACCCTTTTGGCATCACTTGGTTGAAAATAAGCCTTCCAGGTGTAGTTTCGATGATTTTCCCTTCGTGTAGAACGGAAATTTTAGAGCGAATTTCAACTGTTTTTGTTTCAATCGCATACATCACTTCTTCAAGACCCGTGAAGAATTTACCTTCTCCTTTCGCGTCTTTCACTTCGGAAGTGAGGTAATAAATTCCAAGAACGATGTCTTGTGTAGGTCCACAAATTGGTTGTCCATTCGCTGGGTTTAAGATGTTATGCGGTGATAACATGAGCATCCAAGTTTCGAGCTGAGCCTTTGGAGCCAGTGGAACGTGGATTGCCATTTGATCCCCGTCGAAGTCGGCGTTAAACGCATGACATACGAGTGGGTGGAGTTTGATTGCTTTTCCTTCTACAAGGACAGGTAAAAACGCTTGGATCCCAAGTCTGTGAAGAGTTGGCGCACGGTTAAGAAGCACTGGGTGTTCTTTAACAACTGTTTCCAATACATCAAAAACTTCTTTGTCTTCTGCTTCGATTTTTTTCTTCGCAGATTTGATGTTTGGTGCGAGTTCCAAATCCACAAGGCGTTTCATAATGAATGGTTTGAAAAGTTCCAAAGCCATTTTTTTAGGAAGACCCATTTGGTGGTATTTGAGTTCAGGACCAACTACAATTACGGAACGACCAGAATAATCTACCCGTTTTCCAAGTAGGTTTTGGCGGAAACGACCTTGTTTTCCTTTGAGCATATCGGAGATAGATTTTAAAGGTCTATTTCCTTTTCCTTTCACAGTTCGTTTGCGACGGCTGTTATCAAAAAGAGCATCCACTGCTTCTTGTAACATACGTTTTTCGTTACGAACGATGATCTCAGGAGCTTTTAAAGCAAGAAGGCGTTTCAAACGATTGTTTCTGTTAATCACACGGCGATACAAATCGTTAAGGTCGGAAGTTGCAAAACGTCCCCCCTCAAGTTGTACCATTGGGCGAAGTTCAGGTGGGATTACCGGGACCACATCAAGAACCATCCACTCTGGACGATTACCGGAATCACGGAACGCTTCGAGAACTTCCAAACGTTTAAAAATACGTTTGTCAGAGATTTTATTTTTATCTTGGATCTTTTGGCGGATCACACGAGCTTCTGCGTCCACATCAATGCGTGCGAGAAGTTCTTTGATGGCGTCTCCACCGATACCTGCGATAAACTTATCACCGTATTCATCTAAATAATTGTGGTATTCATCTTCATCGATGAGTTCCCCTCTGTTCCTTCCGGAATCAGCTGGGTCAATGATCACATACTTCTCAAAGTAAAGAACACTTTTGAGTTGGTTGATCGTCATATCAAGAAGGAGTCCCATACGAGACGGAACCGAACGGTAGTACCAAATGTGCGAAACCGGAGCCGCAAGTTCAATGTGCCCCATTCTTTCACGACGTACTTTGGAGTGAGTTACCTCAACCCCACATTTGTCGCAAACCACACCCTTATAACGGATGGATTTGAATTTACCGCAGTAACATTCCCAATCCTTTGTGGTTCCAAAGATTTTTTCACAGAAAAGACCATCTCGTTCCGGTTTTAGGGTCCGGTAGTTGATCGTTTCAGGTTTTTTCACTTCCCCAAACGACCACTCTTTGATCCGTTCGGGTGATGCCAAACGGATCGTAATCGATTCAAAACTATTGTAATTTCTCATACTTTTTCCCTTCCCTAAACGTTTTCAATGGTCTCGAATTTGATTTTCTTTTTGTTTTTCGAGAATTCATCTTCGTAATCAGAGATATCCACTTCCAATCCTTCGGAGTCTTTGATGATGATATCGAGGGCAAGACCTCGTAGTTCCTGTACAAGAACGTTGAATGATTCAGGAATTCCCGGTTTAATCGAGTGGATTCCTTTCACAATTGCTTCGTAAATTCTTGCACGTCCTAACATATCGTCTGACTTAATGGTGAGTAACTCTTGTAAGGTGTGTGATGCACCATACGCTTCCAGAGCCCAAACTTCCATCTCCCCTAACCTTTGTCCCCCGAACTGCGCTTTACCACCGAGTGGTTGTTGCGTTACGAGTGAGTAAGGTCCAGTAGACCTAGCATGGATTTTGTCATCCACTAAGTGAGCCAGTTTCAACATGTAAATGTATCCGCAGAAGACTTGGTTGATGAATTTTTCGCCCGTTCTTCCGTCGTATAACTGAAATTTGCTGTTTTCTGGTAATCCGGCTTTTTTACAGAATTCGTTAACATCACCTTCGGACGCTCCATCAAACACAGGAGTTTCAAAATTGATCCCTAGTTTTTTGGCAGCGAAACCCAACTGTGTTTCAAAAATCTGACCGAGGTTCATCCGTGATGGAACCCCGAGTGGATTGAGAACGATATCAACTGGAGATCCGTCTTCCATGTATGGCATATCTTCTTGTGCCATCACACGAGCAACTACCCCTTTGTTTCCGTGACGGCCCGCCATCTTATCACCCACGAGGAGTTTACGTTTACGAGCAACATACACTTTCACCATTTCTTCCACGCCAGCAGCGAGTTCATCGCCTGTTTCACGGGAATAACGTTTGATATCAATCACAGTTCCTTCGAAACCGTTTGGCATACGAAGTGAGGAATCCCTTACTTCTTTTGCTTTTTCTCCAAAGATGGAGTGTAATAATTTATATTCTGGAGTGAGGTCAGTTTCACCTTTAGGTGTTACCATACCTACAAGGATGTCACCAGGTTTCACTTCTGCACCCACACGGATCACACCTGACTCATCCAAATCACGGAACGCTTTGTCCGAAAGATTTGGGATGTCACGAGTGATTTGTTCTTGTCCGAGTTTGGTTTCCCGAGCTTGGATTTCGAACTCTTCAATGTGGATCGAAGAGAAAACATCGTCTTTGATGATTCGTTCAGAAATTAAAATCGCATCCTCAAAGTTGTAACCTTCCCAAGGCATAAATGCCACAAGAACGTTTCGTCCGAGAGCCAAATAACCAGCGTCAGTGGAAGGTCCGTTCGCAAGGACAGTTCCTTTTTGCAGGATTTGTCCAAACTCTCCGTATTTTTCCCCTTTGATGATTTGTCCAGCCACAGGAGCACCAACCCCTACTTCTTGCCCTTCTTTGACAACAGCGTGGAATTGTATTTCTTCTGAAAGTACAAGTTCGTGGGTTTCTTTTTCACCATTCGGAGTTGTGACTTCGATTCGTTCTTTGGAAACCTTACTTACTTTCCCACCAGTTGTGGTATGGAGCATAGCAACGTTTGGTTTTTGGTTAAAACAAGTACCTTGGTTGGTTTTTTTGAATTTAATGAGTGGGTAATGAACAATCTCTTTAGATTGGTCTTCTTTGATCCAAACACCAGTAGCATCTACTTTGGAAACCACACCATCTTTTTTGGCAACAATACAAACCCCTGCGTCATAAGCCGCACGAGCTTCCATACCTGTTCCGACAAAAGGAGCTTCTTCTGTGAGAAGTGGCACCGCTTGGCGTTGCATGTTCGAACCCATGAGAGCGCGGTTCGCATCATCATGTTCGAGGAATGGAATGAGTGCTGTGGATACAGACACTACTTGCAAAGGAGCAAGGTCCATGTACTGGATCTCGGATGGGCTACGGAATGGGAAGTCCCCTCTATGGCGAGTGGAAATAAGTTTAGAAGTGAATTCTCCCTTATCATCTACAGTCGAATTGGACTGTGCCATGTAGTGGTATTCTTCTTTGTCCGCAGTGAGGTATTCTACTTGTTTTTGGACTTTTCCGTTTTTCACAAGGCGGTATGGAGTTTCAATGAACCCATAATCGTTTACCCTTGCAAAACTAGACATGGAAAGAATGAGACCAATGTTTGGACCTTCCGGTGTTTCAATAGGGCACATACGACCATAGTGAGAATAATGAACGTCACGAACTTCGAAACCTGCTCTATCACGAGAAAGTCCCCCAGGCCCAAGTGCGTTTAACCTACGTTTGTGGGTAAGTTCCGCCAAAGGATTGGTTTGGTCCATAAACTGAGAAAGTTGAGAAGATCCAAAAAACTCATTGATCACCGCAGTGATTGGTTTGATGGAGATAAGAAGCTGCGGAGTTTGTTGTTCCGGCTCTTGTACTGTCATTCTCTCTTTGATCACTCGTTCTACACGAGAGAATCCAAGTTTCAATTGGTTTGCAATGAGCTCACCAACAGAACGAATCCTTCTGTTTCCTAAGTGGTCAATATCATCTGGGTAGTAGTTTTCTGCCTCAGACATTAACATCACCAAGTAACGAACTGTTTCAATGATGTCTTGTTTTCTTAAAACTCGGTCTTCTGCTTTAGAGAATTCCTTTGGATTATTGAATTCAAATTTGCTATTGATTTTGTAACGACCAACAACTCCTAAATCAAATGTTTTAGGAGAGAAGAAAAGTCTTTTTAGTTCTGCTTCTGCGTTTTCAATTGTTGAGGGTTCTCCCGGACGCATGATGGTGTGGAATTTTTTCACAGCATCTTCGTAATCATTCACTCCGTCTTTTTCAAGACAGTTGATGAGAACTGGGTTGTCTTTTCCTTTTGGAAACTCGATGACATCTACATCTTTTACCTTCATTTCTCGAAGGATGGAGATATTGTCTTCGTTGATTTTGGAACCAGCATCGAGCATTACCTCACCTGTTTCCATATTGATGATATCAGCGATCGTACGGCGACCAATCAGACGTTTGAGGTCTTTAGGATTGGCACCTGCAATCTTCATTTTAGAAGATCCGTAAAAGAGGCGTAGTACTTCTTCGTTTGTACCCATTCCCATTGCTTTCACAAGTAGTGTGGCAGGGAATTTTTTCTTACGGTCGATTTTGGCAACAAGGATACCCTTATTGTCCATTTCAAATTCCAACCAAGATCCTCGGTATGGAATCACTCGTGCAGAAAAAGTATCACGCACTTGGTCATAAGAAAAGAAAATACCAGGAGATCTATGCAACTGGCTTACCACTACCCTTTCGGCACCATTGATGATGAAAGTTCCGTGGTCTGTCATCACAGGTAAGTCACCCATATAAACAACTTGTTCCCGGATTTCTCCCGTGTCCTTGATGATGAGGCGGATGACCGCTTTTAGTGGAACAGCAAAGGAACTATCAGTGTCCTTACACTCTTGTGGGTCACGTTTCGGTTCCCCCAAAATATAATGGCCATATTCCATGACCATATCGTTGTTTGGTGATTCGATTGGAAAGGATTCACGGAAAACCGCTTCCAATCCTTGGTTCAAACGTTTCGTCGGATCTTTCACTTCCGACTGGAGGAACCAATCAAAGGATTTTTTTTGTACGTAGATAAGATTAGGAAGTAAATTGAGGTCGGTAATTTTACCGAAATTTACCCGGTTTCTAATTTGCATTCGGGTATGCATGGAATACTCTCCCTAGAGACAACAAAATAATAGATGGTATGATAAACGAAAAAATAGAGGTGGGGACGCCTACGGCCTCCCTGCCTCTAAGTTTTTGAAGACTGGGTTTAAAAATTGGCAACCGATTAACCGGCAGCAGCAACTTCTACTTGAGCCCCAACACCTTCGAGTTTTTTCTTAATATCAGCAGCTTCGTCTTTAGAAACCCCTTCTTTCACTGATTTTCCACCAGCTTCTACAAGAGTTTTCGCATCTGCTAATCCAAGACCAGTGATTTCGCGAACGAGTTTAATAACGTCGATCTTTTTGTCACCGTGTGCTTTCAAGATAACATTGAAAGTTGCTGGTTCTTCAGCAGCAGCAGCGCCACCACCTGCACCCGCAACAGCCGCTACCGCAACCGGTGCAGCAGCAGAAATCCCGAATTTCTCCTCCATCTTTTTCACTAGGTCAGCAGCCTGAACTAATGTAAGACTTCCAATTTGTTCTAATAGCGCGTCAACAGACATCTATATTCTCCTTATCCTACTAATCACTATGATTACTAATTGCCGTTTTTCTCGGCTACAGCATTGATGGCGCGTGCCAATGATGCCATGATTTGATTGATTCCAGATGCAATTTGCGTAGCAGGAGCGTTGATCCCACGAGCCACTTGCGCAAGAAGTTCTTGTTTGGACGGAAGTCCTGCAATCGCCTCTACTCCAGATTTACCCAAAACTTCCCCGTCCATATAGCCGGTTCTAATTTCGAGTTCCTTCTTATCTTTTGCAAAGTCCTTACATACTTTTGCTACTGCTGGAAGTGCATCCAGAGAGAAAATAGCTGCAAGTGGTCCTTTGTAAACATCCCCAAAATCAATGGAGTTGTTTTTATGTTCAGAAGACTCTTTTAATGCACGGAGGAATAGGTTGTTTTTAATTACCTTCATCTCCGATCCTTCTTTGCGAAGTTTCGCACGAAGGTTGGACATATCTTCAACAGTTAAACCGCTGTAAGATGCTAAAATAAAGTTTGGTCGTTTTTCCAAACGACTCTTTAGTTCTGATACTGCTTCAATTTTAGATGGATTTGCCATTTTTCTAACTCGTTATATGTTCGCGTTTACTAGTTCTTTTACATCGACTTTCACGCCGATTCCCATAGTTGCTGCTACAGAGAAAGACTTTAGGTAATCACCTTTTGCATCAGATGGTTTGTCTTTCATAAGCGCTGCTACTACAGCATTGATGTTATCAGAAAGTTTATCATCAGAGAAGGAACATTTTCCCACTCCTAAGTGAACCACTCCCCCTTTGTCAGGACGGTATTCAATACGACCTGCTTTGAGTTCTTTCACTGCTTTTGTTACATCAGTAGTTACTGTTCCTGCCTTCGGTTTTGGCATAAGGCCTTTACGACCAAGGACTGGACCGAGTTTACCAACTTCCTTCATCATATCAGGAGTTGCCACACAAGCGTCAAAATCAGTCCAACCACCAGAAACTTTTTCAATCAGGTCCATATCACCTACGAAATCAGCACCGGCTTCTCTCGCTTCGTTTTGTTTGTCTCCTTTGCAGAAAACTAAAACCTTAATTGTTTTCCCAGTTCCGTGTGGAAGAGAGATTGTCCCTCTTACGTTTTGGAGAGATTTATAATTAATTTTTGTCGAGATCTCTAAAGTTCCGTCGAACTTTGAGTAACTGGTCGCTTTCGCTAAACCGACTGCCTCACCAAGGGTATAAGCCTTTGTGCGATCGACTTTCTCTTTGAGTTGGATGTATTTTTTGCCGCGTTTCATGACTTCGGTTCCCGTTTCTTATTGATTACTCGACGTTAACACCCATGGAACGGCAAGTTCCAGCAATGATTTTCACTGCTGCATCTAAGTCGTTCGCATTGAGGTCTTCCATCTTCGTTTTTGCAATTTCTTCTAGTTGTGCGCGTTTGATCGTTCCCACTTTCACAGTGTGAGGAGTGGCAGATCCACCTGGAATGCCAAGTGCCTTCATTACAAGAAGGGCAGCTGGAGGTGATTTAGTGACAAATGTAAAACTTCTGTCAGAATAAACAGTGATCACTACCGGGAGTTTGAGTCCCATCTGGTTTTTAGATCTTTCATTGAACTGTTTACAAAATTCCATGATATTCAGTCCGGCCTGACCAAGTGCGGGCCCTACCGGAGGAGCTGGGTTTGCTTTCCCTGCTTCTACTTGGAGTTTAATTTGTTTTACTACTTTCTTTGCAGCCATCTCGTTTCAAGTTCCTTACTAAAAGTCAATCTATCCGTTCTATTGTTCCGATTTTACTTGGAGGTAATCCAACTCCACTGGAGTGGATCTTCCAAAAATTTCAACGCGGACACGAAGCCTTCCCTTGTCTGGGAAAATTTCGTCTACTAGTCCCGTGAAATTGGCAAACGGACCATCTATAATTTTCAATGTTTCTCCCACTTTAAATAGGAAACGAGGTCTCGAAACTTCTTCCGATTCCACACTTCCCACATCACTGAAAAGATTTTTGATCTCATCAAGTGAAAGTGGCTCCGGCCCTTTTCCTTTTCCGCCTACAAACGTAGACACAGAAGGTAGGTTCTGGATTTTAAACCGAAGGTCATCAGTCATATTCATCTCAACGAGAACATAACCCGGCATGAGTTTTTTCTTCGTGACCTTCTTTTTGCCGTTTTTCATTTCGGCAACTTCCATTGAAGGAATTTTCACCGAAAAGATCTGGTCTTCCAGCTTTTGTTGTTGGACCATCTTTTCAATGTTAGTTTTCACCTTATTCTCGTGACCGGAATAAGTCTGAAGCACATACCATTTTTTATCTAAAGAATCGCCCACTAACCTTACCTATGTTCCTAATGCCCAGAACCACTTTAACAGTTTCAGGAAAACAAAATCCGAAGCTGATAAAAATAGGGAAAAGATAAATACTGTAACTAGGACTACAACGGTAGAACTCACTACTTCTTGGCGCGTAGGCCAATGTACTTTTTCAAGTTCTGCTTTACATTCCTGAATGAAACTCGTAGCTTTCATTGATCCTTGTCCTGTTCTCTAATTCTATATTCCGTAGTTTGGCAGGGCTGGAGAGAATCGAACTCCCACCAAGGACTTTGGAGATCCTAGTTCTACCATTAAACTACAGCCCTAAACAAGCCCTCTACCAGGCTTGAACTGGTGACCCCTTCCTTACCATGGAAGTGCTCTACCACTGAGCTAAGAGGGCAAACGTTTCCCACCCAAGCACGGGTTTCCAAGCGAGGCTAGGTTTTTTACACTATTTTAAATGAGGCTCATTGGTCAATGGAAAATGAGTTTATTTCCTGGAAATGGTAAAAAAACAGGAAATTTCAAGCATTTCCCTTATCATTTTAGTTGTGGATTCCCCAGTTCGATAATAGAACCATGTGGGAACACTCACATAAATAAGGAATGATTCGTGGCGAAACCGTTTGTAGAATTAGAAGCACAAATCCCCGATTTAGTAAAGGCAAAATCGAAAATTGTCGTCCGTTCGTCACGGATGAACCGCCAACTCGAACAATATGTGCTCGGACTCATTACAAATATCTTAAGTGAAGTAGGACAATCCCAATTTGTTGAAATGCTTTATACCATTTCCAAAGAACTTACCATCAACGGAATCAAAGCCAACCAAAAACGGGTGTTCTTCGAAGACGAAGGTCTCGACATCACGGACGAATCCGACTATTTCAAAGGGATCAAAGAATATTCCAAAAAGTTCTCAGAAAAAATGGCTGATGAATATGGGAAACGTTGCCTTGCTCGTGGTGTGTATGTCCAAATCAAATTCCACTATTGTTTGGATGGACTTCTTGTAGAAGTCACGAATAATACTCCTGTCATCAAAACCGAAGAAGTTAGGATGAGAGAAAAAATGAAAAAGTCCATGAACTATAATGACATCGCAGAGTTTTATATGGACAATATGGACAATACAGAAGGTGCTGGGCTCGGGATTGCTCTTATCATGATCTTACTAAAAAACGAAGGTGTTGACCCTAACCTATTTCGCATCATCACACATGCGGACAGAACAGTTGCACGAGTCGAAATTCCATTTAACGACAATTATGTGTCGTTTCGCAGTGCTGAACTAGCAGAGATTTAATTCGGCATCCAAGTCCCCTACTCACTGAAGTTTTGGATCGACCTCCTTTGTCTAGTTTTTGAAACTGGTGGACATGGAATTAAAAGGTGCAAACATTCTCGTCACTGGTTCAGCTGGTGGACTCGGAAAGGCAATGGCTTACCGATTGGGTAAGGCAGGTGCCAATATCATACTCTCAGACATCCAAAAAGACAAATTGGACGAAACGGTCGCTCTCTTTCAAAAAGATGGGATCAAAACTACTGGTATTGTTGCAAACGTTGCTAAGGAAGAAGATAGCATACGTCTCATAGAAGAAGCTGCCGCCTTCCAAGGCAGTTTAGACGTTGCGATTCTCAATGCAGGCATTTTACGTGATGGCCTACTCATCCGTGTGGACAAAGAAACTGGTAAAGTCAAAGGAAAGATGGGCCTTGACCAATGGCAATCTGTCATAGATGTCAATTTGACTGGAGTTTTTTTGACTGGTAGAGAAGCTGCGGCAAAAATGGTAGAACAAAAAAAAGGTGTCATCATCCCAATCGCATCGATTGCCATGCATGGAAACTCAGGCCAAACCAATTATAGTGCAGCAAAAGCTGGAGTTGCCGCGATGACTGTCACTTGGTCAAAAGAACTTGCGAAGTTTGGTGTGAGAGTGGCAGGGATTGCTCCTGGTTTTATTGGTACCGAAATGGTTTTAAAAGATATGAACCCAGAAGCCCTCGCAAAGTGGAAATCAATCATCCCTGTGGGAAGGCTTGGTGAACCAGATGAAATTGCGTCCAGTGCAGAGTTTATCATCATGAACGATCTTGTCACTGGTGTGGTTTTAGAAATTTCTGGTGGAGTTCGAATCTAACTTCGATTAAACCTTTTTTGCCTTCTTTTTATACATAGACGGCAAAAAAGGAATGCAGAATATTTTTGTCATTTTTTTAGCAAAAGTTAAAAATTTCGTAGGTAAATACTGTATGCTTTCGTCATAAGGATATAACGGAATCCTTACCGATGAAAATAAAAACAGAACTTTCGAAACAACAATTGGAACAAGCAATAAAAGGAATTCAAGGGATAGCTCACCCGATTCGCTTACTTATCCTTTATACCTTGGCAAAAGAAGAAAAAACCGTAGGCCAACTTGTAGAACTACTTGGAACAAGCCAGTCAGCCGCTTCCCAACACTTAAGCAAAATGAAAAACAATGGAATATTGGAATCAAGAAAGTCTTCGAACCAAGTATTCTATCGATTGAAAGATGCAAAGTTCAAAGATTTAATCCAAACCATCGTAAAAGTGTACAAAAAGTAAGCATTACTTCGCTTCTAATGATAAGAAGCGAACGTATTCCTTTATGGAATCCTGGAGGTTGGTAAAACCAAAAGGATATCCAACTTTAGTTAACTTTTCCATATCAGCGCAGGTATAATATTGGTATTTGCCTTTGAGAGACTCTGGCATGTCCACATATTCAATGTTTATTGGCGCCTTCATGGCTTGAAAGAGTGCGGAAGCAAGTTCATTCCATGTTTCCGCTTGGCCACGCCCAACGTTGTACAATCCGTATTTTCGTTCACTAAGAAGATAAATGCTAATTTTACTTGCATCCTTCACATATAAAAAATCTCGTTTTTGTTCCCCATCTTTGTATTCTGCTTTGTAAGACTTAAAAAGTTTCAATTTTCCAGTGTCCCGAATTTGTTCATAACCTTTAAGAACAAGGCTACGCATATCGCCTTTATGGGCTTCCCCATAACCAAATACATTAAAATATTTAAGACCGACTAGTTTGTCAGCGATATTGGTTTTTTTGGCATATAAATCAAATAGATGTTTAGAATAACCATACATATTGAGGGGTTTGAGATTTTCTATAGGCGCTTTATCATCATAACCAAACTCACCTTCTCCATAAGTGGCTGCACTTGATGCATATAAAAATGGAATGTTATTTTTTACAGCAAACTCCGCCAGTTTTCTCGTATAATGGAAGTTATTCTGGATTAGGTAACTTGCATTTTTTTCTGTAGTGGCAGAACATGCACCTAAATGGTAGATTTCCGAAATTTCTGATAATAGCGAATTTCCATTTTCTAAGAAGGTTTCGAACTGATCCTTTTCATAATAGTCTTTGAAAAAATTCCTTTGGAGGTTTTTCCATTTGTCTGTTGTCCCCAGATGGTCAACGACCAGAATATCGGTATTCCCATTTTGGTTTAAGTCTTCAATGATCTGAGAGCCAATGAGACCTGCTCCGCCAGTGACTAAGGTGAGTTTTTTTGCCATTTCTCTGATGATTCTTTTTTCCTAACTGAATCCATCTATCATCTTTTCATCCTATCGATTGAAAAGATGAATCCTGGTTTTGCCGTTTTTCATGAGCGGTGAATTGCCAAATTTACCCTTTGGAAACCAATTGGTTCCAAAAGATTTTTTTAGACAACTGGCTCACAAAGAATCTATCCATTTGCCAAATCGCTTCTCAACCAATTTTACTGTTTCTGGTAAGGGAGTGAGAACTTCTGGGATCCAAGGTTTCATGCGGCAATCAAAGACTATGGGGATTTGGTAGGAGATATGATTGCGAATGGTTTCTGTCCGCGCATACACATCAGAGGCAGGTTCCATTCGAGTAAACATAGTCCATATAAAATCTGAATCCGATTTCACAGCATCTTCTGAATCATCCACAAGAAAGACATAGGAAAATGAACCTAAGTCTTCGGAAAGTAAAGTTTCTGCCAAACGATCATTTGGTTGGAACTGGGAACCTTGGATCACAAGAACTCCAGGTAAAAAAACTTTTGGGTTTTGGAAACGTTTGTCTTTTAACCTTCCACTGAATTCTTTTGGAAGGTTTTTGTTTGAGACGGGTTTGTTCGGATCTGAGATTCCCATCCAAAGTAATTTACTCCCTTTATTCACTGTCCCACTGGTATAATCTAATGTGTCTTGGCTGATGTTGCTAAAAATAAAAAAATCTGTGCTCGGGTCCGAACGTTCCGTAATCACTTGGAATGTTTCTGAAAAGTTTTTTAGATTCACATGTTCATTTGTAACAAGTAAACATTTTGTAAGGGATAATTGCCCTTCTCCTAGGATTCGGAGTGCTCCCATAAAAGCTTCTCTGTAATATCGTTCTTTGACGATTGCTGCTGCCAAGGAATGGACACCAGATTCTTCATAGGCCCAAACACCTAACACCTGTGGCATGACTAGCGGGAACATAGGAGATAATAAATCTTGTAAAAACTCGGCTATGTAATGGTCTTCTTGGGGAGGCCTTCCTACAACGGTTGCCGCCCAAATCGCATCCTTTCTATGAAGGATTTTAGACACATCTAAAAATGGATAATCATGTTGTAAGGAATAATATCCGTAATGGTCACCAAAAGGACCTTCTGGCTTCCGTAATTTCGGTGGGATCGATCCAATGAGAGCAAAATCGGCATCTGCAACTATGGGGTAAGGTGAAACCGTTTTGTCTTTTTTCATCCTTAGTTTTTCACCCATAAGAAATGAAGCAAAGACTAGTTCAGGAATCTCCTCTGGGAGTGGTGCCACGGCCGCTATGGTAAGAGCTGGAGGACCGCCAACATAGACATGTGCTGGGAGAGCTTTGTTTTCTTTTTCCGCTTCGTAATAGTGGAACCCACCTCCTCTATGGATTTGGATGTGCATCCCTACCGTTTTTTCTCCAAAAAGTTGGACGCGGTACATCCCTAAGTTCCCGCTCCCAGAACTTGGGTGTTCGGTATAAACAAGTGGTAGAGTCACAAAAGGACCACCATCTTTTGGCCACGAAACAAGCCCTGGAAGCTCCTCCACATTGGAAACCTGGCCTTTGAATATGGGGGCTCGCCTGACCTGTTTCAATCCAACTTGAAAGGGCAAAAGGCCGAGTGAACGTTCTTTCCATAATTTGGAAAAACGTGGAGGGAAAATTTCCTTTGCGAGTTTGGCAAGCCTTGCGATGGTTTGGACAGGTTTTTCTCCAAATGCCAAATGGATTCTTTTTTCAGAGCCATAGAGATTGGTAGCCACGGGGAATTTGGTTCCCTTTACATTGGTGAAAAGTAAGGCAGGGCCTTTTTTTGCAACCACGCGCCTTTGGATTTCTGCCAGTTCTAAATTCGGGTCAACAAGTTCAGAAATGACCTGCAGTTCTCCCTCCTTTTGCAAAAGTTTTACAAAATCATTCGTAGATCGTAGTGATGCCATAAAAAGGAATAGACGGCTCCTTGTTTTCTTAGACGCTTAAGGGCATAAATTCTATGTCCCAAGAACCAAATACTTCACAACCTATTATTACTGACATCAAAAGAATCGCAGTTTGCGGCGGATCCCTTGGAAGGGAACGAAGGTCCTATGTACGAGGACAGGTTGTGGATGTCGGGATTACCGATCTGATGAAAGCTGATGGCCTTTGGGACCTCGTCACAGGGTTATTTAAAGGAGATGAAACCAAAATCACACCCTTTCTCGACTTTTCACTCGCACCAGTTCGTAAACCTGTATTAAAATTAGAAGTGTATGAACCAAATGGAAAACTCATTTATGCTTCTGGTAAAATCAAAGCTGATGAAGACGGATTTTTTTCCTGTGAGATCCGAGACAAACTACCAGTTGGATCCCATGATTTCCAAGTCATCTTGGAAGGTTTGGATAGTTTCCGTCAATATTCCAAAGACCTAGCCCATTTAAATGCCACAGAAAATTCAATCCTTGGTAAAACGACCATTGTAGGAAAAGGGAAATTGCGAATCATCCCAGAAGAATACCAAGGAATTGTTGTCACATCAGATATTGACCAAACTTACCTCGCCACAGACATCCATTCTGGAAAAGGAAAATTCTCTGCCTTATTTGAAACACCTAACCAAAAACAGGCGCTACCAGGTATGCCAGAATTGTATAGAGAACTGAGGATCTCATTAGAAAATGCACCACTAGCATTTATCTCGGCAAGCCCTCATTTTTTTAGAAGGACAATGCTTGCTACAATTACCAAAGACAATATCCAAATAGAATCCTTACACCTTAAGTATTTAGAAGGAACAATTAAAGGTGTTTTTGATAAAGTCATCGATACAATTTTTAATCCCTTAGAGTTTTTTCAAAATGGATTTAAACCTGCTTGGTCTAGGACAAAAAAATTCTTAGGTGCATCTTACCAAAGCTTATTTGACCAAATGTCTTATAAACTTTCTATCTTACTTTACGATAGGATTTATCTACCTACACAGTCAAAAGAAATTCTATTGGGTGATAATACTGAATCTGATTATATGATTTTTACTTTATACCAACTCATTTGTCTGGGTAAATTAACAGGAGATGAGTTAGAGGAATACTTGTACAAATTGAATTTTTTAGGACGTGATGCCATCACTCGGGATGCCGCAAAAAAAATTCGCCTCTATGCAGAAGAAATTCTACGAATCCATGGTCCAAAAAACCCAGTTTCCCTCTCCATTATCAACAGAACAAACCATGGTCCAAGTGAAATGGAAATGCGCCAAAAAGTAAAAGATGCACTACCTCCTGGAATGTATGACTCTGAATTCAGCAAAAAACAAGCGTTTTATGGAACAGAAGGTGCCATGGGTATGGCAATCATACTTGAAAATTTTGGTTATCTTGATACAAACCAAATCCTTTCTGTAATCGCTGGTATGATCGGTAAAGTTTTAGAAGGAAAACTCGTCGATGAAACATTTATCTTAAAACAAATCGACGAGTTAACTTTACCAAAAGAAACCGAAACTACTAGATCAAAACTAAAGGAAAGCCTTCAATCAGCCTTCCAAAATTAATCTTAAGTCTCCCTTTACTTTAAATATTTTGGAAACGACTTAAGTATTGGTAAAAGAAAATCCGTTTGTATTTTAAGATTGTAAAAAGATTTAAACAAAATGGCAAAAGCAAACTTGTGTTAAGTATATAAAAGGATAAGTTTGAACTCCCAACAAATCCAACACCAATCATTTGTTTGAGAATCAAATAGGGGAAAAAAGACAAAAGAGTCAGTAAAAGAGAAATCAAAATTCTTTCCCTTTGGTTTCCTTTCACATAATAAAAACTATTTTTTGAAATATCAAATCTTGGTTGGGTCCATTCCCTGATTTTTAAAAATGGTTTTTCAATCAGAAGGTAACTCACAAGCGCAATGAGTGCCGAAACTAACAAACTTATGACGGACGCTTTGAACAAACGAGATAATCCATTTGTATCTCGATTCGTATGGTCTAAAATATACAATAAGACAGTGGTATTCACCAACATGTGTACTAGATAGATTCCATAACTGAGTTTGCCCACAAAGACCAAAACTGGATTGGCTAAAAACCAAGCGATCTTAGAAAAAAACCCTCCGACCGCCCCAAACACAATGACAAAGGCAAAAAAGGAATAAAAACTGATCCGAAAAACAGTAAAATACAATTTTGCTTCTGAAAATTCCAGAGTACTCAAATAACAAAATAATAAGAATAATAACGAGAACAATACGTAAAAATACAATTTGGCAGAGGGTTGGTTTTTAGAAATTTTTCCCGCCCGCCAGAGTTCCATAAGTAAAATTCCGTATACAAAAGGTTCAAAGTGAGTATGGATAGGATGGAATAAAGTTTGTACGTACTCATCAAATTCCAACATGGTCACATTAAAATGGTAAAAGAGTCGAATGAAGTTCGGTAATATTAATAACAGGATTAGAAAAACTATTTTTTGGTAGGTAGATCGGAGTACTTTTGTATAAAATAAAAAGGCAAATGGCATCGCAATGTAAAACTGCTCTTCCATTGATAAAGACCAACCATGGACCATAATTCTTTTTGGGAAATAATTAGATATATAAGCAAAATCAGTCCACCAAAAGGATAATTTCAACTTCAGGTCAACCAACCCTTCTACAAATTGTCCGGTGACCAGTGTTCCTTCACTTTTTTTAACAACCGCTGCCATTATGAGGATGGTAATAGATAAGATGACGTAAAAGGCAGGGAAAATACGCAAAGACCTTTTGATAACAAAGTTCTTCCAACTCACCCAAAAATTAGCTCTTTCCAATTCCCTAGAAAAAGAAGTAGAAACTAAAAAAGCACTGATGACAAAAAAGAGACTCATTAAGAATTCAACATTTTGTGCATTTGGTAAGTAAGCTGCAAACTGAATAGGGAAAAAATCTATGGAAAATGCAAAACAATGAAATAAAATGACAAGGTAACAGCTAAGAGCTCTGATTCCATATAACTCATTGATCTCTTTATTATTTTTCTTAAAAATTTCTAGAAAATATTCTTTCATATTGTGATTATATTGGCATACTTTACTTTGGTTTCAATTGAAATCAATCGATTATTACAAAAGATCATTTCAAACAATTCTTAATTGATATTAGGTAAAAAAATAGATGTTGATCATACGAAAATTACAACAATACAAATCCGGTTTTCAATGGGTTGGCTTCTTTGTTGTTGTTTTTTATGCCATTCAATTTACTTCACCAAAGTATTCTTATTTCCAAGACAGCCATGACAAATTGGTCCAAACTTATTCGGTATGGAAAAATGACTTTAAAACCGACCAATTATATTACCCAGCCTATCAATTCGATTCAAAATTAGTTTACTTTCATCTGGTTAACAATTTATACTTAAAAGTTAATGAAAGATTAGTGAGTGCCTTTCCAATTCAATTTGCTTATCTCCTGGCACCTTTTTTAATCTTCCTCCATCCATCGCAGATGGTATATACTTCCCTCTTATTTTTATTTTCGTCTTTTTATATTCTAAGAAAATATTACAAGTTTTCATTTTTATTTTTATGGTTTAGTTTCTTTTCTACATTCCTATGGCCACTCAGTTGGGAGTATTCTGAATTTCCTGCAGTCTTTTGTTTTGCTACGTTATGTTTATTACCAGTTCTAAAACACAAACGAAACATTCTTTTTCAAATTCTTTGTGGATTAGGTCTCTCCTGGGTTGTGATGGTTCGTTTAGACACACTCCCCTTTTTATTCTCTTTTTTATTCTTTTATTTTTATTTCCACTGGAAAGAAACGGATACTAAATCTTTTGCAAAAGAAGTTATATCTTTACAATTTTTCTTTCTCGCTGGGATTATTGGAATTTTGATTCAGTTCTTAATAAACCAAACATTATACCAACATTTTTTAGGAACTCGTTTCCTTGCCAACGCACAAGGTTTAACTGTTAGTTTTGATGAAAGATTACGCTGGTTCCAAACTTTGTTATTTTATTCTGATAAAAAAATTGGATTTTTTCTCTATTTACCACTTTCCATTTTAGTAATTGGTTTTTACAAAAAGTACTTTCACTCGATTGAAAAAAGAAAAAAAGCATTGTTCGTTGCAATGAACATTACCTTACTTACAATCCCATTTTTAGCTCCCAATGATGGATTTAATAATTGGGGACCAAGATTTTATACAATTTTAATTTTACCTTATTTAATTCTATTTAAACCAATTCTAACGTTGATACTCCGCAGAAAAAGGTTCTTTTTCCTTTCGATCTTTTTATTCTTTACCTTGTTTTCTGTTATGTTAGGATTTCTTGGAGCAAAAATCCAAAAGTCCAAAACAAGTTTGTTGAAAAATTTCCAAACAATAACAAATGAAATCAAACCAGATGTCTTTGTTTTCACAGACTATTTAAATATTTATTCTATTGGAAGTGATTATACAAAACAAATTACCTTAGTTTCTTATTCAACTGAATCTAATACTAAATTAATACGATTGCTTAGAAAGGAATTACCAAACAAAAAAATTGCATTCGTTGATTGGCATCCAACAATCCTAACTCCTGAAATCAGGCAGGCAATGGATGCCGATAAAATAAAAGGAAATTATCCCGTTTCCCATTGGGACGTGAACCAATTGGAAACTGATTTAAAACCAAACACAAAAGACTATCAAATCATCGATAGGCAGATGTACCGGATCTGGACAGGAATCATAAAATAAGGAGAAAAAAAATGGATTTAATACTTCGAAAGAATTCGATTCAATATGTATTTTATCTTATATTTATTTTAGGCCTACAATTTTATCTATCCGCAAAAGATAGTTTTATATCCGATTCACTAGCAAAAGCATTTCAAATTGAGACTGTAAAATCATCTTCACATACAATCCATTACCCAGCGAAATCCATTGATCCTGAGTTCAACTACCATCCAGTGACTTTTTTAATCAAAAATAAAGGTGAATTGAAGTCTGTATTCTCTGAAACCTTTGCTTTCCTTTATGGGAAAATTTTTTACTTTTTTCCAACAAAAACAATGATTTATTTCAATGGAATTTTCCTTCTCCTAAGTATTTTTATTTTAAACACGTTTGGAAAAATTAAAGTTCAAATCTCAGCAATCGTTTTTAGTACTTCTGTAATCCTAACACAAGTAATTGATTTATCAGAAGTTCCAATTACAATATTACTTGGAAGTATTTCTTATACGATTTGGGCAAAAGCAATCCTGGAAGAAAATTTACTTTATTTTAGTTTAAGTGTATTTTTAAGTATTTGTTTAAGTTTTTTTCGATTGGAATTTTTAATTTTATCCTGTTTAATATATTCTTTATCAATACCACTTATTTATAAAATGAAACAGAAAAAAGGGATTATGATTTTTAGTTTCTTTTTTCTCATTCCTATTTTATATTTTTTATTTTGGAATTATAAAGAATATGGTCACCCATTTGGGATCAGGTATTTATATAATTTTACTGCAGATCATTATTTCGCCAAAGAAAATCGGTTTTATAATTTAATCAAAATTTTATTTACTGGGTTACCTGAAAAAGGTTTTAAATTTGGACTATTTTTTATCTCACCTTATTTCGTTTATGTCCTAATTAAATACCGAAGTTTTTTATTTTCATTCAAACAACTCCAACCGCTTCATTACCATCTTACTGTCTTTATCGTATATCCTATAATGATTGCAATTAGCGCCCCTAATGACGGGATTACAATCACTGCTCGTTATGCCTTATTTACAATGATACCTGGAATTTTTATTATCTCTCAGTTTTGGGAAAAATTAAAAAAAGACAAAGTTTTTATTTCGTTTATCGTATTTTCAATTTTTGTCAATCTATTGATCCTGAAGGTATCGAAAGAAAGTTTCAAAATGATTCGAAAAATAAATCAATTGTATGAAAACTTCAATGCAGATTTGTGGGTATTTTATGACCAAAACATATCAGAAACAGCAGGACTAAAATTAGTAAACCAACCAAGTATCTCTTTTGGAAATTTTTCAGATCCAATCCGAACAACCAATTTATTCAAAAGAATGGAAGATAATAAAATCAAAAGTATTTATATATTCGATTTTTCTAAAGTTGTACCAAATGCATATATGAATTTAAAAAGAGAAGTTGAACTAAATAGCGACAATTTTTTTAAACTATTTAGAAACAATAAGTATACATGTGGTGCCTATACTGAAGTTCAATTTATTGGCTATAGAAAATGCGATTTAAATCTTTAAATTAACTTACCTTGATTTTTTAAATTTTGGGAGATCCCCTTTCACGAATTCAACAACATATAATGGTCTATTTTTAGATTCTTCAAAGATTCGTGCGATGTATTCTCCCAAAATTCCTATAGATATCAAGATAGAACCACCGATCAAACAAATTAAAGTAACAATGGTCGCCCAACCAGGATTATAAACAATAGGCATCTGTAATATAAAATGTTGGAAGGCACGGAAAAGTGCATAAACACCAACCGCAAATCCAACTAAGGCCACAACGATCCCAAGACCTAAACTAAAACGTAAAGGTAATGGAGAAAAAGAGACTGCTGCATTCATCGCAAGTTTTAGCATTTTTTGCAATGGATATTTTGTTTCGCCCGCCACTCTTGCATCACGTTTATAAAAAACTGGCGTTTGCGGAAATCCAATCCAGGCATTCATCCCTCGTAGAAAACGGTGATTTTCTCTTAGACCATTCAATGCATCCAAACACCTTCTTGAAATTAAACGGAAATCACCTGAATCCAAAGGTAAGTCTTTATGGACTAAAATTTTCATTAAACGATAAAAAGCCCACGCAGTCACTTTTTTAAACCATGACTCTCCAGAACGTGTGATCCTTTGTCCATATACAACGTCATATCCTTCCCGGTACTTTTCCAACATTTCAAAAATAACTTCAGGAGGGTCTTGTAAGTCTGCATCCATTATGACAATAGCATCACCTGCTGCATGATCCATTCCTGCAGTAACTGCAATTTGGTGCCCAAAATTTCTAGATAAACTCAAAATTTTGATTCGTTTGTCTTCCTTTGACCAATCCACAAGCTCAAAAATTGTATTATCATGGCTTCCATCATTTACAAGGATCACTTCTGATTTCGTAGGTAAACTTTTTAAAAATAAAGTTATCCTTTCTCGTAAATGTGGAAGAACTGATTCCTCATTATAACAAGGAATAACGATCGACATTAATTTTGGGTAATTGCGTTTTTCTAAATAGTATTTCATTTACTTGGGCTTGCTTTATTTATTTCAATTAATTTTAACTGGCTTCACTAGTTTCTCTTTTAGTCTCAAAAACGGTAATTCAATTATCAAATAAACAAACCATGATACTAAAAAAGTTACAACAATTACAAGAAAAAAAGCATATAATACAGAAACCATATCCTGCCTTTTTAAAATCATAGGAGAAATTTTAGAAGCTACGATAGGTATAACAATAATGTGCCACAAATATGCAGTATAACCCAATCTAGCAAATGGTCGGAAAAATTTAGAACTTAAAAAATTCCTTAAACCATTTATAAAAAAAGAGAAATACATTAATATTCCAAAACCAATTGAAACTAATGTTGGGCGAAAGACAATGGCAAACGCACCCCCTGAGTCAATTTGATGCATCCAAACAACTAATATGCTTCCAATCAAAATCATTGAAAATGTTATAAAGTTCTTATACGCAAAAACTAGCTTATCCCAAGGGTAGAGATGATAAAATTCATAAACCAACATGCCAAACATAATAGAATCAAAACGACAATACAACATATATACCGCATCCATATTTGCTTCAGGATAGGATATTAAGTAACGATTTAAAAGAGCAATTGCAAATCCGAGTAAATACGTAACTATACGAGTGAAAAAATCAATTTTAAAAAAGAATAACACACAGAAAAAAGGCAATATCACATAAAAATGTTCTTCTATCGATAATGACCATCCTCCATCATAAACCACAGGAACACGTATAATATCCGTTAAATAGAATGCATCTACCCAAACATTCGATAATCCAATTCGAATACTTTCAAACATAATTCTAGCAGCAGGGTCTTGTATCATGTTTAAATCAAATTTTGAAAGTTGAATTCGTTTGAATAAATATAAAATAGACAATGCAAAATAATATGCTGGAAAAATTCGTAAGCTTCTTTTAATGAAAAAATCTTTAATCCTAATTTTTCCCTCTTTTTCAAACTCCCTTCTCAAACCACCGTAAATTAAAAATCCACTCAATAGAAAGAAAAAATCAACACCAGATGACAATGAGCTTAAAAACAGATTTAAAAACTCGTATTCACTATGAACAATTGGTTTTACAGTTACCCAAACATGAAATATAACAACCGAAAGAATTGAAATTGCCCGTATCCCATTTAAGTTTTCATGTTCAAAGGACTTCTTTTCAAAAATGGAACCTATATACCCTAAGTTAAACTTAGTCATTCTTTAAATACTCCCGAACCACTATACCGTAAAAAACCTCTTCCTTTTCCATTTTCCATCCTTTCCTATTTTGAATGGACTCTCCATTCCCACCTAAAAGACGATTCAACTCGCAAATTCGATCTTGATTAATAGATATATTTTTATTTACCAATAACGAATCAAAATTTTTAACATTAAACCAGTTTAAATATAAATCTATATATTCGGGTGTGGCGTTGGATAATACGATAGGATGATTACATTCTTTTGCTATATAATTAGTAGCTCCTCGCCAATCCTCTTTGAAAATTATATAAAAATTCTTTTTAAAATCTATCATTGAAAACAAAGTCAATAACAACAACCCTACAAGAAAATACTTCCTATACCTGTAGGTTGAAACTTTATCAGAAACAAAAAGATAAACTAATGGTAATGTTACTATCCAATTTCGATTTGTAACAATAGGTTTAAAAAATGAAAAAATACTGGTGATTAAAATCAGAAAAATGGCGACTAACAGATAAATTTCAGAATTTGAGAATCTGAATTCATTTTGTTTGGTTTTCCTTTTTATTAATGTATATAAATAAAAAAAGAAAAATCCTATTGGAACCAATACCGTCAGAAAAAGAAATTTTTTGGAGGTATAAAAAAACAAAGAATAATAACTTAAATACAAAACAAACCCAGGAGGATCAATCCATCCCGCAGTTGCAATTTTTGAACCATTTAACAATTGATATATAAATGGAATAAAAAAGATAAAAGTTAAAATTCCTATAATAATTAAATCTTTACTTTTATTATCCTTTTCGATTAAAAATTTAATCCAAAAAATAAAATATAGGGAACCAACAAATATAAATCCGAAAAGATGAACGTAAGATATTAATACTGATAGTACCAATATCAAAGTTAATCTTTTTTTATCTCTAGATTGGCCTAGAAATCCGTCAAAAATAACTAAAATAACAGATGATAAACATAGTAGAAGCGAATATGATCTCACTTCCTGTGCATAATAAATAGCTCCAGGGGAGAATGAAAATAAAAACAAAAAAATAAATCTTTTTGAATTCTCCCACGATTTAGTTAAAAAGAATAATACAATTAAATTTAGAATCGAAATGAATATCGGAAATAATTTTATATAGAATTCAGTAGGATTTGGATTTATATTCATCCAAAATGCAAGTAAAACCTGAAACAAAGGAGGATGTGGGTCACTAGCTAAATAATCCCAAAATACATTCCAATTCTTTAATGAAGATGCGTAAACGGAATACAATTCATCTGTCCATAAACTTTGCCTATCCAAACGATACATTCGGAAAAATATCCCAAATAGTATCACGAAAAGAATTCCTAATTCAATTCGGTATTTATAAAAGTGCTTCTTCAACCAATTCATTTCTTTTTCCACAACATCAACCTAAACCCAGCTATTTTCTCATCCGATTGTTTTTGAAAATACTTTGATTTAATTTCGTATTTTGTATCTATCCACTCTTTATAAAAGTCCATTGTTACATTGTCATCTTTAGGGGGAGTGAAGTCATAAACAAACACCTGAAAAGATGAAACACTATTTTCGATAAGTTTCTCTTCTAGTTTATCAAACTTTTTCTGATGATTGACAATCCAATGAGGTTTCTTTAAGAAAGAATCGGAAATTAATAATAGATCAAAAGTACTGAGATGTAAAACGGGAGAATCTGGATACTGGTCTAATTTTGTCTGGTAAATTTCATGATATTTTTTGATATAATCAAGGTTTTTGATATTTTTTCTTACGTGAAAAACACCAAATCCGATCTGCAAAATAATAAATGAAAAACAGATTCTCTTAAATACCTTATCTTGTGCATTCAGATAAGTAATCACAACATAAACTGTCATTAACAAATAAGTAAACTCTGTAAACCGCATTCCCGCATACAACCCACCTGATGAATAAGGACTGAGGATTACTATGCAGAGAAAAGAAAGAACCATTATATTAATGTATTTCTTTTGAAATGAATTTAGGTTTCCCTTAAAATAAGAATAAATGATTAAAACAATACTCGGAAAACAATAAGATAAAAATCCTACGCGGTTCTCATTTCCAAGAAAAAATTCAGAGATCAAATGAATTCTTTCAGAAATACTCAAACGAGTAAAATCGATTAAACTTATTTTACTTCGGACACCAAAAATCTCACCAAACTCTGAATAATTATAACTGGCAAAAAGAATTATAGATAAAAGCGCACCTATAACAAAAGGAATGTAGCGCCTAACAAATAATAAAAATTCATTTCTGTGATAATAACAAAGAACAAAACCTGTGATACCAATGTACATAATGGACTCAGATCTCAGGAAAATAGAAATCGCACCTAAAAATCCAAAAGTCATTAAAAGTAAAAAATGGACTTTTTGGCCCATTTCAATGGCAAAGATAGAAAAAAACAAAAGACTTAAAAATATATGTGCAGGGACACTTTCCGAAAATTCAAAAGCGCTTGTGATTCCAAAACCTACTAAAAAGAAGATGCCACCTAACAAAATATACTCAAGCTTATTAAGTTGGAAAACAATTCTAAAACCCAACATCAGGATAAAACAAAGCAAAATATAAAGTAGTAAAATGATTAAATTGAAATAGTTATATGTGATTGGTAATATAGAAAAGAACTGCGAGAAGAAACTAGGATATTGAAATACGCAGCTAACTTCTCCGTTATCCCCTAAATTAAAGTAAGCCCAAGGATATCTGAAAGGGTAAAATTCGAACTGAGTATCAATTTTATTTTCAAGCTCAAAACAACGATGTGAGTTTAGTCCACTTTTTTTGTATTCGATTGTTTGGTAGAGTTTGATTTGTGAATCCGATTGAATTAGAGGACTCACACCCCTATCCCACTGCAACCTTTTAAATACTAAAAAACCAATACAAAGAATTAAAATAAAAAATAGTACGTTTTTTCTTAACAGAAGGATTTGGAATTTATCTATTACAGTCACAAAAAAATTCAATTTTTATTCTCCAATAGATAACCTTGGAAATGGGCTATTTTGTATTCAGATTTGATTTTATACAAACTTGGTTTGAATTGGAAATTTATATCGAATTTCTCATCCCAAATTTTCTTTGGAAATTCATTTTTGACTAATTGGTTTCCGTCCCATTGGATATACAAAATTTTCAAGGAATTTTTGTTTGCTATTCTCTCTACGTTTAACCAATCATCATTCGAATATATTGAGATTTGTGGATACTTCACATAACTTTCACCCATCAGATACGACAAAGACAAACCTCTATGCACAATTAAATCTGGTTTGATTTTATCAAAATCGGCCATTATTTCATTGTATAATTTCGAAGAAGAAGACCATATCTTTATGGCTCTCGTATCAGATTTGTAACTAAAATATAATAACGGTAAGATGATGAGTATTCCCAAATACTTAGGAGAGATTCTCCAGAATGGAATTAATATTCCAATTAAAAGTAAATACACTCCACTTTCATAATATCTCATTCCAAAAATATCCACACCTGCCCGATAGGGAGATAAAATAGGTAGAAATAATATAAAAAGTAATCCAGAGATTAGGTAAGGACCTAATTCTGAAATTTTCCGCCACCATAAGATCAGGCCTGCAAGAAAAAGTATTGGGTATCCTTTAAATATACCAATTTTAAAATCATTCCCCCATAAATCAGCAATCCATTCAGAAAGATACTCGCGTTTTAATTCTGATGAACCCATATCGTTTACAGTGTTTAGTCCACGCATCCCTAGAAAATGACCATAAACCTCTAAATTCCACATAAAAAAAACAAGTTGAATGACTATAGTTAAAGCTATGTAGGGAAATAAACTTCTTAATACGGAAATTTGATTCTTTGAATATAGAAATGAAATTACAAAGAAAAGAACTAGTGCAATTGATGATTCTGGTCTTAATTGAAAATTAAATACGATACTAACGGCTAATAGTATTCCAATAAATAGCTTTGCTGAATTTAAAAATTTAGTAAAAGAGAGGATTGAAAGGAGAAAAAAACAGTTGTTTAACGTTAATTCAGAGTAATCCAAAGATGATAAAAATATTGGTGAAAAGATATGAATGAGTATTGTAGTCAGTAGAATAAAAAAATTTCTTTTCTCATATATTTGTAGGATTTGATCTAAAATTAAAAAATTAAGGAAAAAAATCAGAATCGGAAAATACGTTATCAATTTTTCTGTAAAAATTGTTACAACAAACTTCTGGATTGTGACAAATAAAACTGGGTATTGAAACACACATTTCCCATTCTTTAAGAAAAATGCCCACGGGTATCCAACTGGAATATTTTCTAATGGAAATCCAATTTTTCCTGCTGGAAAATAACAACTTTCAGCAGAACCACCTTCTATAACATTTTTAACTTGGTAATATTTAATTTGCGGATCACTAGAAACAAAAATATAATTCTCATTCCATTTCCAACGATAAAACAATGGAACAAGCACTAGTAAAAAATATATTAATATGCGGTGTGGAAATTTCACAATTACTCTCGTTTTATAATATGAGCAGTGACAGCTTGGAGACCAAAAATTAGTAAAGTAAGACTCAAGTTTGTTGTAACAATAAATTCTCTTTCAAAATTGATAAAAAGGAAATCAGATTTTTGCCATTGGAGGAAAAGCCAAAAAAGTGTAATCGTAATCACACCCAAACCAGAAATGATTACAAAAAACAATCTATCTTCTTCTAAATTTAGAATATATTGATATGTTTTACTTATTCTAGGTTGTTTTGTCGCAATGAGTAAACCGGTTCCCCATAAACTCAATCCTAAAATTGAAAGAAAAGAAAAGAAAACCATCGAATGAATTCCATACAAATTCACTCCACCTATCCCAACGACTCTACCAATATAAAATCCAATGCACAACTGAAGCCAAAAGAATAGAAAAAAAGCCAACCCTATTCTTTCAAATAAATGCGGACCGTAAAATAGTATGCGTAGTAAATGACGCATACCATCCCGCCAAGTTTTTAAATGTGGTATTCTTCCTTCTTTATCTGGATAGAGTGAAACCGGCACATGGTCCATTTTTGCCTCATGCACCAAGGCTTTAATCAATAATTCAGAAGCAAATTCCATTCCTTTACTTTTGATATCCCATTTCAAATATTGATCTTTCCTAAAACATCTGAAGCCAGAATTGCTATCTCTAATCTTATTCTTCTTCGCATAAAGTAAGTTAATGATCCAATTGATTACTGGTGTACCCAAATACCTATGTAAAAAAGGCATTGCACCTTTATGAACAGTTCCATCTAATCGTGAACCGATCACCATATCAAAGTCACCTTCAATTAATCTTTTAATTAATGCTGGTGCTTCCAAAAAATCATAAGTATCATCCGCATCCGCAAAAACTATAATGTCCCCTTTTGCATTTTTTATCCCTGAATCTAAAGCTGCTCCATAACCTCGCTCCTTTGCAGGTGTTACTCGGGCTCCAAATTTCTTTGATATTTGAATCGAACGATCTGTACTTCCATTATCAGAAACAAGAATTTCAATTTCATATAACTTAGAAAAATCTCTTTTTACTTGAGTTAATTTTTCAAGAACATAAGGTAATGTTTTCTCCTCATTTAAACAAGGAATAACAAAACTGATTGTTGGTTTTTTCATAGTGATTCTCTTTTATAAATATCAAAAGGGTCATACAAACTCAGAAAGAAACGAAAAGTTGGTTTCAATTCTGAATAATATTGTTCTTCATTCTGGAGCCCAATTAACTTTGAATAACATATTGCAGGGTATTTTTGTAACTCAAAACAATACTTCAAATGTTCCAATTTCGAATTCATATCATTCTGAGCCGCAAAGTTGTAGAAAAAAAACTTATTCCCAAAAAATTGATAATCACCTTTGGAAAAAGTAGGTAATTTTGCTTCAATTTGATTTACTACATCGTTACGAGACTTATAAAATTCGAAATTATGGGGAGTCACTAATTTCGCATACTTTAATGTATAATGATCTACGTATGCAAATCGAAAACTAATAGTTAAAAGTAGGAGAAGAGATGCAATAAAACCAAACTTAAAAACATTTGAGTTTGTAGAATACGTTTGCGGGTTTATGTTTTTTATATCAGTCTTATATAATGCCATTATTCCAACTAGTACAAATAAGTTGGATATTTCGATGCTATTAAAATCATACATTTCATGAAGTAACCAAACTCCAAGAGATATGGAAACCCACAAATTCGAGTCTTTAAAATATCTGACAACCTTTTGATTTTCCAAGACACTCTTAAATATATATAATAAAACAAGTACCGTTCCAATGATCCCAAAAGTACCAAAAAATTGAACGTATAAATTATGCGCTAAAGGAAAACTTTCAAAATTCGCAATATACTCTTTGATATATTGCATGGAGAGCAAATCTATTTGATTCGATGAAGCAAAAGAAATTTTATTTTCTGGATATAATCCGAAACCTATCAAAGGGTGGGTGACAAATGTATTTAAAACATAAAACCCCCATATAGATAACCTTACTGCACTAGAAGCTAAATTAAAAATTGATTTTTGCGAAAAAAAGAAAAGAAAACATCCGACAATCAAAATCACGATTGATAAAATATAGGTTATTTTCTTTTTCCTTTCCGAATCCTGTCCAGAATACAGAATTAAGGAGATAAAGATTAAAAACGAGACAATTGAATTTCTTGAAACAGTTATCCCAAACCACAAAATAGCTGATAAAAAGGCTAACACAAGAAAAACTTTTTCAATTTTCTTCTGATTTGGCAGTAACCAAAACAATACACACATCATTACGACCAGAAGAGCATTAGAAGCCAATAAACTAACAGGAATTAAATATACATCTTCTTTGTATGATGCGATATGGAAGTTTGAATCAAAAGCAATTCCCCAAAAAATAAAAATCGAATTTAAAAGGAAAAATAAAATACAAGATTTCAAAAAATATACAAGTAGATTGTTTTCCCAATTTCGAATTAAATGAAAAAACAAAAACGCTTCGAATAAAAGCACTCCTCTCTGTAACCCAAAGTCATCCCACCAATCCCTCGAAAGGATTATAAAAAACAAAACCAAAACTATAATTGGAAATTTTACAACGTGTTTATTATGAAAAATGTAACCTCGAAACGATAGTAATAACGCAATGTAAATTGGCACAGAAGGATATGCCATAAAATTGATAAAAGAAATCACAGGAACAATCGATAACAGTGGACCGATGACTGAGAATTGATCTTTTGTTAATCGATTAAATGAGATTAGAATGAATAAAATCCAAACTAAAGTTACTAATTTTATTCCTAGTTTCTGAGGAAAAATTTGAATAGGATCATATTCTGCAATTTTTAAAAAAACAAAACAAGTGAGTAAAATGACCAAAAAAAGTGTAAAGAAACGATACGGATCTACTTTAATTGTTTTCCGATAGAAAATCAAATTACATAAAAAAGAAAAGATTCCTAATCCGATTACATCAAGTTTAAAATTTTTTTGATTCGTATATGATTGGAATAATAAAATTATTCCAACTAACAATAAAAAATCAAATACAAAAGGATAAAACCTTTTCACTAGTTTATAACCAATTGGCAGTTTTTGGTATATATTTTTCAGGTAGAGATTTATCGAAAAAATCTCTTTTATTTGCAAATAAGTTGAAGTAAACTATATGCCGAATTGCAGCTATTCCATCTTTCCATGTAATCTTTTTACCTTCCAAATAATTTCGTGGGTAATATGAAATCGGAAACTCTTGCACTCGAATTTTTAATCTTGCAACCTTTGCTGTAATTTCTGGTTCGAAGCCAAAACGCTTTGATTCCAAGTTAATATTTTTTACAATATCTGAACGAAATACTTTGTAGCAAGTTTCCATATCCGTCAAGTATAGACCACTAAGAAAATTGGAAAGAATGGTTAGTATACGATTGATGAGGTAATGAAAGGTTCTATGAACTTGTCTTCCATCTTTTTTAAATCGAGAACCAAATACAACATCTGCCTTACCAATTGTAATTGGGTGAATCAACATTGGTATTTCATCCATATCATACTCAAAATCTGCGTCTTGAATGATAATTAAGTCACCACTTGCTTCACGTATCCCTCGATGGAGTGCAGCTCCTTTACCCTGATTTTTTCCTTGGGACAAAATTTTATGTTCAGATCGGAATTTAAAGTTTTGTAGGATTTGAAGTGAATTGTCTCTGGATGCATCATCAATAAAAACCAACTCTTTTCGAGTTTTTAAGGCAAGCGCATCTATTTTCTCTAAAAATTCTTCCAGATGGGAAGATTCGTTGTAAATGGGAATGATTAGGGAAGTTTTGAGGTTTTTTTCTGAACTTCCTAGGTTACGTCTAGCGACCATATCTTATATCTAGGAATACTGAGAGTTTTAAGAAGTCAAGCTGCAAAAAGGAGAAGAAACAGCTCGGATTTAAGATTTGATTCGGTATTTCCGAATTCCCATGATTCCATGAATCATAGTCAAAAAGATTGCATAAAAGAATGATAACTTTTCTCTATTTTTTAGCATACGGAAATGAGCTATCATCACTTTTTTCTTGTTAGATGTTGCTGCACCTCGCCTTACCCGATAACGTGCTAAAATTGCCGAATTGGCATAAGCCATTTTTCCATCCCTAAGGATATCTAACCAAAGTGCATAATCATCACGTAAACTTTTTAAGGAAGGATCAAAATACTTTTTTCCAACACTTGGAACATGGTATATTGCAGTTAACAATCCAACACGATTATAAAATAAAAGATCATTATATGTAAAAACTTTTGACTTTACGATGAAAGGATGACAAAATTCAAAACCATTTTCATCAATAATACGGTAAGACGCAAAGGAAAATGGAGAGTGATTTTTCTCCATATAAGCTATCATATTTTCGAGAAAATCTGATTCCCAAACGTCATCTGCATCTAAAAATGCGATGTATTCCCCTTTCGCAAGTTCGATCCCTTTATTTCGTGTATCTGCAGAGCCAGAATTCTTTTCTTTAGGAACTACGTGGATTCTCGAATCTTTTTTAGCGATCTCATTTGCGATGGTAAGGGTATTATCTTTCGAACAATCATCTACTAACAATAATTCCCAATCTTTGAAAGTTTGGTTTAATAGTGAGTTTACAGACTCTTCCAAATAGAGGACTGCATTATAAGCTGGCATGATGACTGAAACTTTCGGCATGATTGTTGGTTCCAAACCTAGATTTGAATCAGACTACAAAAAGAAAAGTCTGATTTAAGCATGACCATCTTTTGCTAAAAAATTTTCAGCGACAACTAGCGCTTCTTCGATGATATGATGCATATCTAAATAACGATATGTGGCAAGCCTTCCGAGAAAAGTTACATTTTCCAATTTTGAAACTTCTGACTCGTATTTTTTTAAGATCTCTAAATCCTTATCCAATCGTTTGGGATAATATGGAATGTCAGAGGCTTCGGTCTCTTTGCTGTATTCTTCAAAATAAATTGTTTTTGAATGATTTTCCCAAGGAGTGAAATGTTTATGCTCATGCACCCTTGTATAAGCAACATCTTCGTCAGCATAATTGATTACTGCGTTTCCTTGAAAATCTCCTTCCCCGCGATATTCCTTAAAATATACAGTGCGATACCCTAACCTGCCAAATCGAAAGGAAAAATAAGCGTCAATCGGTCCTGTATAAAAAACATGATTATATACAGACTTGTTATCCTCCTCACTGAGAAATAGTTTTCCTAAACTCACATTTATATTCGGATGTTCTAACATTTTTTGAATGATTGCGGTATATCCCTCTTCTGGAATCCCTTGGTATACATCATTATAATAATTATCATCGTAATTAAAACGAACCGGAAGACGTTTTAAAATGGAAGCAGGTAGATTTCGAGGCTCAGTTCCCCATTGCTTCTTTGTGTATCCATAAAAGAATGCCTTATATAATTTCTCACCAACGAATTTTTTTGCCTGCTCTTCAAAAGTTTTCGGATCCGTGATGGAAGAATCACCCTGGGTTTCGATCCATTTTTTTGCTTCTTCTGGACCAAACGATTTTCCATAAAATTGATTGATCGTATGTAAATTAATTGGCATGGAATACACTTGGTTTTTATAGATCGATTTGACTCGATTAACAAAGGGACGAAGATTACCAAATGAATTTACGTAATTCCAAACTTTCTCGTTACTTGTATGAAAGATATGTGGGCCATACTTATGAACCATAACATCTGTTACAGAGTCACGTTCCGTATGACAGTTTCCACCTATATGATTTCTTTCATCAACAATTTCGATTATATATTTGCCAGTCTTGGCAAGTGTATTCGCTACAACTGCTCCGGAAAAACCAGCCCCTACAATTAATATTTTTTTCATAAAACTCGTTTTGGTAATAAACTTAGGATTAAAAACACGGCTTTTTTTATCATATTGATGAGAAAAACCTTAAAAAAAGAAAATAACTTACTCGCAAAAGATGTAGATTCAGCGCTTACCTTACTACCAAAATACAGGAGAATCTGCCTCCATTGAGACTCTGAAAGTTTCCTAGAGGCCAAATTTACTAAAAAACTTTTTCTAGGATATCTGCCTTCATGAAACACAAGTCGTGCTTCCCTAGCAAATTCCAAATCCGAATTTAAAAAATGTGCCATAATGGATTCCAATTCGGAAACTCCCTTACCTACGTTCTTGGTAGACAAACCACCTAACGAATAGTGAACGACTGGTTCTTGGATACTTTTTCCTAGATAGCCTTTTTGAATCACACGAAACATAAAATCTACATCTGCCGAGTATCGAAACTTTATGTTAAAACCATTTAGTTTAGTATAAATATCCTTTTTACATAAATAAGCCTGGTGATTGGAAGGATTTCCAATGAAGAAATCAAAATCTGTGAGTGTCTTTGGTTTCCAACGTTTTAAACCAAACAACATTTTTGCTTCACCACAGACATAATCTACCTTTGGATCAGAAGTTGGAATGAGTAATTTTTCCAAAGCCAAAGGGTGCAAAAAATAATCATCTGCATTTAAGAATAGAATCCATTTTCCCTTTGCGAGAGGGAATGCTTTGTTCATCGCATCATAAACACCAGAATCCTTCCCAGAATAAAATCGAACTCTGTCTCCGAATGTTTTTATTTGTTCTACTGTTCGATCTGTACTCAATCCATCCCAAACCAACACTTCAAAACTTACATTTTTTTGGTTTAAGGCAGAGCTAATCGTGCGGGCAATCGTGTCCTCCGCATTTCGAACAACGGTGATGATGGTAACAAGAGGATTTTTATTTTGCATGAGATTGAGTTAAGGATTCGTAAACTAAAATATGTTCATCAGCACACTGATTCCAGGAGAATTGTTTGACTCGGGTGTAACCCGATTGGATCAATTTTTCTCTATGTTCTTTTCCGTTCAATAGTTCAGAAATTTTGTTCTTTAAATCAATGGGATCTTTGGGGTCAAAGTAATAAGCTGCGTCCAATGCCACTTCTTGAAACACTTCAATTTGACTGCAAAGGACAGGACAACCTACTGACATCGCTTCCAATAATGGAATTCCAAAACCTTCATACAAGGAAGGATATATAAACATTTGTGCATTTCGATAATAGGAAGCCAATTGTGCATCAGATCCAAAAGAGTGTTGGTGGACAAAATTGGTTAAACCCAATGCATCGATTGTTTTTTTTTCGGTAAAAGAAAAGTTACCACCACCCGCACATATCAAATGAATTTCTTTCTCCGTTTTCAATAACGAAAAAGACTTCAGAAGCGTAGAGAAATTTTTATACTCTGAGCGATTTCCTACAAATAAAAGATATTTTTCAAAAGGCAAAGGATCTTCTATTTCTTTCTCATCGGAAAGGTCACCTGCTAAGTAAATCACAGATACCTTTCCTTCTGGTATAGCAGGATACAAACGTAACAAATCTTTTTTCGTTGTATTTGAAATACAGATGATATGATCGGCTAACTCACACAAACTTTTTCTGTTTTTTAAAATGAAATTGGTTGTTCCATAATAATCAGGAAATAACTCATGAACACAATCGTAAACGGTTAGAACCATTTTCGTTTTACTCTTTCTTATAGCTTCCCCGTAATAAGATTGAAAATAAGTTGGATGGAAAATTTGGAATTCATTAGAGAGAAGTGTTTTGCACACTTGTTCGTCGATGTTTCTAATCTGTTTACGTAAACTAAATTTATAAATACCCCTTTCCCTTTTCAGAAAAAATTCGGGCATAGAACATCCCAAAAAAGAAAGACTCGTTTGAATGATTCTGTATGCAGTGTAGAGAGAAAAAAAATGAGGAAGGTTGATTTGAGTATTAGAAGAAAACTCTTTTAATATTCCTTTTCCATAGGAACCAATGTCTACAGAAGTTTGGAACTGAATCCTTCTTTCTTTCAGTCGCCGAATCACCTCAATAAAGATTTTTGAAATTCCACCGAACCGATTCTGAAAAAAAATTTGATGGTCAATGATTACTTTCATAAACTCTTTGGTACACTTCTTTTGTGAGGGATGCTGTTTTCTCCCAGGTATAAAGCTTCGCTCGACCCAATGCTTGGTATGCCATCCTCTTTCGAATGGATTCCTCTTGTATGTAGGTTTCCATAGCTCGAGTGATCTCCATAACTTCTGTAGGATCGGCATACACCCCAGCATCTCCCACTACCTCTGGCAATGAAGAAGTGTTAGAAACAAGTACAGGGACTCCACACTGCATGGCCTCTAAGGGTGGTAGGCCAAATCCTTCGTTAAACGACATATAAACAAACAACAAAGCTCCCGAGTATATGGATGCGAGCAAATCATCTGAAACAAAACCTACAAAAAGAATTCGATCCTGTTGTTCTTTTGTGTAGTTTCCGATTAGTTTTTCTTGTTCGGTCCCCCAGCCCTTCCCTCCAATGAGAACTAATTTTAATTCAGGAAATTGAGAAAGGCACTCCATCGCAAGAAATGCTTTGATTGTGTTTTTTAAATTTTTTCTCGGCTCTAATGTCGCAACACTCAGTACATACGACCCCCGTTTGAGTGCATACGATGAGAGAACTTCATTTATTTTCTGTTCCGATGTTTCTTGATAAAATACTTCCGAAGCTGCAAGAGGAGTTACATAAACTTGTTTTTCTTGAATTTTCTCTGTAACACTGAGAATGTCCTTTTTGCTATATTCGGAAATCGTTATAACAGAATCTGTTTTTTTAAGATCTCGAATCAATTTCCATACCACTTCATCCTTGTTTCCAAAAAAATATTCTGGATACTTGATCGAAATGACATCATAAATGGTAACAATTTTACCAATCTCCGAATCCAAGATGTATTTTGGAATCGGCAAAAATGTACTATGAAATATATATTCTTTGGTTAACTGATCTGAAGGAATCGGTCGCAAATATTCCCTTAGTCCCAATAAAAAAAATATGGGATACAACAGAATCGAAATGATAGATTTGAGAAAACTTGAGAAGTTCTGAAATTTTTTCCAATCAAATCGATTCAGAAACCATTGGTAGTATTTGAAGGCAATATCCTTTCGAATGGACGATTTTTTTGGAAACAATAAAAAGCGTGTTTCTAAATGGATTCCCTGAACCTTTAAATATTCCTTCACATCAGTGATATTCCCATGTATGGAACTTAGATAAAGTTCAATAGAAGGATCTTTTAATAATTGAAACAATACATTTTCAATCACTCGAAAGATTCCAGTTTTTGCTTTCTTATTTTTTACAGACCAAGCGAGGACAGAAATATCATAAATAAGCTTCAAATTGTATAAACTCTTTTTTTGAAGAAACAAAATCGCTAGAAGATTTTATATATGGGAATTGGGTAAGCTCACAAAATAGATAAGACTTTTTTGTATGCTCATTATAACATATAGCCCTTTGAATCAACTGATTTTCTAATTCAAAGATTTGAATTAGTTTTTCACCGTAAGGCAGAAAAACGATTTTTCGGATATATTCTTTTAGTTCCATAAGCTTAGAAAGAAAACAATTTTAAGTAATAATAATAAAGCCGAACAAATGATTTTAAAAGAATTGGATGATTCAAATTTGGAAATACATTTTTAAAAGAATAATGAGCAAAATGAAACAACCAATGATTCGATGTTTTCCCAACTACATTCTTTTGCATTTGGACTATTTCTCGGTGGACATTGTAATTTTGGCTTGTTTTGGTATTTTCATGAATTCTTGTGCAGGCAAGAATTTCCGGTAAAAACCAAAAGGAATTTTCTTTAGAAATCCTTAACCAATATTCATAATCCATACAATAACCTAGAGATTCATTCAAATAACCAACTTTTGATAACACATCCGCTTTTAAAAAAACAGTTGGTTGGCAAATCATACAATAATCAATCAAACGTTCCCGATGAAAGGGTTCTACAGGATAAAACTCAAGGAACTGATCTTCTTTATCGATGTGTAAACCAATTCCATACAACGCAAGACTGCCATTTTGTTTCAAAGCATTCCATGCTTTTTCCACTGCAGAATCCAAATAGATGTCATCAGAATTTAACCATGCTATGACTGATCCAATTGCCAACTTCCAACCTTTATTGATCGCATGGGTTTGCCCATTGTCTTTTTCGGAAAACCATCGATAACTGATTCCTAGGCAACGAGTGTTGCATGATGTATGTCCTGTGATTTTTTGAAACCGAAGGTCTTGGTATAAACCTGTGACTTCCGCATTAGGAAACAAATCTGCATATTCCTTGATACGATTTACGGAGTCATCTTTTGATCCTCCATCCATAACAATGAAATCTAAATAAAAGGAACCTTCTTGCGAGAGGATGGAACGAATGGTTCTATCGATGAATTCTCCTTGGTTATAAGACGGTGTAACTATGGATATAATTTGATTTTGCGAAATTGGATGCATTGTTCTAACTTACTCGAATGGATAAAATTGTGGTTTATTCCAGTCCCAAACTCTTTCGGGATGTTGATCAACATTCCCACCACGTATATTCCATAATTGAGTATTTTTGGAAAATGCAGCTGATAAGTGAATGAATATTGAAATAGATGCAAACAAAAAGAATGTATATTTATAGAATTGAATTTTCTTAAAATCTCGGATAAAAAAGCACAAAAGAAAACTGAAAAAAGGTATCATATCAGTTAAAAATCTTGGTCCAACGGAATGACCACCCCACCAATGAGGGAATGTTGAAATAATAAATAAGTGAGTAAAGACAATCATGAAAAAAAGATAAATTACATGTTTATCTCGTTTTTTTGAAAATAAAGCAAACAATGAAAGGCCAAAAATTGGCGACCAAATCAAAAAACCGCGATTGGGACTAAATAAATTACCCATAATAGCTGTCGTAAGTAAATTTGCATCAATGGTTAACCGAGCAGACTGATAATAAGGAGGCAAATAAGTTCCAAAAACGAAAACATTGAATAGTATAAAAACTAAAACAGAAAGTAAAACTACAAAGATATACTGTAGTCTATATTTTTTAAAGTAAACCAAAACAAAACATGAAATAAAGAAAAGAGGTATTATATTAGTAGGTCTAATGATATAAGAAAACACTAGTAAAAAACCAAGTAAAGGAATATAACCCTTCTTTCGTTTCATTGAATAAATAAGTATATACAAACCCAAGGACAGCAAAAACACACTTCCGGAATGAGGCCAGAGAGCACGACTTGCGGTGGTTAAATATGGGGAACCCAAGCCAACTGGAAGGAGCAATATAGCAGACCAAAGTTTTGAAACATAAAACCGAAAAGTTAAAAACAAAAATAGAAGTGATGATATTACTAATAATGAAGCGAAAATCATTTCGAAATGTTTTATATACATAAACAAAGTGAATTCATTGACGAACAGTTTCAAAAGAGCAATAACAGGAAGTATAAGAAAGGTTAAACCATACGGAAAATAATTATACAACTTCCCATTGACTTCAATGACTGCATATGAATCTTTTACTCCATACACAAGAAATTCATTCAAATCCATGTTAAATTCTTTTAAAATACTAAATCCAGTTGGCAACACCCAAAAGGAATCATGTGTGCCCATAGGATAGGAAAACAAATAGATAAAAATTATGAATAACAATACAAATACTAAAAAGTTCTTCTTAATTATATTAATTATTTTATAAAACATCACAACTTTATATCCAAATTTCCAATCTACCGTAAATGACCATATACACGTTTATCATAATTTCCAATATGCCTTTCCAATAGAATAAAAAGAACAATATCTGGTTTTTTGGCTAATAACAAATCAAAATCTACAGACTTCTCATTCTGAACAAAATTATATGTTTCCACATCACCAAACTGGTATTTAAAAAAATCTACCATTGGATAAAAATAAGAGTCATGTAAAACTAATATTTTTAGTTTATTCCGTCTTTGGTTTTGATTGAATTCTGGATAAAATACATAATCGGTATCTGTTAAATAAGGGGATAAAGATAAATATTCGCCAATATCCCGACCAATAGTTGGTATCGATTTTATTAAAAATTCCTTTTCCGAAAATGGTATTATATCTTTGAATTGAACTGACATATTTCGAAATAAATGGTTTGAAGCTAAAAAACCAGCAAAGGAATTCCAATGTGTATCCGTTTTATAATATATATCCCTCCTTTGTTTTTCCAATAACAGAATATTATGAAAAAAAACTACATCCACAGGAGATTTATTCAATCTTTCATAAAAAGAAAAATATTTATCTATTTTCATTGTTAATCGATCATTCGATTTAATTTTTTCTGGGTAAATATTAAATTTTTCAGGTACAATTGCTGAATAGAATTGTATTGATTTAGAATGGCAAAGCTTCGAAATATTTTGAATTCCTTCTTCAAAATTTAAATAATCAGAATCATTAAAAGAATAATCACGACCATTTGATCCTTTTCCAAGAAAGATAAATATCCAATTGTCTAGACCTTTTAATACTGTACGTTTTGGCGTTGCATCCAACAAAAACCAAACAAAATAGTTAAATTTCTGAATTAACCAATTCCTAAGTATAAATTTTCCTTCAAAAAACTTTTCACTTTTTTGAATCTTTTCTGATAAGGGCATTACTTTGAAATCTGTATAGGTTAACTCCTTATTTTTTTCTGTTGAAGGTATATCCTCTACTATTTCAAAAACAATATTTAAGAAAGGAAGTAATAGGAAAAAAATTAGGAAAATTATACTTAATTTTTTCATTAGAATCTAAAATAAATAAAAGGATTATAATTATTTGCTACCAAGAAGAAAATTGAAATCAGGAAAACAAAAATTCCGAAGATTGATTTAGTAATTGGAAAATTTGATAAATAGGAATGAAAACGCCATTCGAAAGCAAATAATACCGAAAAACATATTCCAATTACCCACTTCATATCATAAAACGAAAATAATTGTAGAAACACAAAACCATTGCCACCAAATAATATCTTTAAAAATTCAATGGATTCCGTAAGATTATTTGTCCGAAAAAACACCCACCCAATGTTTATGATAAAAAATGTAATCATAAACTTAATAAAAGACGGAAGAAAATTTAATACTTCTTTATATTTAGTACGTTCTGCCATTAAGAAAAAACCATGGAAGATTCCCCATATAATAAAATTCCAACTAGCTCCGTGCCAGAATCCACATAGAAGAAAAACTAAAAATAAATTTACAATTTGCCTAGAATAACCAACTCGATTTCCGCCCATAGGAATGTATAAATAATCCCTAAACCAGCTAGACAAAGTAATATGCCATCTACGCCAAAATTCCTGAATACTCAATGAAGAGTAAGGATAATTAAAGTTAATTGGAAAGGTTATACCGAATATTCGACCTAATCCAATGGCCATATCCGAATATCCTGAAAAATCAAAGTAAATCTGGAAACTATAAGATAGAATAGCAAGCCATGCAGAGGCAGAACCGATGATACTAAAATCGGTGGAAAATACTTCATCAGCATAGATACCTAAGTTATTCGCAATCAATACCTTTTTACCTAAACCAATCACAAACAAGGTTAGACCACTAACTAATTCTTTGTGATTTGCTTTAAGTTTCTCTAGGGACTGAAATACTTCGCTGTATCTAACAATTGGTCCCGCAATCAATTGAGGAAAAAAAGAAATGTAAAATGAGAATCTTATCAAACTTTTATCTGCAAATATATCTTTTCTATAAACATCAAAGAGATAAGAAATCCCTTGGAAGGTAAAAAAAGAAATACCCAAAGGTAAGTGAATATCTAAATTCAATTCACTTGACTTGGAGATCACCGTAGTTAAAAATATTGTGTATTTAAAATATATTAGCAGAGCTAAATTTAAAACAATTCCTAAAGAAAATATAATTCTGCTATTTTCTGAAGATTCAATCCATCTACCAAATAAAAAATTAATTAAAATTGAAACGAGAATTACAAATATATATTCCTGTTCGCCCCAAAAATAAAAAGCGAAACTTGCTATCAGTAGAATTAATATCCGATATCTCTGGCTTGATAAAGAAAAAGCGATAAATACAATCGGAAAAAAAGCAAAAATGAATAATATTGAGCTAAAAACCATATCGTTAAAAAAATCTCATCACTGAAAAACTAAGATTTTAAAATTTACCACTTCGTATTTAATTATTTTTTCTTAATATAACTCTGGATGAAATCACTTATAAATCTACTATAGAACAGTAGATTTAAAAACCCACTTTTCCAACTTAAACTCTTAATATGATTTAAATAAGCTGCCTTGAGTTTATCGGAAACGACCTTCCATTGAAGATTCAATTTCTCCTTTGTCAATTTTTCAAGATTGGAATTTACCTGGTTATATCTAGAAACCGAAACAAAAATATCATTGTACGCTAAAGCTTGATTATCCATAGAAAATTTTTCTCTCGCATATTGATAAGCAGATTCACCGACCTGGCTACAGAACGCTAAATCTTTCCAGATTCGATACAATTGTTCTGCCAAAGAACTTGAAGAAATAGAATCAGCAAGGAAACCATTCTCATTGTGGCGTATTGTTTCCACTATTCCACCAATGGGAAAGCCTAATACTGGTGTTTTTGATGCCATCGATTCCAACATTGTATTTGGTAGGTTATCTTCCATCGAAGGTATCACAAAAATATCCATCATTTGATAAATTTCCGCAATTTCTTTATCATTAGAAAAAGAACCTAGATGATTTGCATACTTTTCTATTGACCGATTACTTCCACTATAGTTTCCAAAAAAAGATAGTATAATCTTCTTTGATTCAAAAGCTAATTTCCAATCTTCATTCTCCATCAGTAGATCAAAAGCTTCGATTAAATAGGTGATTCCTTTTCTTTTTTCAGAAATTGAATCTGCACCAAATCCTACCACAAAACAATCAGAGGAGATTCCATACTTTTTTCGTATTTCCCATTTATTGTATGAGTTGAACCATTCATTTTCAAGAGAATTTGAAATTACATGTATCTTAGTATTCTTAAACAAAGGGCTATTCTTTGCTTTTTGTGCTAACCACTTACTAGGTGAAACTAATTCAAGATGATTTGAATAATGTATGGCTTTTTCCAAATATGTAAGTTCGGCTAGAGGCCAAATTTTTGGATTTAACTGGATACATTCTCTACAGTTGTTTAAATAACCAACACAACCAGAGGTATAATGACAACCACCAGTAAATGCCCATTCATCATGTTGTGTCCAAATTATTTTCTTATTTAATTTTAATAAATTACCAATATCTTTCACAGTTAAGAAGAAATTGATCCAATGTAAATTGATTACATCCGCATCAAGAATTAAGGGATGTGATTCAATATTAGTATCTAATTCTGTGTAAGAAAATAATGTATTTGAAATATTTGTTCGATTTTCTTCTATTAAATCAGGTAAAAAAGGATATTTTTGAAATGAATACTTCGCATGTTTATACTTTAGAATATGGGAAGAATTTTCTTCATGGTTTGATTTATATAAACATAAAATTCTAGATTCGATTCCTTTCGATAATAACGAAAGATGCAACCTATACATTGCCCTAGCTGCACCACCTGACCTATCATTAGTTCCAACTAGTGTTACTTTCATTCAGAACAGGAAATCAAAACTATTTCCTTGCTTCAATAAACAAGGAATCGGGTTTTCTTGTATTCCCAGATTCATCAATATCTAACAAATAAGAATTAAAAGAAGGAATTTCTGATTCATTTGATTTACATATTTTAATATTATTAAACCCATTTTCAAGTAAAAGCTCTGTTAGACTTACTGAGTCATACATCCAATAATGAACTTCTCCACCTAATCGAAATTTACCAATTTCAGCCATTTCCAAACTGTATCCAATGGATTTAAGAAGCATATTTTTCATTATCCGAATTAGTTTTCGTATGCTCTTTTTTACTAAACTTAAAACAGATACTTCCGTTCTATTTTTTTGCTTCGAATCTAAAAAGTTTTGAAATTCATTTCCAAGTCGACTTCTAATAAAATCAATCTCTGGAATCGAATCTTGATTCCACCATTTTATCGTTTCTCCTCCACTATAATTCCTCTGGACTTGATCTATTAATTCATAAACCAACCAATTCATCCTAGTGGCACTAGATTTATTACCTTGGATTGCCTTATCAAATTCAAATAGATAGGCACGTACAATTTGCTCCAGATCTGGTACTACAATTCTTACGATCCCTCCAGGTTCTAAAACTCGGTGTATCTCCTTTAAAAAAAAAGGAGCAGCTTTTTTTTCAAAATGTTCCAAAACGTGCGAAGAATAAACAGACGTTATAGAAGCCGCTTCCAAAGGGATGCCTTTCCTGAGGTCAAATTCAATAACACTTTCACTATTGGAGGAAAAATCTATATTCAACCAATCCTTATGAAATCGAGCTCCACATCCTAAATTTAACATTTTTTCTTGATTCATATTTTCTATTCTTTTGTGAGATAACAGTATTCATTCAGAAAAAAATTATAGTTCTTAGAAAATTCATTTTCTCTATAAAACATGATTGAGTTCTCATTTACTTTATTATCAGCAATCTTTTCCAAAATTTCAGAAATTATCTCCGGTCCTTTCAACAGATAACCCAAACGATATTTATTGATTAAAGTCCGCGCACCAGGAATTTGATTAACGACAACTGAAACGCCAGTTTTAGCCGAATCAAAAAGTTTTCCGGCAGAATAAAGCGCATATTTCAAATTCAAGTCATCTGGTTTGAAATATACAAAACAAGCATCAACAGATGAAAAAATATCAAATTTATCTCTGTTTTCTACTAAAGCTGAACTTATATATAGTCGACTTGGATTAATATTTTTTATTTCATTCAACTTTGATTTCGTTTTTTCGGATGGTGTCCATCCATGTATAACTGCTACCCAATTCTTTGGCAAATATGGTACTAAACTTAAAAAAAGATCAGAACCAGTGAATTCATCAATTGTTCCGGTCATTAAAAGTATTTTCTTATCAATTGGAATACCAAGTGTTTCATGAAAAAAACTTTTTTTAGTAAAAATTGGCTCTCCAGAGGTTGAATTTGGAATTACTACGATTTTACTTTTGTAATTTAAAATTACACGTAAGATTCTTCCTCGTGTTTTATCTTGTGTTAGCAACAGATTAGTAAAACTAGATACAAATTTCTCTAGTAAAAATGTTCTGGTTTTATGATTTGAAATTTCTAAGGAATGATATATGCGATTTCTGCATCTCCCAAATACCAACCAGGCAAAACTAAGATATAAACTTCCAGGATCAAATGACAGGATTAAATTTGAATTTTTGCTAATTCTCCTAAATTTAAAAAAGAAAAAAATGCTATATAATATTTTCTTAATATTACTTCTAAACTTTATTGTATCACCCAAAGTGATAAACTTATAGTTTTGACTTTCTATTTCTAGTTTTTTATGTCCGTGTTGGTCAACTCCTGGATGTATAATGCCAAAGTGAATCACCTCCCAATTATTCTTTAAAAAATATTGAACCGATTCAATCAGTGGAGTAGAAATATTTAACCACGGATATGCAGTAAAAATTAAAACTTTCAAAAATTTATTTTTTCCGAGTAATACATGTTACACCCCAGGAATTTTCAGAAGGCTCGGCTCCAGTTATCCATTCTTCAAACCGTGTTGAATCCAAATCAAAACCCGATTTTTCTAAAAAATATTGTATTTCAGGAATAAAAAAATATCGCATTGGATGGCTTTCTTCAATTTTTGAATAGTTACCATTCTGTTTATCTTCGATTAAAACTTCATAATTTACAACGACTAGGTTTTTATTAGAATCAGAACTAGGTTCTGCAAGCCTAGTTACAGCATACTTATCGTTACTCATTCGTTTAATTTTTACGGATGGCTTTAAGTTCAAAACTGCAGGCCCATACCAAAAATCAAACAAGAATACAGAACCTTTTTCCAAATGTGAATTTGCTGTTACGAGGTATGAGAAAAAATCATTATTCTCAGTTTGATAACTTGCAACATGGAATAAGGAAACTGCTGCATCAAATTTTTCATTAATTTGAAATTTACGCACATCTCCAAGATGAAGTTCTGCATTCTTACCTTTCAGTCGATCTTTTCCTTGGTTAACCATATCTTCAGATAGATCTACTCCAACATATCGATTGAAGTTCTTTAAAAATAATTCTGCATGTTTGCCAGTTCCACAACCCAATTCTAATAAAGATCTTAAACCATTACCAGTATTAGAAAGTGCATTTAAAACATACTCGCTTTCTTTTTTATAATCTTTATCTTTATACAGTAAATCATAATAGATTGAATAATCAGAAAATACACTCATTACTTTTTTGCTCTCTTTAAAACTTCACATACTTTTTCAATTTGAACTTCCGTTAGATGACTAGACGAAGGCAAATATAAACCATTTTGACTAAGATTCATTGTAGAGTCGTATTCATTATCAACCTTACAACCGTATTTCTTTAGAGACAACTGTGCATGCATACCAGTAAAAAGTTTTCTACTATCAACACCATTTTCTCGTAATATGGACATTAATTCATCGCGACTTCTTCCAAATTTTTTTGGATCTATATAGAATGCATTCATCCAATGTACATGTTTATAAATTTTTTCATCCCAAACTTGCGTATATATGCCTTCGATTCCCATAAGAAATTTTTCATAGAGCTTAAAATTCTTGATTCTTAAATCTGTATAGTGTTCAGCTTTCTCTAATTGAGCGAGCCCTATCGCTGAATGTAAATTAGAAATTCTATAGTTAAAACCAATATCATCATGATTATACTCTCTTGCACCTTCGAGTGGAAAACAAAGATTCTTATAGTATTTTATTTTTAAGGCTAATTCTTTATTATTTGTGATAACCATTCCACCTTCCCCGGTAGTCAGGTTTTTGTTAGCGAAAAAACTAAATGTAGCAATATCTCCAAGCGAACCAGATTTTTTTCCTTGAAAGGTGGCACCATGGGCCTCGGCTGCATCCTCTACAACATATAGACTATATTTTTTTGCAATACGATTGATTTCATCCATGTTGCAGATAAGTCCCATAATATGTACAGGGATTATTGCTTTAGTATTTTTAGTTATTTTTTCTTCTATTTTATTTACATCAATATTCCAGGTATTCGGATCTGCATCAACAAATACCGGTGTAGCTCCCGTATAACAAACAGCAAATGCTGTTGCTATCATAGTAAAATTTGGAATTATGACTTCATCACCTTTACCAATCCCTAAAGAAACGAGTGCCAAATGAATAGCAACTGTTCCATTACATACTCCAATAGCATGATCTACACCACAAAATTCGGCAAATTGTGTCTCAAATTCTGAGACATATTTTCCAGCAGAAGAAATCCAACCAGATTCAACTGCATCCAAAACATATTTTTTCTCATTTCCTAAAAGAGAAGGTTCACAAACTGGAATAAAATCTGTCACTATTTTACTCTCGGCTCAAAGGGTTTCGCATTAAACCTAGTTTTGTCACCTTCTCCAGCATAAGGCCCCTGTTTAACTTCTATCATTTCTGTATCTTCCAACATACAAAAACCATGTCCACCATAAGCAAGTAATACAACATCACCTTGCTCTAAAATCCTACTTTCAACATATTCCTGTTCATCGGTAAAGAAATCGATCCTTACCCTGCCAGATTTGATAAATAGAACTTCCTTAGTATATTCCACATTTCTAGCAACAGGATTGTGAACATGAGGTTGAATAATATAATCTTTAGGTCTGTTCATATACGCAAGTTGTTGCGAAAATTCAGGCGGAGTGAAAAATTCAATCCCTTCCTTCTTGAAATTTGTTCGAAGGATCATTGCTAATAATTTGCCATCATGTGTAAGTTCATCTAACATAAGTTTATACCATTAAAAAAATTTTATCGACTATACGGATTGGAATAGGATTTGGTACGGCCTTATCAATATAAGTATCCATTAGAACCCAATCTCTAACGGTTTTATCATAACGAAAAGAACGTTGGTGGAATAAGTATCCTTTTAACCTTGCTTTTTCACATATAAGATCAACAGAAATATGATTTCTAAATAATTTCTTTTTGAAAAGTCTTGAAGAAATGTAAAAAAGAATAATATAATTTTTCAAAAGTGATTTAACTTTCTTAGATTTCCTTAATTCAGAAAAAGAATCCGAGATTCCTTGGAAAAAAAATCTTCTTTCAAGATACTTAGTATTAAATCGATCTTCTTGAATTTCATGTAGAACTTTGAGTCCGGGATGATAAATGGCTAAAATGCTTTTTTCAGCAGCTTTATAGGATAAACCAGATTCACCATCTCCTTGAAAAACTTTCCACTTTGGAGGTGATAAATCAGGATGAAAACCGCCTAATTCAAAAAGTAGATCCTTTCTGATTGCGAAATTGAGTGCCCAAACGTAAGAAGGATCAACGTCTATAATTTTATCTCCAAGATTCATCAAACTAAACCATCCATTAATTTTTGAATTAGGGATAGATGGGTCAGTAAACCAAAGCGATTGATACCAATTTGGGAAATCTTTTGATAAATAATCTGGTTCACAAGGTCCTGTTGCCATTAAATTTTTTCCATTTGAAAAAATTTCCAATATCGATTTTACATGAGTGTTGGATACTTGAACATCATCTTCTATGTAAACGAGCACTTCTCCAGTAGCTTTTTTTGCCCCACTATGCCGTGAAGGCATAACACCAGGCGCATCTTCAACGATTAACTTTAATTTTGGTTCCGATTTCGCCAACTCTTGGACCAAAGCAACTGTATTGTCTTTGGAACCACCATCTACAACGATTACTTCAATTTCTTCCAATTGTTTTGATTGCTGTAAAATAGATTGAATCGTTTTTAAGACCTTTTCACCTCTATTAAAAGTGGTTATAATGTAACTAATCTTCATTCTAATTTTTGGAAGTACTCGCTAAGTATTCCAAACCTTCTTCTAATGTATGAGTAAAAATATTTAACTCTTTATTTAATTTGTCAGGACAAAGTGATAAGTCTGGCATAAAAAATAATCCAGATTCAGCTATTGTGATCGGTTTCAATTTCGGATCTAGGATTCGGATTGAATCAGCAATTTTCGAAATCATCTGAAATCTTGACACTTTATTTTTGCCTACTATATGAATGATTCCATTAAAGTGATTGGAAATAAGTTTAAGCGTAATATCATAAAGGTCATCTAATAATGTAGGAGTAAAATATGAATCCACTATTGCTTCAATTTGAATTCCATCCCTTAAAGAATTCACAGCCCATTGGTAAAATTTACCATTCAAACCATATAAAGCACCAGAACGAATGATGATATGATCAATGCCAGAATTAGATATAATTTCCTCAGACTCCAATTTCATTTTTCCATATTCAGAACTAGGCAAAGGTATATCAGTTTCCTTATAGTTTCCTCTTTTACCATCGAACACATAATCAGTCGATAAATATACAAACTTAGTTTTGTATTTTTTACAAAGATCGACTAAGTATTTTGTCGCTGTTACATTTACTTTTCTTGCTTCATCAGGAAATTTCTCACAAAAACCAACATCTTTGTTACCAGCTATGTGAATTAAAATATCTGGTTTGGAAAATTCAAAAAATTTAACCAAGTCATCCTTATTTGTCAAATCAATTGGATTCACATTGGCACCACCCGATTTTGAAGTGGAAAAAAGATTCGGTGAATCTAATTTTAATTTAAAATAAGAACCGACAAAACCAGTCGCACCAGTTAAAATAATATTTGTTTTATCAATACTTTTCAATGAATCACACACTTACCTAATGAAGTTTCTGCGAAAATAATTTTCTTATATAATGAGAAATAATTTCTATTATTTAAAAATAGAAAAACTTTTAAGTCGAAAGAATAACCAAGAATAAAATTTAACAAAAACAGGAACTTTTGAAGAATCCGGCTTAAAAGGTAGATCATTTAAATTGAATTGAATGAATTCTTTGAAAATATTTTTCCAATCTTTATCCAATTTCAAGTATTTATTCAAAACCATTTGTCTAGCATTTTGCACTCTATCAGAATACCACCATGTTGACAATTCATCGACATTCCCACCAATTCTTTTCTTGAATATTTCTTCTTCTACCAAATAGATTTCTGAAAAAATCAAATTATCCAGTAATTCTTTCCAAAGGTCATTATAATTAGAAAGCTCAAAAAAATCGTTAAATACAATGATTGGTTTATTCAAAACCAATCTTTCAAAAAATGAAGTTCCCAATGAGTTCGAGACAATTAAAGCCGATTCATTGATTAATCTCTCGCCTACCATTGATTTAAAATGTATGTCCGCAGATTTGACTAGATCTTCATCCAATTGAGATTTTAAATCATAACCTTGTTCATACGCATATTCAGAAACAACTATTTCCTTTTGAACCAAACTGTTCAAAATCCCAAGAGTTTTATTTAAAAGTATTAAATTATCCTTTAGAAAAAAAGGCATCGCAACTCGCAAAAATTTTCCAACTCGAGTATATGTAGTATTAAAGATAACACCAATTAAGTGTGAATTTAAAGATTTTTTCTGATCCCCTATTTCATTCATTATAAATTTTGATAACATTGGACTGGGAAATGGGATAATCCTATCTTGATTCTCTTCGCCTGTCCATCCCCAAGAAATAAAGCCATCTGAGACTTTGCGTTCTGTCCATTCTTGTGTTCCATTTGTATACATACCATAAGCTGTGCCATGTTGGATTCCAAAAAAACTCCCACCGTTTTCTCGACTCACAGCTTCTAGGACTGACGAACTAGGCATCCCAATTTTCAAAAACCGAAAATTGCAATATTGAGGAATCCTAAAATTCAGAAAAGAGTTTGGCAAAAATGTTCCAATATTCTTTATAAAAAAAGATTCAAAAGAATTTTCGGAATTTCCTAATAGTCGATTTTTTATTTTTTGAAAGAAACGTTTATTTTTCCAGATAGTAAATTTTGGAAATCCTGAATAATAAGCGAAAAACTTTTTACTTTCTCCGCCTAACCTAGCAAATTCTTCATTTATTTTTTCATCATAATCCAAATGAACCGATACTTCGTTAGCCCGAAATGAAACATAATATGGAAACCAATGTTTGCGAATGTTAACCAATCGATTGTTTTCATCGGCCACCATTTTATCATAATAAAAACAATCCTTTTTAAACATAGGGCGTTCAATTGATTTGACATGAATGAAGTTACAATTGGAACGATTGATTAATTCGGAATTTTTTATGATAAAAGAAGATAAGGCCCAATCTACAGTTGAAATGAAATTGGTATTTAGATAAAAAAGTCTTCCCGATTCATATCTTAAAAAATCTTCACAATTTTCAATCATTACTGCTGAGAATTGATCAGATATTGAATGTAATTGCAAAAATCTCGCATATACGATTTCGATAATTTCTTTTAAATCCGCTAATAGTAGAGTAAACCAAAACCGTTCGGATTTCTCCACTCCATAGTATTCATTTAATATCGGAATTAATTCCCGAATTAATTTAATTGTAAAAACATTAGAATAGTTAAATTCCTGATCAAATTGATCCACACTGAAACGAAGATTTACTAAATTCTTTTCATTTATGCTTCGTAATTGGATATTCTTTTTATCCAAAAAGGCAGAAGGATATAAAAAAAGAGTATCATCATTATGAATATCTTCTAATTCAAATTGATTTGGATGTAATATTAATTTTTTGGTCAAAATAAATAATTAAATGATAAAATCCGAAATCTTAATTTCTGGAATCTCTTTTTTTCAAAGTATCCATCGAAACACGAGTAAAAACCTCTAGTTTTCCACCTCTAGTTGCATTAAAAACTTCAATACCTTTTGCATTCATGATATTTTTTGCAAAATTCAAAATCCTAACCATATAATCGAAATGTTCCCGAGTCACCAAATATTGTTTTTCACCCTTTTTAAAATAATTAGGAACAAAATGAGGAGAATCAGTTTTTAAAATTGAAAATCCTTTCTCATCAGGATCTGCATCATCAAAATTCCAACTAAAATCAATACCTAACAAATATATCTTTTTAAAACCCATAAACATTGCTAACTGCAAACATAAATAAATCACAGTTTGCCCGCAAAAGAGATAAGGGACAGGTTCCTCAAAAAAATTCATATCAGTAAATTCAGATGCAATTCTCTTTATAAAAATCGTGTTTCGATCATATTTGATACCTGGTATTCCCATCACAAATTTCAGAATGTTTTTCTGTTCATTCACGATATCTTTAATTGTTTCTAAAACAGGGATATCTTCACATACGTAAAATGTAGGTCTCCATTCGGACTGCGGATAAATTAAATGGATTTTATTCACACCAAAAGATGGAATATTTTTTTCCTTTAACCAATTTAGATCTTCAACTTTTAAACTAGGTCCATTCCCAACAATGAAACATTCAGAACCATTATATTTTCCTTTTAGTTTATAAAATCTATTATCATTGCGTATAAATGAACATTGGTTATTTGCTAACTTCCTTCGAATCAAATGAATTCCAGGACTTACCGCATTAAAAAATCTATAAAAAGGAAGTCTGAAAAAATATACAATTTTAGAACTTAACATCTTATAAATAATTCATTGAATCGAGAAATATTAATACCAATACATAATAAGTCACTTCTGAAAAATCAATTCTAACTTCAGAAGCTATTTTTTATGCTTTAGGATACTTGATTGAACCTGAATCCTACATCTAGATCTAGAATCACCAACGTACTAAGATCTATTTGAGAATTCGAAAACTATCATAACGATGTTCCAGTTCTTGTAACTTCTCCATTCCCAAGTTATTCATGATTGCTCTATCATTTGAAAAATAATCCCAAAAAATATCGGATTTAAAATTATCTTTGTATGTATCACTTATTTTATTTGAATTTGGATACGTTGCTTTGATAATATTCTCTGCTAGAACATAGTAAGAATCACCCAGATTTTCTGGAATTTCAGGCACTGGCGCCAAACCTAATTTCTTACGAAACACATTCACATAAGCAATATTCTTATGACGATAACGATAGTTTGCATCGTCTAACGCAAAAATTGCTTTATCATTTGCTAATTTTAATGCAAATTCCAACTCTGGAATCAACACATCAGAAGTATGTTCAGAATCAAAAAAACCAAAATCGATAGTTTCTGATTTTTCAGATAACATAGGAATTCCTAATTCTTTCGAGGTACTAAGGTAGCCAATATAAATCCAATTATCATGAAGTCTCTTGTTTAAAGTTCTTTGATGAGTATCACAAATAATGTTTCGAATGTAAGCTAGTTTATTTTGATTTGTATCCCAAGTATAGAGTTTTTTGCCATATTTCATCGCAAAGTAAGCTAAAACAATCGTACTTGCCCCACAACCTGTCTCAACAATGACTCCGCTTGAATTCGAATCGACAATGTTAGATGACATTAAATCGTCATAAATCGCTAGAAACTCTGAATCAGGAATTGAATTACACCAACGAGGCATCATCCTTTTAACTGTTAGTAAATAATTTTTTTCGTCTTCGAATATTTGTTCTTTTTCACCAAAATAAAAATCGTACATATTTTCCTCTTTTAAATAAAATCTCCACCGTCAATTTTTATATTTTCACCTGAGATATAATCATTCTCAAATGCTAAATTATAAATCACTTTATTTACATCTTCCGCTGATCCAGATCTGCCTAATCTAACCAATTCAGCTCTTTTTTGCAATTCTGTTTCTGATCTACCTAATACATCAGTATGAAACTTAGAATTTATAAAACCAGGAGAAACTGCATTAGTCAGAATATTTTGTTTAGTATAGTATTTTGCCAAATGTTTTGTTAAATAAATAATTCCATGTTTTGCCAATCCATAACTAAAACCATTTAAGCCTCCCCCATAACTAGCTGATGCTGTTGACATCAGCACAATTCTACCAAATTTATTTTTTTCCATTTGGGGTAATAAAACTTTCAAAATCTCCACAACAGAGATTAAATTAATATCTAATGTTTTGTATAGATTTTGCAAATTTAAAGATTTAAGATCATCTCCTTTATATGCAAAGCCATGGTATTGTATAAAATGTGTAATATTCGCAAGTTTCAGAGATTCAGATATTCTTTCAAATTCCTCTGAATTTGAAAAATCTAATTTATATACTGTAACCCTATCTTCCTTAATGTTAAATTCCGAGTGCGTCAAAAAGTGAATATGATCAATTTGGTGCATATTCAATACTCGATTAATCATAGGTTTAGCTAAATCACTATTCGCGCCTGAAATTAACAAATTGATTTTATCCATAATATTGTATCAAACTATCATAGGCACTTTTCAAAAACAACTTATCATCTAAACGATCTCTATTTAAAATTTCACCTGCAACAAATCCACTGTATCCATTTTTCTTTAAGATTTCTGAAGTTTTAGCGTGGTATTCACTAAATTCAGAGGATGGCAAATTTAATCCTGGATCACTCACCTGGCAATGATGTACATATTGAAAGTTTAAATCTAAGATCTCCAAAGCTTCAACATTTTCGATAAAAGTCCTTACATCTAGTTGTATTTTAATATTTTTAAAAGTTTCCTTTTTTAATAATATGAGAATATCATCAAATGTATTTAGATAATCACAAGTGGAAACATTTAAAGGTTCTATGTTTACATAAGTGTTTGCTGATACAATATCAATGTCTCTTAAAAAATCTAAAAAAATATCGTCACATTCTGCTTTTGACTTTCCATTCATTTTCCTAGATTTTGGTGAACCAAATACGATATTTTGACAATTCAACTCTTCTGCAATCTCAATATATCTTTTAGAATATTCTAACAACTCATATCGTTTGATTGCTGGACCAAATAATTCTAAGTCTTCACGGGTAAATGTTAGCGAATGTAACGCAGAAATTTCCAATTGGAAAAAATCAATTTGTTCTTTTAAATTTTGGATTTGTTTTTTAGTTGCGTGAGTCGGTTCTTCCCAAAAACAACTTAAAGCTAACTCAACTCCTGAAAAACCAATAGTAGCACAATGCTTAAGAAAATTTGGAAATTGATCTTCACCTTTTGTCCAAAGTATATTGGAAATTGATAGTTTCACTGAATATTTAAACTACAACACATCCCTTGCATGGATGAACTAATTGCCTATTTCCAGATTTATGCGCATTCCTTAGATTTTCATATCTTTCCATTCTCCACAATTCGGATATATTGGATTCAGGAAATTTTCCAATCTTTAAGTCTGATTTATAATCACTATCACATGGATTTGTCAATCCATCCTGCCAAATAAACATACGCCGAAAGAGATCAGAACAAAGTTTCGTTTGGCCATTTGGTTTGGTTTCATAAATATTTTCCCAGGGGTTATAATTCACGAATGCAACTTGGTCTACAAGTCCACCCCAAACCCTCTCCATAGAATCCATATCTTGTTTTTCTGTAACTTTAACACCCGATACTCGAGTGATAATCGGTAAATTAGAATACTCTTTTTCCCTAATTGATTGAAACATTTTGATATTACTGAGTACTTTTTCAAGTTTGCCATTTACTCTTAATTGACTATAAAGTGGTTCTTCTGCTGCATCGGCCGAAAAAACAACAGTTTTTACTCCACCAGAAAGAAGTGCATGGACTTTCCCCTCAGTTAATAAAGATGCATTTGTATTTACTTTTAAATTTAGAAATTTCCCCTTAACATATATTAACATTTTCTCAATATCTTTCGCAAGTAAAGGTTCCCCTCTTGAAGCCAAGGAAAGAAATTCAATATTTCCATACGCTTCATCCACAATCTTCTGGAATAATTCAATGGACATCTGACCCATACCTGGGGTTGTCTTCTTGAAAAAATTTGTGTCTGTCTGATAACAAAATACGCACCGATAATTACAAATCGAAGATGGTTCAATTTGTAAATATGGTGGAAACGAATCAAGTTTTTCGAGCTGAGGAAAAACGTCATAACGATATCGATGATAAAAGAATCTTAATAGTTCCTCATCGTTATAAGTATACATTTCTTCAGCAATGAATGGTGTAATTTTGAACGCAGAGTCAATCGTATCAGACTTTAGATCCTTTGTGACAGCATCTAATACCTCTACAAAGTTATCTTTTTTATGAACATTGTGAGACGTTTTTAAAGTTCCAGCTGACCATTCATCTAAAACGCGAATTGCTCGAGATTTTTGGTATTCAATGATGCCAGTTTTGTGACTTTTGAAATCTTGGAAACTGTGATGTTTTTTATATACTTTTGGATCAATTTCTTTCATAAGCTTAATTAAATTCTCCGTATTTCTTTAGCCACCATTCCACTACCGGAATTTGCCACTCATAATCTACATCACATCCAGCTTCCTGATAAAGTGGCAGTATTCTTTGTCCCATCCATTTTTGAGGTAACATTCCATCCTCTAATTGAATTAGATTTTTAGGTCTAACGATTGAAAGTCCCATATCGGCAAATAAAACATCTCCTTGTGAATCCCTATCACAATTTAATGTTTTAGGGTCACCAAAGGTTTCAAAGGGAACAAATGGTTGCAAGTAACCGGTTTGGTCTTTTTTTCTAGCGCGAAGAGGAGACCACATATTATATTTTGAAACTGTCACTGCAGAGTCGGCCTCTTTGTTGTCTCTTAAAGCTTGAATGCCTTCCGAAACGATTTTCGAAGTAAGTGTCGCTGCATTACAAAATAATAAAACTACTAATTCTATCTCAACTCCAGGATTCCTTTCTTTAATGACTGAAAATCCATGTTGGTAGGCATGTTCGCCGAGAGCTTCTTTCGTTGCTAAATGTGGTGGTCTCTCTATAACCTCCACGTTTTCTTCCTTAGCTATTTTCATTAACTCAGGATCATCAGTAGATAAATAAATTTTATCAATTTCTTTCGTTAATTTCGCAACGTTCATAGGGTACCAAGCTAACGGTTTCCCATTTATCTTATATGTATTTTTGCCAGGAAATCCAATACTTCCCTTACGTCCAAGTAACAACGCTACTATCATAAGTAACTCCTAAAGTCTTTAATTCTATTACCTAAGAATGATTTTGAAAAGTCAGATTCTTCTCCGGAATCACAAAACAGGAAATCGATTCCATTTTGGTATGCTGCTTTAAAGTCAGATTCACTATCACCTATCATCAGTGCATCTTTTGGATTGATTGGATAATGAATGAGCGAACTTTTAATCACTTCGGATTTTTCCGCGGGTGATCCAAAAATCTTATCAAATTTATCAGCAATATTCAACTTTTCTACTATTGATTCTATTTCATTCTGAGGAGTACCAGTTACGATCACAAAAACTTGATTTTTTAGTTTCTGCGAAATTACTGCTTCCACTCCAGGAATCCAATCAGATTGAATAACGGCATTTGTCACAATATTTGCAAATTCTGCCAAATATTTAGAAATGTTTTCATCACTGACTTCGATTTCATTCCATTCCAAATATAGGGGAATTTTAACAAAACGGGAGATTCCACCATTCCGTAAATGGTGATCTTTTATTTTCCCTTTGATTACGGCATCTGCTTTGGGAAAAAGATCTAGATAGGCCTTTGTTTTGATATGGACTGAATCTTTGATAACACCATCGAAATCCCAGAAAATAATTTTATATTGATTTAAACTCAAAAAAACAAATACCTGTGGGAAACTTACAAATTATCTCTTTTAATCTCTTCAATCAATTGTAAGAGTCCCTGTCCCAAATCTACATGCATAGGAGGAATGTATTTCCTTCCCAGTTTTGGTTGGTATGCATAAGGAGTACGCACATAATGTCCGACTTGATCTCCTTCATTAAACGAAACTGAATCAGGTCTACCCAAAATTTCAGCTAACATTTTTAACAATTCAATCACCTTCATTGGTTCTTGGCCTGTCAATACGACACTTTGATTCTTAAACTCTTCCCCCATAGCAACAACACTTGCTTTTGCAGCGTCTTCGACATGGATATACTCTCTTAAACTATCAGCACTACCTTCATAAGTAATTTTTCCAGTTTCTAAAGCTGATTTGACGATACGAAACAATCCATTAGACTCATCAGATCTCGGCCCGTACAGGGAACCATACCTTAATATTGTATAATCAAGATCAAAAGACTTTTGATATTCCTCTATGTATGCTTCTGAAGATTGTTTGCTGCACCTATAAAAACCACCTTCTCTGCTAAACACATAAACCGTACTTGCATATATAAAACGTTGGACTTTATGCTGAACACAGGCATCCAAAATATATGAATTTCCAAGAACATTGATTTTAATTGTATCAATCGGTTTATTTAAAGCCTGGTTAAGGTCAGCCAAAGCTGCAAAATTATAAACTACATCAAATCCTTTAACTGAGGATAAAACAAAATTTTGATCTAATAAGTCACCGACAATCATCTTCTGATTGGGACGTAAATAAACGGAAGGATTTCGATCAAAAATTGTTACATCATGTCCCGCTTCACTCAATGCATCCGACACATGAGAACCTAAAAAACCAGAACCACCAAATACTAATACTTTCATCTTATTCCGTACAAAAATAAATTTGAGAACTTTTTTTACCGCGAACTAAGTTAACAGGTAACTCTGCGCCATTCATCACTTCTTTTAGAATTTCCATTTTCCCATTTCCTTTTGTTAAAAACAAAATATGATTTGAGCGATTGATACATTTTACAGATAAACTAACTCGTTCTCTGGGAGGTTTTGGAGATTCAAAAATTGGTATCATATCTAAGTCATTAGAATTATCTTCTAACTGATAACCAGGGAATAAACTTGCCGTATGACCATCCTCACCGATTCCTAAAAACGCAAAATGAAATTTGGGAATTGCCTTTAAAACTTGGTCCATTGATTTTGCCGCAGTGATTGGTTCTTTCTCGGGTATTGAATGAAACTTTGATAAACTCGTTATGTAGCTACCTAGAACGTTTTTGATCACCGGTTCAGTACGATCTTCATGTGCGAAAGGAACACACCTTTCATCAGCCAACCAAAAATGAAATTTATCCCAAGGAAGATCTAACTCAGAAAAACGTTTATAAATTGGTATCGGAGTATTTCCACCAGATAGAATTATATGTAATTCACCATCAATTGAATCTGTTAATTCTTCCAAAATGGTCCTCTCAAAAAAATCTAATGATTCATTAGTCCAAATTTCAGAGGAATTAAAGGTAACTAAATTTATAGCCAATTGATTTAAATTAAACTTAAAGGGAATGTGTTAATCAAAAAATTAATTGATCGTTACTACCAAACACTTCGTCCGCCATCGGCAGAAATAATGGATCCATTTAGATAACTAGCACTATCACTTAACAAAAATAAAACTAGACCTTTGTACTCATCTTTTTTAGCCATTCTCCCCAATGGAATCCGAGACTTTACCTCTTTTAGAAAATCTTCATTTTGATTATTTTCGACTCCACCTGGGCATATTGCATTACATCGTACATTTTTTTCTGCCCAATATGTCGCAAGATATCTAGTTAACCCAATCAATCCAGCTTTCACTACGGAATAAGTTACAGGTTTTACTGGTTGAAGATCATCCGGTAGTCCATTTCTTCGATACAACCTTTGGTCTGGCGCTATAATGCCTAAATCAGATGATATATTCAAAATCGTTCCGCCATTGGCATTCGTTGAAATCAAATGTCCATAATGTTTTGCACACAAGTAGGATCCAGTGAGACCAACAGCTAAATCAGAATTCCATACAGATAGTGGAAAATTTTCCAACCTTGAAAATGCCTTTTCGGATGAATCTTCGACTTTAGGATTGTTAGCCGCATTATTAATCAATGCATGAATTGAATTAAACTTCTTTTTGATTAAAGCAACATTTTCTAAAATTTCTTCTTCATTTGTAATATCTACTTTATAACCTACTGCCTCAACATTATACTTTGTTTGTATACGATTGGATAATTCATCGCAGTTTTTTTGGTTCAAATCGAGTAATATGGGAATACCACCTGCCTCCGCCACAACTTCAGCGTGTTGGCTACCAAGAAGACCAGTAGCACCTGTTATAATAATGACTTTATCTTTTAAACTAAATAAATGTTCCATAAGATACCTTAGTGATTGCCTACTGTTTGTCCACCGTCAACAACTACGCAGGATCCTGTAATAAATGATGCTTTTTCAGAAGAAAGAAATAAAACTACATTTGCAATTTCATCAGGTGTTCCAAACCGTTTCATAGGAACTGTATTTTCGATAATACTTGCAATACGCTTTGGATCTGACTTAATCTTCTCATCCCAACTACCACCTGGAGAGTAAACATTGCCTGGAGCAATACAATTCACACGAATTCCAGGAGCTAACTTTCGTGCCAGATTTTTAGAAAGGGCAATTACAGCTGCTTTAGCCACTGAATAATCTGTCGGAGCACCAAATGCCTCTAGGCCAGTAATAGAAGATATGAAACAAATGGATCCGATTTTTTCAGAATTTGTTCTCAAAAATTCTCTTACAACGTTTTCTGCAGATTTTAGATTAATTTTTAAACTCCGATCAAATTGTTCTTCTGACTGTAAAACTTCTTGAGTACTCCTTCCATCACCAACATTTGAAATCACAATGTCTAATCCTTTCCATTCATTCATAATTGAATCAAATACTTTAGATGTATTTTTTGCATCTGTTGCATCAGATCCAAAATACAGAATATCTGAATTTGGGAATTCTTCCTTCAAACTTTTATAAGTTAACTCTAGAGACTCAAGATTACGCGAAGTAAGTGCAACTCGAGCACCTTCGCTTAAAAAACCCCGTACGATTGCTAATCCAATACCTTTGCTTCCACCTGAAACAAAAACTCTTTTGTTTTTTAAATTTAAATTCAATTGAACCTTACAACTTTATCGGGATTTATAAGCGGAGCCGACTAACATCAATTCACGAGACCATCTGAAAAATTTATTCTGAGTTCGTACAGGTATGAATGGACTTATCAAAGCACAAAAATAGTTTAAAAACGGATATTTCCAAACAATGGGAAGTTGTCGGAATATATAAACTCTTGGACTGTCAAAATCACAGATTTTAAAAATGTCCAATAGAGAGATTTTTGTAAATGGGGTTCTATGAGTAAAATCATCAAAATAAATTTTATAATTTGATTCCCAATCAGGAACTAAACAAATCAAAATTCCCCCGGGTTTTAATACCCTTCTTGCTTCTTTTAAGAAAAAGTCAGGATTCCGCAAATGCTCTAAGAAACTTTTATTATAGATAACATCAAAGGTATTATCTTTGAATGGTAATTTTTCCTGATCCGCATTACATAAATGGACAGGAATTTCCTGTGTTGCTAAAAACTTCTTTGCTTCTTTTGAAAGATCGACCCCTACACAATCCAATCCCATTTTTTTAAAATTTAAAAGAAACTCACCTCTACCACAACCTGGCTCTAGTATTTTTAATCCTGGTTTTAATCCAAACGATTGATAAAGATAAGAAACTAGTTTACTTGGATAATCTGTATATGGATGTGATCCTTCATCATAAATAACTCTTAAATAATCTGTCATACGAGTTCCTCTACTAATTCAAGTAATATCCCATCTATATCATGGCAATATGCAACCTTAACATTTCCAGAGGGTGATATGGCGGGCTGATTGACCAGATTACCTCCCATTTCAATAATCTGCTTACATGTTTCTTCTATATTATCAACTGTAAATGCTATATGAGAGCAACCGAGAGTATTGGAAGGTGAATTTACCTTTTCCTTATTCTCTGGATGAGAATGGTATTGAAGTAATTCAATCATAGAACCATCTGGACCATGTAATTTTGCTGTTTCCACACTTACTGATTGAATACCAACAACAGTATCTATAAATTTCCCTTCTTCAATCTCTCTCTTCCATAATTGAAAACCAAGATTTTCATAGAAGTTCAAAGACTTACTAAGATTTCTTATGACTAAACCTGTATGCCTAGTTTTTTTGATCATATAGACTTTTTGATAGCATCATCGATTGCACTAGAGAAGACATTTAATCCTTCCAATAAAGCCTCTTCATTAATTGAAAGTGGCGGTGCAAGTTTTATGGATTCACGGCCTGTATGAACAACTATCAAACCTCTTTGCAAACAATATTCGGAAATCAAATCGCAAAGGGAAGATAAAGGTTTTCCTTGTTGATCATTAAAAATCACTGCAGCAAGGAGACCAACACCTTGTATGGAACTAATAAAATTAGAATATTTTGTTCTAATTTTTTGAAGTTCTTCATGAAATTTAAGTCCTAATTTTTCAGAATTAGTTATGTAACCATCTTCAAGTAAAGATTCTAAATTTGCTTTCCCTGCCGCACAAATCATTGGACTTGCAGAATGCGTAGAACTCATTGAACCAATATCTGGAAGATCCATAACTTCTGCAGATCCTAAAACTAGGGATAATGGTAAACTGGAAGCAGCTCCTTTTCCACAACATAAAATATCAGGTTCTACTCCATAATGCATATAACCAAATAATTTTCCAGTACGCCCAAAACCCGCCTGCATTTCATCAAATGAAACCAGGATATCATTCTTATGCGCGAACTCAACTAATGCTTGTACAAATTCCTTTGGATAAAAAACAGCACCCCATCCTTGAAATGTTTCCAACATAAATCCAGAAATGTCAGTTTTTGGATCGATATTTTTTTCTTTACAAAGTGTTTCCAATCCTTTTGTAAAAAACCCTTTAGGATCGTTAACGGCTTCTTCTCTCCATGGATAAGGAAATGGCAAATGGAAAATATTTGGATCTAGATATCCAATCCATTCCTTCTGACTTGGATTCCATCCCATCATTTGAGCACCTAAAGTCCGACCATGCCAATTTCCTTCAAAACAAATGATACCACCCTTTTTTTTGCCTTTTTTATGGCCATGTAATCTCATTAGTTTTAAAGCACATTCAGTTGCTTCAGTTCCAGCAGATAACAAAAATGCTTTTTCAAATTGTTTTGGTGTATTAGCAATTAAGTATTCTAGATATTCAATCCTTTCAATATTCCCATAGGTATAAGTATGTAATAGCGGTTTATCGAGAACTTTTCTTAATGCTTCAACAATCCGTTTGTTTCCATGACCAGCATTCGTTACAAAAATAGTACTGCTAAAATCGATCCAAGTGTTTCCCCATTTATCATAAACTTGAAAACCTTCTGCTTTATCCCAAATGATTGGCATTTGACCATGCATTGATCGGGATTCCACCTCATACATTTTTTCTAACAATGGGATACTTTCTGGAACTGGTATCTGAGTATTTATTTTACGATACTTTGAATTTACCTTTTCAACTTCTTGTGGGATATGACTAAATCCATGACCTGCCATTTATTTACTCTCCAATTGATTCAAATATTCTAATAATGGGGAACCGTATTTCTTAATTTGGAATTCAAGTATATCTAACTCTTCAGGTGAATCTACTTCAGTACAAGCTGGAGAAACATAACCTATTACTTTATTTCCATGAAACAAATTTGTGCCTAAGACAAAGGAACTTCTTACTACATCCACATAACCATCTGGAATGAAAACATCTGGATATGATTGCCTAGGCAAATTAAACCTATCCAGTGAGGTTTCTTCAGTAGTCAATGCAGTAAGATAACCACTTTCATTCTTTCTAAACCATTTAAATGGTGATTCAGAACAAATATGAGCAGAACGTAAAGCCGTGGCACTAACATCCAATTCTATTATTTTTAATGCTTCATCAATGTGTTTTGGATCTCGTAAGGGTGTCGTTGGTCTGAGATGTACCCAAAATTCGGGTACTTTATTTTCTTTCTCTTTTATCCATTGCATGGCATGGAGCATAAAGTCCCTATCTGTTGAAGTATCGGTTGAATATTCGAAAGGACGTAGGAAAGGAACTTCTGCACCATATCTTTTCGCAATCTCTGCATATTCTTCTGAGTCTGTGGATACAATTGTTCGACTTACAGATTTAGACAAAACTCCAGCAGCAATACTATAGGCAATAAGTGGATGCCCACTCAATTTAGCTAAATTTTTATCTTTTATACTTTTTGATCCACTTCTTGCAGGGATGATTGCAATCGTATTACTCATATATTTTAATTTAAAAAATTCCTTCTTACCCAATCTAATTGACGTTTAAATATCTCTAATCCTTCATCATCTCGATAAGCTTGCATAATGAAAGGACCCTCATAATGGAGTTGTTGTATCTGATTTACAACCTTCTGAAATTGTGCATCCCCTGTTCCCAATTCGACGGATCCTGAATTTCTTTTTCTGTCTTTGATATGAATATCACTAATATATTTTCCATACATATTAAATTCCTCATCTGGATCAAATCCTAACGAGGCACTATTCCCAATATCATAGTTTACTTTTACGGACCGAGAATCAAACATCCTTATGACTTCTAAAAAATCACTAGGACCCAAATCAGTTTCTAAAGACAAATTAATATTTACGTTTTCAGCTTCTTTTACCAGTGGAGACAAACTTTCAAAAAATTTCTTTTTGTCTATCTCTGATTTTAAGGAAGATTGGTCTACACATGGAATTACAATATCTTTAACTCCAAGTTTTTTCCCTTGGCGTAATAATTCTAACAAAACTTTCTGACTCTCTTTCGCAATTGCAAAATCTTCAGAATGGAAAGGTGCTTCCATAAAATAATCAGCGCAAATCGAAAGAACTTTCACACCTGTTTCATTCATTTGGTTTTGTATCTGAACGATTCCAGAATCAGTTACTAATGGATTTTTTTCAAAATCGTTATAATCGAGGATGAATTCAATACAATCAAGACCCAAGGATTTAGCGATTGGAAACTCATCTAGCCAATAATCAACTGGATGCGCTTGGTACCTTCCCTTGTATTTCGGGAGTAATCTCCCTTGCATAACTCCTAAAGGATTTTTCATGACTTATTCCTTATTTAATGATACGGACGCTATGAGTGTATCCGTAAGACCATTCGCAGCCAAAACTGCCTCATAATTTTTTTCTAATTCTACAGAATTCAATTGGTTCCAAATCTTATGCCCACCTGGTTTCCCTTTTGTTAACCAGTACAAATGATTGGAAAGAGGATAACGCTGAATGTGTTTGATCCAATTTAGTTTTAAATTTGTGCGTTTTATCAGTGCATCTAAGGTGTTTGCATTAAAAAGGAATAAATGCTGACTCCAATAGGTAAATTCAGAAAAAGCTTTATTCTCATACAAGGTCAACAGAACATCATTTGCACTTGGAACCTCTATAATCAATTCTCCATTCTGATTCAATAGTTTTGAGAGAGATTTGATGATACTCACTGGATCGGAGAGATGTTCTACTACATGAAATGCAGTGATTAAATCAAAAGTTTTCTTTTTACTGATGAGCTCTGCTAAATCAGTAGATACATCTAAGCTATTTTCAATAAAATGTTTTTGCAAACGTGTTTCTAATTCAATGCCAGAAACTGACTTCGAAATTGTTTTTGCTTTTAGTAAAAAACCACCGACTCCACATCCAAAATCTAATATCGTTCGGTTGGTTAATTTATCTTTCAAAAACTGAAATCGTCTTTCGTCATCTTTTTCTGTTTCTTTCAACCATTCTGGTATTTCAGGTAGATCATTTCCATGCATACCAGAATCTTTGTAATGCTCTTGATCAATATGATCAAAAGAAGACAAAAATACTAAACCACAGTTTTCACATTCTTTAATTTCAAGATTACTATTATCTCTAACTTTACCTGGTCGATTGAGAAAAGAATTTGAATTACATAAATAACAATGTGTTAGTTTCATTTTTTGAAGTATCGATCCTCAACTAATCCACAAATAATATGTCCAATCATAATATGACATTCTTGGATTCGTTCTGTCCTTGTCGATGGAACACAAATACAAGGGACTTGTCCTTTTAACTTACCACCTGTATTTCCAGTAAGGGCAACTATATGTAAGTTCAGACTTTTTGCTGTTTCAATCGTCGCCAGTATATTTTGACTATTACCGCTTGTACTAATTGGAATGTATACATCTCCACTTCGAGATATAGCTTTTAATTCTCTTACAAATATTTGATCGTATCCATAATCATTTCCAATGGCTGTCGTTGACGAGCTATTGGTTCCCAATGCAATTGATGCAAGAGGTTCGCGATCAAATTGAAGACGAGATATAAATTCCGCTGCTAGGTGTTGAGAGTCGGCAAAACTCCCACCATTCCCCGCAAAAATTACTTTTCCACCTGATTGTAAGGATTTTAAACAATGGTTGGCAAGTTCATCAATTTGTGCCAAAATTACTTCTGAATCCAAAATTTCTTTTTTAACATCAATCGATGCTTGGATGACATTCCTGATTGTTTCAAAAGACATTAAAGAATTCCTTCTAATTTTTCCAGGGCGATCCAAAACCCTTCTCCACCATTTTTATGACCTTGCCAAATTTCAGGAATGAACCAAGCATTTGGTGCGTGTTTTGCGAAAATTTTCCCAAGGCGGTTAAAATCAATATCTCCCTCTCCCACTTGTAAACCCTCACCATTGAGTCCTTTTGCATCTCCCATATGGATGTGCGCAGTAAATGGCGCGATCCTTTCAGAAAAATCATAAAAGTCATACCCAAAGTGATTGCAGGTTAACATTGTATGAGATACATCATAACACATTCTTAAGTTTAGTTTTTTACACCATTCTTCAATTTCAGCAATATGAACAAAAATATTTTGGTATCTTTGTCCTCCAAAATGCCATGGAAATGGTGCCATTGTTTGTGGGATTAATTCAACCCCTTCCAAATCTAATGATTTCAAACTTTCACCAAAACGTTCATAATAAGAAGGTAATATCTCTTTTGGTAAATTCCCATCCATGGAAATTCCGCCAATGTTTGCTACTATGAATGGCTTTTTTGTTTTTGGAAAAAATTTCTTAAGTGAGCGAGTGATATCAATCACCCTTTGGGTTTCTTTTAGGGAAATTTTTCTATAACTTTCATCTGGAGTAGCCAAATCCATAAGATGGCTTCCTTCAAATAACTCCGGAGCATGTATCACAAATTCACATTCATAAGTGCCTTTCAAATATTGATTTGGATCCAACTCCATATCTGAGTAGGAAAGATGAAATTCAAATAAATCAGGTTTTACCCGTTGGTAATATTCTTGAAAATCATGGTATCTGACAGGAACACCCCAAGGATGCGTAAACTTATATTGTCTTGGTTCAATTCTTTTTTCAGATAGATCGGATGGGAAAAAATAATCCTCAACATCCATATCTCGTTGCATCTTTTTTCCAATTAAATCATACATTTTCTGAGGTGAAAGTCCTTGGCCGGGACTCAAAACCTTTACCATATCTTTCGTAATGATCGCTCCTTTTGAAATTGGAACAGCCGCAACACAACTTTTAGAAAGATTTTCTCGATTGATCATCTCCCCTTGGCTAACCTTTCTTTCGTATTGACTAGTTCCAGTCGCTAATTCTATTTCACGAATTCCAGATACAAGTGTTTTGAATTCTTTCATTTCCAAACTTGCAGCATGATCAGGTCCTTCCATCGTTCTATCTAATGTTAGATGGCGCTCGACAACCATAGCACCTAGAGCAACGGAGGCAAGAGTAACATTGATTCCTCGCTCATGACCCGAATAACCGATGTAGTTATGAAATTCCCGTAATTGATTCATCCATTTCAAATTTATATCATGAAGAGGTGCAGGATACGTGCTATTACAATGTAAAAATACAAATTCAGAGTTCGCTTTTGTTAGATAATCGCGTGTAAACAATATCTCCTGCGTTTGGCTCATTCCAGTAGATAAAATTAATGGTTTTTTAGTTTCAATAAGCCTATCAAGTAGTTTCACATTAGTTAAATCAGCAGAAGCAACCTTATATGCAGGAACAGGAAACGTTTCCAAAACATCGACACTTTTGTTATCCCAGGGAGTACATAAATATAAAATTCCTTTTTCTTTGCAGTAAAGGTTTAGTTTGCGATGAAATTCCTTATCCAACTCAAACTTCTCTAATAGATCCAAAATATATTCGGTACCTAGATCCTCTCCTGATTTAAGTAAACTTTTGCTTCGATATACCTCATCTAAGTGACGCATTTGAAACTTTGCACAGTCTGCACCAACTTCAACGGCAACATCTACTAACTCAAAAGCCTTATTCAAATCTCCATTGTGATTGTTTCCGATCTCAGCAATCACAAATGTCCTTCCGGCTCCAATCTCAAAATTTCCAATTTTAATCATATTACGCTCATTTCCTCTTTATCTAGTTCTTCTCGAACTGTCCATGCTTGTAACCCTTCCGAATCAAAACGAAAAGGTCGGTAGTTTAATCCTGCTGATTGCATCCAATCCAAAATTTTATGTTTTTGAAATGGTGGAACATAAAACAAAAAGAATCCACCACCACCAGCTCCTAATAATTTGCCACCTATTGCACCGTGGACAATTGCATTTTCATAAATCTTATCTAAGAATTGATTAGATATTTTAGAACTTAACCCTCTTTTGATTTCCCATGCTTTATGTAAACACTTTCCAAATTCTAACAACCGACCTCTTAGTAAGTGATTTCGCATTTCATACGTTAGTTCCACATTCGATTGAACTCTCTGTTTGATATCTGATTGTTTCATGGTTTCACGTTGGTCATCATGAATATTGCCTGAGTCATGAGTAGTGGCAGTATCACATAATATTAAACTTTCTTCTAGTTCTATCAAAGTATCTTTTGATAAACGAAGTGGGTGCACAATGTTTTGGTCCATGGCAAATTCCATAAAATTGAAACCACCAAAAACGGTCGCATATTGGTCTTGCCACCCTCCTGCAATTCCCATATCGAGTCTCTCTGCTTGAAACGCCAGCTCCGCGATTTCATGATTATCCCATTTATCTTTTCTAAATTGATTAAAACATCCAAGTATAGCAGAAGCAACAACTGCAGACCCACCTAAACCTGAATTCATCGGATAGTCGGAATGCACATACAACTCGAATCCAAAATTTGGTCGTGCCACTTTGATTACAGCTTGAAACAATTTAAATTTACTCTCTGTTTTGGTTAACTCATCAAAATCAGAAAATTCGATTTTATCTTTAAGGTCACGTGAATTGAGTAAAATTCTATAATCTTCTCTGATTCTTAATGTAGCATGAGTGTATAAGCTGACTGTGGAGTTAATCACTGCTCCTTTCTCATTGCTAAAAAAATGAGTTAGGTCAGAACCACCACCTCCAAAACTAATCCGAACTGGTGATCTAGCTCTAGCATAAATCTTACGTTCTTCTAGATGAGGTAACTCATCTTTTGTAACAATTCCAACTAAACTTCTTTTTTCATCCAATACGGGAATGAAACGTATGCGAGAATCTAACATTTTTAATAATTGTTCTCTGGGAGTTTGACTGGATGCCCAAGTAAACTCACTGTTCATACATTCGAATATTGATGTACTTAGATTTTTTCCTTTTAATAAAATCCGACGGATGTCACCATCAGTAACCAAACCTATGATTTGGTTTTCATTGTCTTTCACGAGAGCAAAGCCGAGATGATTTAATTCGATTTTGGATAAAGTTTCCTCTACCGAGTTACTACTTGAAACAACAAATAAGTCAAAATTCAAAGTTTATTCTCCCGACCAGAAATAATCCAATTTTGAAAACGTTTATAATCTTCAGGAATACCAATATCAATAAAATCTGTATCCAATGGAATGGCTCGAAGTACGTTTTCAAAAGCTAGTTTTGGGAAAATTTCTTTTTCCATTGAAAACTCCCCTTCTTTTTCGAAAAACAAATCCGCATTTAATTTATAAATTCCTGCGTTAATCCAACCTGAACCAGCATTCTCTTTTTTTTCTTCAAATTTCTGAATCATACCTTCTTCAATTGTAACCTTTCCATACCTTGATACATCCGGTATAAAAATGACTCCTATAGAAGGTGACTTAGAATTGGCAAGCTCTTCCATAGAAATAGGATCAACCCAGGTATCTGCGTTCACAATTAAAAAATCACCTTTGAATTGAAAGCTTTGGATAGTGTAAGCAACAGATCCACCTGTTCCAAGTAACGTTGGTTCAATTGAATAATGAATTTCACAATCAGTTAAAATTGTATGTTTTAAAGAATCAATACATTCTATGATATGGTTCGCTTTGTGATGTAATAAAAAATAAAATTTCCGGAAACCTTGTTCTATATAATTTTCAAGTAAATATACAAGGAACGGTTTTCCGTTTACCGGAGCTAGAGGTTTCGGAACATCATTTACAACGGAGGCCAGTCTAGTACCTCGACCACCTGCTAAAATGAAAATGGGGATATTTTTTGGCTCCATCATAAAAATGGAATCACCTCATCTAAATTTTTGATCTGTATGGCTTCTGCATGATGAGAGGAGTTGTTTTTTTTGCCTTCATTCAAAAGTAAAAAATTTTTCCCAATGCCCGCTTTTAATCCAGCTTCCACATCTGTATTTTGATCTCCAACTAACATAGAATTTTCCAAATCAATGAAGTATCGCTTTTGGGCTTTCAAAATCATTCCTGGATTCGGTTTACGAAAAACTGAATTACGTTTATACTTGGTATTCCCAAATTCCGGATGGTATGGTGAATAGTAGACATGAGTGATTGTACAATTTTGTTTCTCGAACTCATCTTTCATCCACTTCGTTAGTTTCAGAAAGTCTCTTTCAGAATAATATCCCCTAGCTATGCCTGCCTGGTTTGTGATAACAAAAATTTTGTAACCTTTTTGATTGGCTATCTTACACAACTCAAATATTCCGGATTTAAATTGAAAATCTTTGATTTGATAAACATAATCAAAGTCTTCATTGATGACTCCATCTCGGTCTAAAAACAATGCTTTATGTTTCACGTTAATATGATTCAGCTCTCTACACCACTCTGTATGGGTTAAAAATTCACCAAACTGATTCAATTTCTTTTCGAATCAAAGTCTTCATATATACATAAGGAGGTGTATTTTGATTACCGAGTATATACTGATTTTTAAATTTTTGATAACTCTTTAAATTGATTGTAACCTTATCGAAGTCCAAAGGATCAAATTGATTTTCATCAAAATGGATCAATGGTGAATTTAATTCTCTGCTCAAACCTTTGATTGATTGGTTCATGAGTTCATCAAACAAATGTTCATACATCAAATTTACAATTGGTTTATTTGCCAAGACTCCAAAATAAGATGCTGTGCTATCATGAGTCAAAATCAAATCAACTTCAATCGATGCAATTTCAGAAGGGATATTTAAGATTTTTGCCGAATTTTTGAGTAACTTAATTTCTAACACATTTTTATCATGTTCTGAAGTATCAGGATGTACAGTTAAATAAACATCATATCCAATGCTCTTTAAATGGTTAAAAATAAGACTCAGACCTTTGTAGTATTTCTTTGCATCCAATTCAATGCGGTATCCAAACTGGTCAACATTTGGAAGATTTTGGTCTAACCAAAGTGCAGACTTACGTTCTTCTGTTTTTTTTATTTGGCTTTGGAATTGTTTTGAATACAAAAAACGCTCCAGAAAATGATTCCCCGTGACAATCAGTTTTGTCCTAAATCCCAAAGGACCTAAGTATGGGTATTGTGCCTTGATTCTCATTCTGGTAGAATCAAGCCAATACTTCGGGCCTCTAAATCTTCGTTTCATTCCAAAAGCAAATCTAATTTTTTTGTACCAAACCCAGATTTTCTCAAATACGTTCGAAATAATAGGATGGTCGTTTGTATTATCACCAAGTCCATGCATTAGATAATAATAATTCTCATAATTTCGATCCACATACGAAAATAGATTCATAAATAAATTTGGTGCTGCCCAGGTGTAAAAAAAGACCAAAGATTTTTTGTCTACATTGTGATCCAAATATTCTATCACTAAGTTTTCCTTTGAAAACTGTAGGACTTGGATTTCATTTTTGCGAATTGGTGGGGTTACTTTTTGGTCTTTTAGAAAGTCATGCACAAAGGTCAATTGCAACACAACAAAATTGATTTTCATTTCATCTAAAAGTTCGAAGATCCAATACTTCCAAAATCGTTTGTCGATGGGACGATCAGCAAGGATGTATAATTTGATAGGTTTCTCTTTTGTTATGACTTTCAAGGACTAAATATTTTTGTTTTGGGAAAGTAAAAATTCTGCAAATTGAAAATCGATAAGGGTATCAATATCAATCGCTTCCAATTCATTTTCTACCAATAAGGGGCTCACAATTGGTTTAAAAAATGATTTTGTAGATTTCAAATCTTCAGGTTTTGTCAAATAAAACGACCCATTCACTACATACATTGGTTCCAAATCTTGAGATCTTTGGTTGGTTCCACTCGAATCAGAAAAAGGAACTAAGGTATCATTTTGGATTGTAAACATCCAACTTGGATGTGTATGGGTTTTTGATACACTAACAACAGCAGTTTGTTTCTCCATAAACAAACGAATGCCCTTCTCAATCATCGTCTTACTTCGAAATGGCGATGTAGGTTGTAATAATAGAATTCCGTCTACTTTCCCACGGTTTTCTTCATACCAATCCAAGGCATGGATTGCCATTTCTATAGAAGATGAAGTGTCCGTGGAAAGACTGTTTGGGCGTAACCATGGAACGTACCCACCAAACTTTTTTGCAATTTCGGCAATTTCCTGAGAATCAGTCGAAACTAGGACATCGCAAATTTCAGGGATTGCTTTTGTAACTTCTATGCTCCAAACAATGAGTGGTTTACCACCAAGTAAGCGAATATTCTTACCTGGCAAACGTTTGGATCCTGCTCTTGCAGGAATCAAAGCAAGGATTCTCATAATCGAATGAATTGTGTAAGAATTTTTAATCCCACTGGACCACTTTTTTCAGGATGGAATTGGCAACCAAAAATATTATCCCTTCCAATCACTGACGAGATTCTATTGCCACCATAAAAAGTGTCAGCAAGGCGATGTTTCTCATCATTTGGTAATGCCATAAAAGAATGAACAAAATATACAGATTCTTCTACATTCAATGTTTCTAATATCTTAGAATTCCATTGGTTTGTAGGATTTGCCGGATAAAGCTCACTCCAACCAATATGTGGAATTTTATGTGGTTTTCCACTGGCTGTTGTGGAGGGAATTGGAACCACTCGTCCGGAGATTAATCCTAGACCTTTTGTTATCCCAAATTCCTCACTTTCATCCAATAACATTTGCATTCCCAAACAAATTGCTAAAAGTGGAGTTCCTTTTTTGACAACTTCATGAATGACTTCCGTTAGGTTTCTTTCATGTAAAGCTTCCATGGCATTTGCAAATGCACCTACTCCAGGTAATATGACATGCGATGCTTTTAAAATCCGATTAGGATCGGATGTAATTTCTACTTTTGCACCGCAATATTCAAATCCTCTCTGGACACTGAGTAAATTCCCAACCCCATAATCGATAATCAAAACATCAGGACTAGACAATTTTCCGAACCTCTATTCCTGCTTCAATTGCAGTTTTACGTAAGTCTCCAATAGTAGAGCGTCCATAGTGTAAAATATCTGCCATAGCGACTGCATCAGCCTCACCATCTTTTATTACATCAATTAAATGCTCAGGTATTCCCATACCCCCACTTGCAATCACGGGTACTGACACTTGTTTTGTGACAGCTTTGACTAAATTGATATCATATCCTTTCCGTGTTCCTTCGCGGTCAATGGAAGTGAGTAGAATTTCTCCTGCACCAAGCGCAACTGCCTTTTTTACCCAATCAACAACATCGAGTCCGGTTTTTTCCCTTCCATTATCAGTAAAAACTTCCCATTGATTGGTATCCACTTGTTTTGCTTGGATCGACAATACCATACATTGGCTACCAAATCTTCGCGAAATTTCAGAAATCAAGTTTGGGTTGGCAACAGCAGCAGTGTTGATTGCAACTTTATCTGCTCCACTCCTTAATAACCTCGTAGCATCTTCAACCGATCGTATCCCACCACCAACTGTCAGAGGAACAAAAATATCTTTGGCAGAATCTTCTACAATTTCACTTAAGTTGTTTCGACCATATAAACTAGCCACACAATCAATGTAGATCAATTCATCTACTCCTTGGTGGTAGTATTTATGAGCATATTCTGCAGGAGAACCAATCACTCTTAGCCCTTCCAGATGTACACCTTTAATCAGGTTTGTACCTTTAATGTCCAAACGTGCAATGAGTCGAATTTTACGCATACAATGGTTTTATTATGATTCCCAAACTTTATGTTTTAATTCCCATTCATCACCATTCTTTTTCCAAATATGATCCGAACGCCAACTATCAATCACAGCTCGAAATTCTTCCTCAGTAATCGCACAGTATTCTAAAAATTCTTGAAAATGTTTTTTTGGAAATTCACCATCATACCGTTTCACTAATGCAGCGCCTTCTTCCCGTGTGATTTTGTGATCACGAATTTCATGCGCTGTATCGGAAGTTGTACGACCAATTCCAAATTTTATATATGCTAAGTAATAGTGGAAACCATCAATTCGATCATCTAAACTAGCATATTTCGAATAAGTCCCTTCCGAACGTTCGGAGTTTGGTGTAAATCCTGTGTTTTCTTGGCAGTAATAAAAATTTTCTTGAGGGTCCCAAAACTTATAGTAACCTAAAAAATGGATTTCTGTTTTATTCTTTACGATATCTTCATATTTAGGAGCCATAAATGGTTTCAAATCATTGGCACTAAGACCATGTTCCGTCCAAAATTCTGGCGGTAATCCGGAGAAATAGTGTTTATCATGATCTTGAATATCGCGATTCGGTCTGAATGCATTTTTCATATCTCCACCATACTCTACTTCACCATTCTCTCCATACATTATCAAAGATACATTGTATTTAACCGCCATGTGTAATGGATAATTTGTTTGCCCATAGATAAACGGTTGGAATGGATCACCTAAAAATTTAAACGAAAGATGTGTCAGTTGGCGGGTTACTTTTCCATTGGGAGTTCCAAGCACATTATCAAATCCAGAAGCAATAAACGCATCAAGATTCTTTCTACCGATTTCTGTTGCCCTTAAAGGTGCCCAAGTCACCGTTAAAGGATTCATTCCATATTTATATTTAAGTTGGTGAGCGACAAATCCACCATCCTTTCCCCCACTACAAGGTACGATTACATCGTATTCACCATTATTCTTACGGTATTTATTGCAGAGTTCGACTAGTTCTTGTTCCCTTTGTTTCCAATCGATTTTTGTTCTTTTGAATTCGGCAAAATTACAAGCAGAGCAAACACCGTGTTCATCAAAGCTGATCCTTGGTCTTTGATTGGATACAGTGCATTTTTTACAAAACTTCACTTCTTCAGGAAGGTTGTATAATTTGATTAAATTTCTTTTTTCCATAATATTCCTAATGATTCCCCTCTAACATATTTACTTTTTGCAAATCATCTGGTCTACCAACATCAATCCAAGGTTCATGCATTGGATACACGATGGTTCTTAATCCAACTTCTGAAACTCTTGAAAACAAGGTTGGCATATCACATTGAGTCTTAGGCTTTAAATAACTTAATACACCGGGATTCAATGTATAGATTCCAGCATTGACATGACTGCGATAAATTGGTTTCTCTTCGAAACCGGCAATTTCCACTCCCTTTGTCCTTACGACACCAAAAGGATGTTGCCACTCATGGAGACGAACTGCCATTGTCGCAGTTGCACCATGATGGACATGAAAGTCCAAAAATTCACCATATCGAATGTCAGTTAAAACATCTCCATTTGTTACAATAAATGGACTTGTTGGATGATCCTGAATTAAACTGAGAGCACCAGCTGTACCTAAAGCTTCTTCCTCTCTAAGATAATTAATTTCTACTCCAAATTTTGATCCATCACCGAAATATTCTTCGATCATATAACCAAGATAATGAACAGCAATCAAAAACTTATGAAAACCTTCCGCTTTTGCTCTATCGATAATGTGTTCTAACATAGGTTTGCCAGCAACACTCAGTAATGGCTTAGGACAATTTTCGGTATGAGGCATCAATCGTTTCCCTCTACCACCTGCCATAATTAAAAAAATATTATCTCTTAAAGAGGGAGCTAAAATTTCATCCAAGATATACAAACCAACAACTTCTCTTGTTTCATTAACAATAGGCAGTTGGTGGATACGATTTGTTTGCATCAACTGCAATACCATATCCCGACTCATTTGAGGAGTCACAACTAAAGAATCACGGAATATAATAGAATCAATAGAACTAGAAAGTGTTAGTCCTCGTAACAATCCCCTACGAATATCTCCATCTGTAATTGTACCTAAAAAATTTCCTGTTTCTGAAACTACTATCGCAATTTGCAGACCACTATCATCTAAATTTTTAATCACATCTTGAATTGTAGATTTTAATGTGATGATTGCTGATTTCCAATGATTTGTCATAGGTTGGTAACTTTCAGATCGTAAAATTTTTTATTTTTCAAAGAATCCCAAGAAATATTTTTCAATACCATTAGAATATTTTCAGTTGTATTTCCCTTTCCATAAGGATTTTCAACAGTCGCTAGGATTGATTGAAATTCTTTTGAATACAAATACTTAATACCTTCTAGAATCGATTGTTTATTTGCTTTTGTATCTATCACACTTGCTGCTTTCATTCGGCCACTTTGCCTATTGCCAATATTGATAGTTCCCTTCTTAAAACTTGGGACTTCCAATAAACCACTAGAAGAATTTCCGATAACCGCATCAACATAACGAATACAAGAAAAATATCGAATTTGACCCAAAGATGTATAAGACTTTGCATTTTTATTTGCCGAAACAAACGATTCAATGAGTGAAATTATTTCTCTACCACCCGTGTCAGAATTAGGCAAAGTAAAAATGAAATTTGTATCCTCCAAACAGCTAAGGGCATCCAATAGTTCTTTGAATAAAGTGGATGGGCTTTCAGAGGATAAAGTTTCAGGGTGGTATGTGATTAATAAATTTTTTTTTCCAAACGTAAAATCTAAGTCTTTTTCTAAAACTTCTTTTGGCAGAATCGAAAGCTTTAATATCGAATCAACCCCAAGTCCGCCAACATCAAATACAAAATTTGGATTTTCTCCCATTTGTATCACACGATTTCGATATTCATCTGTAGCAGTGAAATGTAAATTTGACATTTTGGTGATTGCATGACGAATTGCATCATCGTAAGCGCCATACGTAAGTTCACCACCATGAATATGACAGATTGGAATATTGAAAATAAGCGCACTTGCTACTGCAGATAAAATTTCATAACGATCACCAAGTACAATCAGAAGATCAGGTTTTAACCTCTCGAAAGTTTCAGCAAATCCCAAAAAACCAATACCCATCGATTTCGTAATTGCAGTTGATGTATCAGCGCTGAGTAACATTTCAATTTTTTGATCAATTTCAAATCCATCATTTATGATCTGTTTGTAAGTCAGTCCAAATTCGGGGGACAAATGCATACCTGTCACAACCAACTGCAATTGGAATGTATCTGAGTTTTTTATTTCCTTCATCAAATGAAAAAGTAGTCCGTATTCCGCTCTAGTGCCAGTAACGAAGCAAATTTTCTTTTTCATATCTCAATTAACTCATCTTTTTGAAAATCACGGATAGCCTTTCTACCAATTACGTCATCCATTCTCATTGGAGATATGCCATATCCTGGTCTTTTCGAAGTTAGATTGTCCGATGAAAAAAATTCTCCTACCTTTATCGTTTGTTTTGCAACAATTGACTTTCGGGCAATTGCTATATTTTTTTCTTCACTTTTGCTTGGACGTTTGATGCCATCACCAAAAGCTTTTTCAATGTTTCGTATGCCTTTTACCAATGATTTTAATTCATCTGGATTCAAACTTGCTTTATGATCTGGACCTGGAAGTGATTGATCAATTGTGAAATGTTTTTCGATTACAGTTGCTCCCAATGCAACAGCTGCCAAAGAAATTTCAATTCCTGAAGTATGGTCCGAATATCCTACCGATACTCCAAACGCATTTTGAATCGATAACATTGCTTTTAAATTCACGTCAGAAGCAGGTGTGGGATATTCAGTATTACAATGTAAAACCGTTAAATCTTTTCGATTGAGTCCACTTGCTTCTAAAGCCAAAATTGCTTCTTCAATTTCACCCAAAGTAGACATGCCTGTTGATAAAATGACTGGTTTTTGAAAACTACCAATCAATTTCAAATATGGTAGATTGGTAATTTCCCCTGAAGGAATTTTGAAACGATGCAAGTTTAATTGAGATAAAAACTTTAAACTTTCTAAATCAAATGCAGTTGATAGAAACTCGATCTTTTTTAGATTACAATGTTCGATTAGTTTCCAATGGTTCTCTTTAGAAATTTCCAATTTTTTTAGCATTGAATATTGCGTTTCATTTGGATCGGTTGAATTTGACTGATAATTCGCTTTTTTAGCTGATTCAGTCACCAATGCATCTGCAGTAAAGGTTTGGAATTTAACAACATCAACTCCTGCTTCAACTGCAATATCAATGAGTTCTTCTGCAAGTTTCATATCGCCATTATGATTTACGCCTGCTTCAGCAATGATTAATGTTTTGTTTTCATAATTCAAACTCATATATAAACCTGATGATCAGAGACATTTTTCAGAACTTTTGATGACATCCCAACAATTACATTTGAACCAATATTAACATTTTCTCTAACAACAGTTCCACTTCCAATAAAAGAATTATTACCTACTACAACACCACCGTTTAAAATGGAACCCGTGGATATATGAGAATGATCGCCTACTTTAACTTCATGTTCTAAAATTGCACCTGTATTGATAATACAATTATGCCCGACGATTACTTCGCTATTTATAATACAATTATGAAAAACAATAGATCCTTCACCTATTTGAGCTGATCTGGAAACTCGAGCTAATGGCGAGATAATCGTTGCTAGTTGGTATCCCATATTTTTAAGCAATTCAAACGTGCGTTTTCTCGGTTCAAAAGATTTGATCTGACCGATTGTAATCAATACATACGTTGCTGAAGATTTCAAAGAAACCAAATCTTCATCAGAACCAATTACCTTATAACCTAAAACTTCTTTTCCTTTTTCTATATCAGAACCAATAAGACCTAAAATTTGGAATCTATTTTCTGCTTCGATGATCTCGATACAAGATTTAGTATGTCCACCTGCTCCAATTAATAATAATGGCTCTTTCATAAATTCGATGGATTGATTAAAAAAGAACTACTCGGGATATTGATTAACTTTTTTTCTAAGGATTCCGCGACCGCCAAATCCATTTTGGGTGAGTTTTGAAAGGGTGCTAATGAATGCAACAAACGCCAACATGGCCTTGTCATAACTCCATTTGCATTTGTATTTTCTAAAATAGAATCCCTAGCCGACTCAACAGAATCGCTTAAACATAAGGTTTGTAACCAATAGTTACTACTGCAATTTTTAGGTTCTTCCAATATCGAAACGAATTCCAATGACGAAAATGCTGCTTTATATTTTGAGAACAATTTTCTTTTTGATTCCAAAAACATAGGTAAGTTTTCTAATTGAGCACAACCTAATGCAGCATTAATGTTTGGCATCCGATAGTTGTATCCAATTTCATCATGAACATAATCCCAACGATGAGCTAACTTTGCCGTTGTGGTAATATGTTTTGCATGTTTTGCAAGAGATTCATCTTGCGTTAAAATAGCACCACCACCTCCAGTCGTGATCGTTTTGTTACCATTAAAACTAAGAGTGCCAAACAAACCAAAGGTTCCCGTATGTTTCCCATCATAATAACTGCCGAGTGATTCTGCTGCATCCTCAACTAAAATTAGGCTAAAATCTTTTGCCAATTTTAACAATTCATCCAATTGTACTGGATGTCCAAAAGTATGCATCGGAACAATAGCACGGATCACCCTACCAGTGTTTCGATTGACCAATTGACCCGATTTTTTTTCAGAAATTGATTTTAAATAGTCCCGAATTTTTAAGGCATCTAAACCTAAATGGACGGATTCCGATTCGACAAAATGCGGAATAGCACCACAATACGTGACCGCATTTGCGGTCGCAACGAATGATAATGAAGGTATTAACACTTCATCACCTGGTTTTACTCCAGAAAGAATTAGTGCTATATGGAGGGCAGAAGTTCCATTAACTACGGCAATTGCATATTTTGATTTGGTATAAGATGCCAATTCAAATTCAAAACGATCAACGAATTTACCAACGGATGAAACAAAACCAGTATCCAAACATTCTTTTAAGTAAACCCACTCATTTCCAACAAACTTTGGTTCATGTAAAATAACTGGAGATTTACCAATTACATCTTGGATTGTTTTTGTTATTAAATTTGATACTTCCAAATCACTTAACATGAGTTAAATATTATATATCCCAGTCTTATAACTCATTAAATTTTTTTCATCTAAAAACCAGGTGATTGTCTCTTTTAAGCCTTTTTCAAAGCCATCCATACCACCATACTCAGGTGTCCATCCAAGCAAATCTTTTGCTTTAATATTTGATGCCCAGAGTCTTTCTACTTCACTTTTTTCTGGCCTGAATCGTTGGTCATCCGATTCGATTTCAATTTCAACATTCATTAGTTTCGCAATTGTCTGAACTGTATCACCTACTGATATTTCATAATTACTTCCGAGATTGATAACTTGACCAATGCCTTTCTCGGATCGAAGAGCTGTGATAAATCCAGAAACCGTATCTTTGACAAAATTAAAATCGCGCGTAGGATGGACTGCACCTAATTTTATTTTACGACTCCCTTTTGCTATCTGAGTGATAATTGTCGGAATGACAGCCCTTGCAGATTGCCTAGGTCCATAGGTATTGAATGGTCGTATAATTGATACCGGAGTATCAAATGATGAATAAAAGGACATTGCGATTTGATCTGCTCCAATCTTACTTGCTGAATAGGGAGATTGGCCTTGTAATGGATGTTCTTCAGTGATAGGTACAAACTTTGCTGTTCCATATACTTCCGATGTGGAAGTATGGATTACTTTTATGATATTTAAGTCTTTTGCAGCTTGGACAATATTCAAGGTTCCTTTAATATTAGTATCCACATAGGTATCTGGTGAATGATAAGAATAAGGGATTGCAATGAGTGCTGCCAGATGTAATACGGCATCACATTCTTTCATCGCTGTTCGGACACCATTTGGATCACGGATATCACCTGCAAAAACTTCAAATTTACCTTTTATTTCATCTGAGCAGTGATCCAACCATCCCCATGAATTAAATGAATTATATAAAACAAATGCTTTTGTATCGTAACCTTCCCTAACAAGGGCTTCCGTTAAATGGGAACCAATGAAACCATCAGCTCCCGTGACCAATATTTTTTTCATGTAGTAATCCTATTTACTTTCCAAGGCTCAGACAATAAAACTTTTCCAGACCAACCTGCTATATAGGATGAACTTATTAGATTCGATCCTTCTTGGTGAATCTGAAACTGTATCCCTTTCCCCGGATTATAAATTCCATGAGGATGCATTTGTGGTACATGCATTGAAACTTGGGCAATATAATTTCCAACAGGTAAAAAAATACTAGGGATCGTTACATTTGCCTCGTAAACTCCTGGCTCATGTTGGTCACGAATTGTTTCATTTTGGTCCCCTAAACAAGTTAACAAAATAGTTTCACCGTCTTTTAAAATTCTTAAATCAATTACCAAATTGGAAATTCTACCCGTGACTTTATATTTTATATAAAACTGGAAAGGTCTATCGAATGGCTGAAAGTTTTCTTTATCTAACGTTTGTATACCGAAAGTCAATAGTTGATGATTGATATTTTTTTCCAAAGGAAAATGGATTTCAGATTCTCGCGTCGAATTCTGCATCAAATCAGATTTTAGTGCATCCAAATATAGTGAAATTGCTGAAGATGTGTCCCCATCAAATTTTACTTTTCCATCGTCTAACAAGATAGAGCGATTACATAAACTCTGAATTGCATCCATACTATGACTTACGAAAATAACGAGTCTTCCTTGGTCTTTGCTGACACTATCCATTTTACCAAGACATTTTTTTTGAAATACTGCATCTCCAACTGCAAGTACTTCATCCACAACCATAATATCAGGTTCTAAATGAGCAGCTACTGCAAATGCCAATCGAACATACATCCCACTAGAATATCGTTTTACTGGAGTATCGATAAATTCTTCAACTCCCGAGAAATCTACAATTTCATCAAATTTTCTAACAATTTCTTCCTTTCGCATCCCAAGAATTGCACCATTTAGAAATACGTTTTCTCTACCTGTTAATTCAGGATGAAAACCTGTTCCAACTTCGAGTAAACTAGCAATCCTGCCATTGATTCTAATTTTGCCTTCCGTTGGGCTAGTGATTCTTGATAATATTTTTAATAATGTGGATTTTCCTGCACCATTTCTACCAATGATTCCAACTCTTTCCCCTTTATTGAATTCTAAGTTGATATTGGATAAAGCATGAAAGTTAGTGCCGACCAAACGATCATGTTTTTGTCCAACTTTTGCATTGGGATCTTCCTTCCCTCTCCATCTTGCCCAAGCAGATTGTAAATCTTGGAATAATGTACCATGGTTAATCGATCCAAGTTGGTATGTTTTACTTAAGTTTTTTACTGAGATAGCAACTTGACTCATATTGTATCCATAAAATTCTTTTCAACTTTATTGAAAGTAATCATACCTAAAAATAAAAATAGAAAGGTAACCAACCAACCAATTCCCCAATGGTACCATTGAATGGATAACACACCAAATAAAGCGTATCTAAAAACTTCAATATTGGAACTGATAGGATTCAACATATACAAATCTAAGTATTTGGCAGGCACCATAGAAACTGGATATATCACTGGTGATGCATACATCATGAGAGATATTCCAAAACTTAGAGCAAAAACCAAATCCCTATATTTAGTTGTATAGGATGATAAAAAAATTCCAAATCCTAAAGCAAACAATCCAACTTGCATAAAAACTAAAGGGACTAATACCAATATACTAAAAATTGAATTCCAATTTAGAGACTCATGACCACCCAAAATAAAATAAAAAACAACAAACAATAACACCTGCAAAAACAACTTTAAGTAGGTAATTAATACTGTTGAGATAGGGACGATCATTCTTGGAAAAAAAACTTTTCCGAATAAACCTGAATTATTTAGAAAAGTATTAGAAGTCTTATTCAGTGCTTCAGAGAAAAAACTCCAGAGTGTCGAAGCAGATAAATAGAACAAAAAAGGATGAATTCCATCTGTCGATATTTTAGCAATATTGCTAAATATAACTGTCATTGTTAATGAAGTAAATATCGGTTGGATAATGTACCACAAAGGACCAAGTATTGTTTGTTTATAGAAGGCAACAAAATCCCTCTTTACCAAAAGCCACAAGAGGTCTCGGTATTCAAAAATACCTACAAAATCAATCTTATACCACTTGGATTCATTTGTTATTTCAATTTCTTTCATTTGATGTTCAAACTACCTTTGAAAGCAAAGGTTCACCTTTAAAAAATCGAACAACTTCTTCCGCTGCTTCTCTTTCCATATCTGCCCTGCAATCATTGGAACAAGAACCCATGTGCTGCGTTAAGATTACATTCTCAAAATCTTTTAATGAACCAAAATAAGGTTCTTCCTCAAATACATCTAAAGCAGCACCGGATATTTTCTTAGATTTCAATATTTCAAATAGGTCTTCTTCGTTTACGATTCCGCCACGTGCAGTATTGATCAAAAAAGATGTAGGTTTCATTTTTTGCATTAGATCAAAATTAATTAAGTTTTTTGTGTTTTCAAGGAGTGGAACATGAATGGTTAAAATGTCCGAATTTTCAACTAAGTCATCTAATCCTACTTGGCGAATGATTGTTTGGTTCCAATTTTTTCCAAGTTTTGCATTGAGAGTAAACAACTCTTGTGAGAGGTTTTGAATCGCTTCAATTTCCGTTGTTTTATCTAAAACATCACATACTAAAATTTCTTTTGGCAAAAACCCGAGTAAATGGGATGCCACTCGTTTCCCAATCCTACCAAATCCTAAAATGCCGATGTTCGTATTTCCTATACGATTTCCATAAGGACGAGTCCATTGCCCCTTTCTAATCTCACGATCAGCAAACGAAACCTGTCTCATCAAATCTACCATTAGGCCGATTGTTAATTCAGAAACAGCAGGAGATACAGCATCAGGAGTATATGCTACCGCAATAGATTTTTTAATACATAAATCTAGTGGAACACTATCAAGACCAACACCTACCCTTGAAATTAACTTCAGTTGAGATGTATTTTCAACAAGGGGAGTTAAGTCTTCTGTTCCTGCGATTAAGGCATCAAAATCATTTGCATGTTCTAATACCTCATTAGGTTTCATTTTGCGTCCAAGAGGGTTCACGTTGACGTTATGACCATTTTTTAACAAATGTTCAATTGCAACTTTGTCTGAACGACAAAATGGAAATGTGGAAACAAAAACATTAGCCACTAAAAAATTACCCTCTATGTTGTTTTACGAAATCTTCATAGGCACTTTTGATGCCGGCTTTCAATTCAACTTCATGTTTCCAACCCATACGGTGCAATTTGGAGACATCTAATAATTTCCTAGGAGTTCCATCTGGTTTGGTTAAATCAAAGTTTAGTTTTCCAGTATATCCAATTACCTCTTGAATTGTTTCTGCCAATTCTCGGATACTAACTTCTATACCAGAGCCAATATTAACATGTTCTCCACCTTTTGGATCTGCTTTTACATCATAGTTTTCCATAAGAAATAAACATGCTCGAGCCATATCTTCTGAGTATAAAAATTCACGGAGTGGTTTGCCTGTCCCCCAAATCACAACTTCAGGTGAGTTTTGAATTTTGGCTTCATGAATTCTTCTAATAAGGGCTGGTAATACATGGGAATTTTCAGAATGATAATTATCTCCAGGTCCGTATAAATTCGTTGGCATAACTGATATAAAATTAGTACCATATTGTCTGTTATAACTTTGGCACATGACTATTCCTGCTATCTTTGCAATGGAATACGGTTCGTTCGTGGGTTCTAATTTTCCATCTAATAACTGACCTTCATCCATTGGTTGTTTTGCAAATTTTGGGTAGATGCAAGACGATCCCAAAAAACACATTTTTTTTGCCCCAAATCGATAAGCAGCATCAATGATATTGTTTTGAATCTGTAAGTTTGAAAAGATAAACTCAGCAGGATAGGTATTATTCGCATGAATCCCACCAACTTTTGCAGCTGCTAAAAAAATATACTCTGGTTTTTCTTTTTCGAAATACTCATTTACAGCATCTTGATTCGTTAGGTCTAACTCTGCATGTGATTTACCAATTACATTGGTGAATCCCGCTTCTGCTAATACTTTCACTAGCGCAGATCCTACCAATCCTTTGTGACCCGCAATATAAATTTTGGAATTCTTGTTCAAAGTAATCGCTCCTCATAACTCATATCAATATTAGAATAATTCATTTGATAAATTCTGCTCCCCTAACTTCTCAACTTCAGCCTTAAGCTCTTCATACTCTCTTTTTTTGATTTCATAAAAATGAAGAGTCATCCTAGCTTTTTCTTCAATGCCTTGAGGTGTGAGTAAGTATGTGTATGAAAGTTTGTTTTTATTATTTCGAAAGTTGTTCATTTTGATAAGTCCCTTATCTAAAAAGGCTTTCAAAATATAATTCACCTTACCGAGACTTAATCCCAATACATCCGAGGCATCTCTTTGGGATAAGTGAGGATTTTCTTCAAGTAATTGCAATAACTTGAGGTGATGGTCGTTGTATTGAAAATTTTCTTTCATACTAGGTGGAGGAAACTGGGAATCTTCGATTCGGTCTGATTCCAAGATTTTCCCATCAATTGGACTTCAGGTATAGCTTCGCCCCCTGAGTCCCATTCTTTGTCAAAATGTGTTCAGTCTTTGAACATGGTCAAGATTTTTTTGTTCATTTTATGAACGAAAATCCCTAGGATTTGCACTGAAATCAAGTAGACGGTTGGGATGTCAAGAAATAGGATCGCAATACAAATGTACAGAAAGGAAATTGATGGTCTTCGAGCCATCGCCATCATTGCAGTTTTAATCAATCATACCAAACACGAATTTTCTCCCAATGGATACTTAGGTGTAGATTTGTTTTTTGTACTCTCCGGATTTGTGATTACCAAATCCCTTTTAGAAAAAAGGGATGATTCGTTTCGATCCTTTATCAAAAATTTTTGGTCAAGAAGAATCAAACGATTGTTACCAGCATTACTATTCACCGTTTCTTTTGGCATCATCTTTTCATTTTTATTCTCATCTCATGAATCATACCATACAACCATGAGCATAGAAACGGGTTTATTTTCCCTTATCGGTATGGGAAATTTATATCTCGCTACGATGGCTACCGACTATTTCAGTACAACCGCAGAATTAAATGCATTTACACATACTTGGTCGCTTGGTGTCGAAGAACAATTTTATTTATTTTTTCCGATTTTATTTTGGTTTTTATACCAACGAAAACAGAACAAACTTTATTTTATTTTAACCCTCTTTCTCCTTACAATCGCTTCATATATATTATATAATTTCAATTTTGAAAAACAACCAATCAAAACGTTTTACTTTGTCCAGTATCGATTTTGGGAATTAAGTTTAGGATCACTAAGTTTATTATTCTCAGAATTTTTATCAAAGAGACAATCTACCTTTTCTAAAAAAATAGAAACAATATCAGTTTTCATTTTACCAGCATTACTATTCAGTTTGTTTTATTTTTTATTCAATCCAAATGTACCAAAAGGAATGAATGTAAATGACCCTTTAATCGTGTGTATCATCACCGCATTTTTATTATTCCTTCCTAATGAAAAAAATATTACGAAATCCTTTCTTACATTTGGCCCGGTTCAAAAAATTGGTCTTATATCATACTCCCTCTACTTATGGCATTGGCCAATATTAACTTTCTTTAGCTGGATAATTGGCATAAAACCAATTTTCATTCCTTATATTTTACTAATTTGTTTACTATTTGCCTATATTTCCTATCGATTCATTGAGTCACCCTTGAGAAAAAAAGAATGGCGATGGAAACACTTTAATTCGAAAGGCAAATTATCTCCAGCAGCAATAGGTTTTGTTATCGTTATTTCTTTACTCTTATTTGTAAGGCTTGGATTATACCCCTTCTATTTAAAAGGAAATTTTTATCTGGGTGAAGTAGCTCAGCTTGAATCAAAAGGAGTACATAATTTGTTATCTCCGCTTTCCTATAAAGGAGAAACATGGGATCCAAACAATTGTGTTTTGATCAATAACAAAGACATTTCCAAAGAAATTTCGATTAGTAACTGTTCGCTTGGAAAATCGTTTCAGAACAAAAGAAAATTTTTAGTGATAGGTAACTCATACGCTGTCGCTGAAGTATTTATGTTTAGAACTTTGGCGGAAAATAATTCTATGGTTACCATTACCGCTTCTTTAGGTAGTGCCCCAGCACCTAATATTTCTTCTTTTAACAAATGGGATAACACAAGTAAACACTATTGGAACCAGGTTGTACCGAACCTATTAAAAACATTGAATCCAAAAGACGTAGTGCTAATGGTATTCGATATCAATGGCTTAAGTGTCGAAGAAGGCAAACTCAAAGAATATACAGACGAACTAAGTCACTTTATCGAACTACGTAAAAAAGATGGCATATATGTTGTATTACAACATGCAATTCCATTTATGAGGGAATCAAACTGTAACCCTGATTTAGCAAAAAAACAATGGTGGCATAAATTTAATGACCCACCTTGTTTCTACTATTCCAAACAAGATACAATTCTCAAAAGGGAACCTCTTACTAAAAAATTGGAGTTTTTACAAAAACAACATTCCAATTTTTATATTTTAGATTTAATAGATACATTTTGTCCCAATGATAGTTGTACGTTTACTCATCCAAACGGTCAGTTTCTATTCCGTGACGAATTTTCCCATCCAAGTATCGAAGCAAGTATCTTAGCTGGACCAAAACTCCTTCATGTAATCAAGTCCTTAGAATGATACGTCCCAAAATTGAATGAGTCGTCCAACGGAAATCCATTTTAAATTTCTATTTTTTTATCATCGTAACGTATATACATCCTATCTAATTCCAACCACTCTGATCGAACTTTGGTTTTGTTCCAAAAGGAAAATTCGGTTAGTTCAAGAATTAGAGATTCATCTCAGATTCCAATTGACGATTCTCTCTTTTTTCTAGAAACCTACCTCAATGAAGCCCAAAAAACATACGGTCCCTTATGATATTCTCATCAAACTTGTAAGTTTGGCTAAAGGACTTGTTTTCCATTCCATTGAGGAAAATTTTCCAGAAAAAGAAGAATTGGAAGCACCATACCCTTCCGCTTTATTATGTAACCATGTATCCGAAGCAGACGTTGTATCACTGTCAATGGTTTATCCAAGGCTCAATCCAAAAATCAAAATGATCATCCCAGCAAGAGAAGACATTTTAAGGCCAGGTTTTTTACAAAATGAATTCCGAGCCAAAGGTTTTTTAAAATGGATTTTTAAATTGATCGATGCATCTAATATCATCCCGATTTTATTACGTTATATCGGAGCAGTTCCCATCAAACGTCCGTTCCGTGACAATGCAAGAGAACTTGTTAAAAAAGGTGAACTTCGAGATAAAGTAGATAGTGAATGGACAGATCTTGTTTCTCATATTCGGAAAGGTCGGAATTTATTTATGTTTCCTGAAGGAACATACAATCACGATGGTTTCTTAAACCAAGTAAAAAGAGGTGCCTTCTACATAAAATCCAAAATAGACAAACTCCATTTTAATAGTTTTACACTTACTTATGATCATCTCTCGTATCATAAAACAAAATTGTATATAAAATACGGAAAACCATTTGAAATTCCAAACGAAATGCCTGCGGAACAAGTTGTCAAACTTGTAGCAGAAACATTAGGCAAACATTATACAGTTACAGTAGGAAACCTAACTTCTTTTGTTTTACTAAAATTAGAAAAAGAAACAAAGATCAAAAAACAACAAATTATCCAATTGTTGTCGCAATTCAAACATCAAATCGAAAAACAATTCCCTGAAATCACGATCGCTTCTGAATTAAGAAAGGAAACTTTTCAAAACCAATTAGAATTCCTTTTTCAAAAATTAAAAAAGGTAAACCTAATTGATTGGGAAGATGAAATGATCCGAACAAAAGAAGTATTATACCATATTCCAAAGTCACTTCATAACCTCAAAAAATCAAATATAGTATTGTACCATAAAAACCAACTCACTGCGCATAGAGAACAATTAGAAAAAATTTGGAGCCAATTGGTTATAGAAACAGGAGTTAACATAAACTAAATGAAACAGATAAAACCCATTCAAATCGTACTTTTTACCACTTTATTTTTTATCGGTTGTGGAACTATTTCAAGAGGATGTGCCAAGTATTTTGGTTATGATGAAGTTTGTGTTGATGGTGTAAAATACATCCAATTTACTTCTGGAGCAAGTGTAAAATACAATCCAGACGGAAGTATTGCCACTTGTCGCTAAAACAGATTTAGATGATTCTATTTTCTAGATTTAGCCACTTCCCATAGTAATATAGAACCTGCTGAAGCTACATTTAGAGAGTTAACTACACCTAACATAGGTATTTTGACAATTATATCACACAGGGATTGTAGTTGGACACTCATTCCCTTTTTTTCATTTCCTAAAATGAGTAAAATCGGTGATTTGATTTGGTGTTTACGCAAATCATAATCTCCAGTTGAATCTGTCCCAACAACAGAAAGTCCTATTCGATTTTTTTCCGTTTCCACAAATGTTATGAGAGAATCAAAATCACTGACAAACACAAGTTTTGTATGAAACAAAGCCCCCAAACTAGAACGGATAACTTTTGGTTCATACACATCTATGGAATGTCCAATCACAAATACATAATCCACTAAAAACGCATCTGCCGATCGAAGTAAAGATCCAAAATTACCTAAGTCACTAGGTCTATCAAAAAGAAGGTAAAATGGATTTTGTTTAGAAAACGATGGCAAATTGTTTGTTACCTCACTGAGTGGAATACATTCTTTGATTCTAGCAGTGACTAACAACTCGGAAGGATTTTCTTTTTCTGAAAGTTCTAAATACAAACTCTCTTCAACAAGATATACTTTTGCATTGGGATGGTTTACGATTAGTTCTTTTGCCCAATGGGATAATGGAAAATTTTCACGGTATAAAATCCGGGATATTTCCCACTTCGCAGCTAACAATTGCTTTATGGGTTCAGTTCCTTCTACAAAAACTTCTTTTTCTTTGCTTCGTTTTGTTCTATTGGTCCGGAGGGCAGAGATGATTTGGAATTCTGCATTCCGGACTGTGATTTTGAGTGGTTTCAATTCTTACCCAATCGTTTTTTTAAAACAAAAAATAAACTTTGGTCATATAGAAACGGCAAGCCTTGTTCCTTGGTCAATCGCACGTTTAGCATCAAGTTCAGAAGCAAGATCTGCCCCACCAATGAGGTGCACAGGTACATTTGCTTTTTGTAGTGGTTCCAATAATTTACGATTTGGATCTTGGCCCGCACAAACTACAACAGTATCACATGGGATTTTTTTTGTTTCCCCTTTCACTTCGATGACCACACCATCGGATTCAATTGCTTTATAGGTTACACCAGAGATTTGGTTTACCTTACGGTCCTCAAGAGAAGTTTTATGGATCCAACCGGTTGTTTTACCTAGTGTCGCACCGAATTTACTATTGGATCTTTTTAACATTGTGATCTCTCTCACGCCAACAGGTGTGTCTTTGGTTCCAAGACCTCCATCCTTACTGATGTTTGTCTGAATTCCCCATTCCTTTAAATAGTTTTCCGTTGTAAATGGATGACCAGGGTCAGTGAGTAAAATACTCACATCAAAACCAATTCCACCTGCTCCCATTACGACAGCACGTTTCCCTACAGGTTTGCCTTTGAGTACAACATCCACATAACTGAGAACATTCGGACCATCGATTCCAGGGATTTCCGGAGTCCGAGGGACCACTCCTGTGGCAAGCACCACTTCCTCAAAACCCATTTTCACTAGATCTTCACTGGAAACATAGGTATTCAGTTTAACATCCACTCCGTATTTTTTTAACATTGTATCAAAGTAACGAATGGTTTCTTTAAATTCTTCTTTTCCTGGGATCCTTCTTGCAATATTCAATTGCCCACCTAACTCTAATTGTGCGTCAAATAAAGTGACAGAGTGTCCTCGTTCTGCTAAAGTTTTTGCACAAGACATCCCACCAGGACCCGCTCCAACCACTGCTACTTTTTTTACTTTGTTTGTTTTCTGAATGATGAGTTCGGTTTCAAAACAAGCCCTTGGATTTACCAAACAACTGGCTGTTTTACCTTGGAAAATATGATCTAAGCATGCTTGGTTACATGCAATACAAGTATTGATTTCATCTGGTTTTCCAGCTTTTGCTTTTTCAACAAAAAATGCATCCGCAAGGAAGGGACGTGCCATGGAAACCAAATCGGCATCTCCACGGGAAAGGACAGACTCCGCAATTTCTGGAGTATTGATTCGATTGGAAGTCACAAGAGGAATATTTACATGTCCTTTTACTTTTGCTGTGACCCAAGTGAAGGCTGCTCTTGGTACCATCATAGCGATAGTTGGAATTCTTGCTTCATGCCAACCAATCCCTGTATTGATAATTGTCGCCCCTGCTTTTTCAATTTCTTTGGCAAGATGCAAAACTTCGTCGATGTTTCCCCCCTCTTCGACGAGGTCTAACATCGACAGACGATAAATAATGATAAATTCGGTACCAATTCGTTTCCTAACTGCTTTGACAATTTCGATAGGGAACTTAATCCGATTTTCAAAACTCCCACCCCAATCATCGGTACGATTGTTTGTACGTTTTGCAATGAATTGGTTGATGAGATACCCTTCACTTCCCATGATCTCAACACCATCATAACCAGCTAACTTTGCTAATTCGGCACATTGTGCAAATTCATCGATCGTTTGCCAAATTTCTTCTTCTGTCAATGGGTGTGGTTTGAACATATTGATAGGAGCTCGAACATTTGAGGCTCCAACAATTTTATCGTGGTATCCATACCTACCTGTGTGTAAAATTTGCATGGCAATTTTACCACCTTCTTTATGAACCGCATCAGTTACCACACGGTGGTGGAGGGCTTCTTCTTCTGTATCCATCACACTTCCACCTTTGGAAACTCGCCCAGAAGCATTAGGAGCAATTCCACCAGTCACAATGAGGGCTACTCCCCCTCTGGCTCTTTCCCCATAAAACGCAGCCATTCTTTCATAACCATTGGGAGCTTCTTCAAGTCCCGTATGCATGGAACCCATAATGGTTCGATTTTTCAGTGTGGTGAATCCAAGAGATAAAGGGGAAAGTAAAGTAGGATATGCTGTCATAAAGACCCAAGTGTAGAAATTCTAAGAATTTGGCAAGATTTACTTGCAATCTAAAAGAGAACGGATAAAACATTGTCCTGTGGAAATTCTCACTGAGAAAAAAAATGGGAAAAAAGGAATTCTCTTTGTAGATGATGAATCCATCATTTTACTGAGTATGAAATCCCAAGTAAAACACCATTTTGGAGAAAGATTCAAATACCTCACGGCCGAAAATGCAAAAGAAGCTTGGGATTTAATTTTAGAATTAGAAGAAGAAGGAAATTCAGTTGCTGTCATCATTTCCGATTGGTCTATGCCCGGGATGAATGGAGATGAATTTCTCAGAAAAGTTCACAAACGTTTCCCTTCCATCGAAAAAGTGATCATCACTGGATTTGCAGATGAAAAATTAGTGGATGCTTTGGCCAAAGAAATTGGGCTTATCACATGTTTGAAAAAACCTTGGGATGAAATGGAACTCATCACGGCTATTTCACAAGCCATCGAGCACTAATTTCCTTTCGGTAAATAAATCGAAAATATCGTTTCCCCTGGTTTTGAAGACAAATCTATCCTTCCGCCATGTCTTTTTACAATTTTGTTCACAATGTCAAGGCCAAGCCCACTCCCTTCTCCTGGTGGTTTTGTTGTAAAAAATGGTTCAAAGATTTTTGCGCGAATGTTTGGATCAATGCCAGGTCCAGAATCTTGTAATGATATCATTACATCTTCCCCACAATCTTTCATGGTGATGATGAGTTTGCCAGTAAATGACATCGCTTGTAAGGAATTATAAATTAAATTTGTCCAAACATGGAGTAAATCATCAGGATAACAATGGATAGGTTCTATTTCATCATAATTTTTGATGAGTGTGATGCCACGTTTTAATTGGTTTTGGTAAATGGTTAAAACTGTTTCTATTGTATCTTGAATGGATGCTTTTATTTTTTTTCCAGTCGAATCAAAATGAGAAAAGTTTTTTAAGGCATACATGATTTTTGAAACTCGATCCACAGCCAATTGAATCGAACGTGTATTCCGACGAAATTGGATTTCCAAAGCTAAATAATCTAAAAATACACGCAGGTAATGGGATCGAAACAATGGGAGGTATTTTTCTTCTAATTCTCCAATACCAAGTTCAACCCATGCTTCCGCAAATTCATCCGCTTCTACAGATTTAAAACCATTTTGGATGAGAATTTCTTTATTTTTCTTTTTCCTTTGCCGCTCTTCTTTCCCAGTATAAAATTCAATCGGTTGGTCTAAATTCGATAATATTGTTTTTAGAATCACCTGTTCTTCTCGAGGGACATTGAGGATTGCTTCACGAAACAACTGAGAAGCAATACCATACCTTTTTTGCCAGTCCATCATATTTTGATTGGAAGCCTTAACTGCTCCAATTGGGTTATTGATTTCGTGGGCTATCCCTGCAATGAGTTGTCCAAGCGCCGCTAATTTCTCAGATTGTACCAATTGTTCTTGGGTTCTTTTTAAATTTTCAAAGGCCATCTCAAGTTCAATTTTTTGTTTTTCGATGAGTTTGTTTTTTTCTCGAATTTCCGAATTGATTTGGCGGAGTTCTTCTACTTCTTTTAAAGGACTTAAATCAAAAATACTATAGGCAATGGAATTATTATTTTTATAAAGAAAACGTTTGATAGAGACAAGTGCAGGGAAAAAATCACCATTTTTTTTTCGACAAACAATTTCAACAGAACCAGTTTGGTTGGCTTTTAACATTTCTCTAATTTTACGAAGAGAAGAAGTGGATAAAAGGTTCCGTATTTTTAATTGAGAGTTATCTTCCAATTCATAACCAAATAATTTTTGGAATGCATAATTGTAATCTTTGGCCTTCAAACCGTTCTCATCAAAAATCAAAAAGGCTTCGGTAGAAAACTGATAAAAAGCTTCAAACCTTTCGTCGGAAATCCGAAGAGCCTCTTCGCTCAATTTCATTTCTGTAATATCAAGAACGGTTCCCTGCATTTTGATAGGATTACCATCATCGGATCTAGTAATTTCTCCTAATGCTTCTACCCAGTGCAGTTTACCATCAGGATGGTTGATTCTGTTTCGCAAACGATAATCTGTGCGATTCAAATCTTCCATAAGAAGTTTCGTTTCTTTTGCCAATAATTCCAAATCATCTTTATGGGTGAGTTCTAAAAATTTTTCCTCTGTGACTTCAAAGTTTTGTCCAGGAAAACCGTAAATACTGTAAGTTTGTGGTGACCAATAGATTGATTTAGCTTTGATGTCCCAACTCCAAATTCCCATCTTAGCTGCGTCTAATGCCATTACCAAACGTGATTCCGATTCCTTTAATGCAATATTAGCATTCATTTGTTTGGTTCGATCGATCATTGCACCAAACATTCGATAGGCTTTACCAGTCTTATCGTACAAAAAAATTCCATTGTCTTCTATATGAACGTAACCACCATGTTTTGTTCGGTATCGATAAAAACAGGAAAACTTGGTTTTGTTTGCCATAGCTTCGTCAAATTGTTGGATCGTTTTTACTTTATCATCAGGATGGATGAGGATCATCCAAGCTTCAAAACCTATGGCTTCGTATTCTTCTTTTGTGAAACCTGTGATTTCGAATATAGCACCTGCCCAGTGGTTCACCCCATTTTCAATATCTAAATCATAAACCATACTCAGTGATAGTTCTGTGATACTGCGGTATTTTGATTCACTATCCTCTAAAGCTTTTTGTTTTAAAACATTTTCAGTTATATCTGTGATTAAAAAAACTAGGGATCGAAGTTCTCCTACTTCATCGAAAACCGGCGATCCATTGATAGATAAATATTTTTTAACTCCCAAAGAATCTTCGATGGCATGACGGATGTCTGTTACAGCTTGTTTTGTTTTTAATACAATATTAAATGGTTGGTCTTCATCTCTCCAAGGACCACCATCTAGAGAAGTATTTTTCCATTGGGGTGCATCATAGGTCCGAGAAAGAATGTCCTTAAGTTTGATCCCAAGGACAGATTCAGAAGCGGGATTGGCATACAATATATGCCCTTGTGGGTTCAGCAAAACAATCGCAGTGGAACTCACATCCATGATTGTTTTCAAAAGGTCAGTTTCGACATAGGTTTGGTTTCCCACCGATGTCGAAAAATTAGGCAATGATCCTTCCTCAGAAGACTGCATAGTGTCCACTATGCAGTAGACTTAAGATTTGTGCGAATTCAATTTTATAGCTTCAATTTTTTGATAAACTTTCAAAGGAAAAAATAAGAATCGATCCACGATTTGTATAAAACGAAACAAAAAGGAAGGGAAAACTTCTTTTTTGTCCGACAGAATTCCGTTAATGATTTGTTTTGCCACTGTTTCTGCCGTTTGGCTTGGAAATGGAACAGGTACCTTGTTACCAGCAGAATCAAAAAACTGTGTCCTAGTCGCAATTGGGTAAACAATCATCGTCCGATTTCCTGGTTTTAGTTCACATTGGTAAGCATCTAAAAAAGAGCGAACGGAAGCCTTTGTGGCAGAATATAACGCATACCCAGGAAGTGGCAAATGGCTCATAGCTGATGCAGTCACTATAAACAGGAAAGAAGAAGTGCGCCCCTTGTTTAAAGAGACAAGTGTATAAAATGGGGAATACACATTGGTTCGAAAGATTTTATCAATTCGTTCCCAATTGGCCTCAGGTATGACTTCATAATAAGCAAAACCTGCGTTGGCATAAAAGATATCAATTCCACCTAATTTTTTATCTGCATCTTTAATGAGTTTGTCCAAATTTTCTGGTTTGGATACATCACATTTATATGGAATTACGTTTGGATGTGAGACCACATTTTTTTCATTTAAATCACAAGCTAAAATTTTTACATTCTCATGTTTTAACATCTGCAAGACGGTCTCTTTTCCAATCCCAGAGCCTGCTCCAGTGACAACGATTCTTTTGTTTTTTAATTCCATAAGCGAAACCTAACGATAGTGTTCCTTGTTGAAAGTTTTTTTTAATACGACATCTAACTTTTTTTCATTACATCTAAAAATTTGTTTACGTTCCATTCTTTGTCCCATAAACTTTGTCTTCCTTGGGGATCACAATGAGTCGATTCTTTGACCAACTATTCAAAAATTTACATAGGTTCATATCTTATAGTTTCGCAATCGTATTCTTTTCACTCCAAGGTGCATTTTTTGGCGCCTTTTATGCTTATTTTTTTGGTTCTGCCCTGATCCCTGATTTTTCCATCGAGAACCATCCCGAGGTTGTGTACGTTTTTGTTTATGCGACTGTATTAGCAGCGATTGGACATAGTATCGAATTTGGAGTTTTAACTCCCCTTGGATATGGAGGTTTTCGTTCTGATTTGAAAAAACTAAACACCTTTCTCAAACCAAACGAAACCATACGCCACAAAGATATTTTAGAACTAGAGAACAACTTAAACACACTCATCCACCTTCCAAAAGAAAACATGTATGCATCGATTCGGTATGCAGTGATGGTTTTTGTCTCTGTCTCTATCACACATATCATCTGCAACCATCCTCTATATGAACTACTACTAGTCTTTGTAGGATGGCTCTCTGCCGTATTTGTTTATGGAGGATTTTCGTATATCATCTCCGACTATTTCACTGGCAACAAACGTGTGGAAATTAAAAAGATCTTAGGTTACCGAGATGTATCAGTACATAAAAATTATGGAATTTTAAGTTTAAAAGGGAAGTTTGTCTTTTTACTCATATTAATTTTATTATCACTTAGTATACTATCAGTTTTCATATCTTTTGGAAATGCAAGTTTACTTAAAATTACGGCATTCATTGGTATGACTTTCATAGAAGCTGTTATCCTAATTTTTATGTTTTTCCAATCAATCAATCTAACATTGGAACAAATCAATGAATCTGCCAATAGCCTTGCCACTGGCGGTCGAGGTGCACTCCCCATCCTCTCAATTGACAAAGAATTTATTTTGTTTGCTGAAAATTATGAAAAAGCCACTCGAGAAGTTGGAAGGATTCGTGAAAACTTACAAGAATTAGTCGAAGCCAAAACTTCCGAACTCAGAAATAGTTTGGAAACTGTTGAAACATTAAAAAAACAGCAAGATGGAGATTATTTTCTTACTTCACTACTTATCAAACCTCTTAGTTTGAATAAAACGATCGGATCACATGTCAAAACAGACTTTTTGATCAAACAGAAAAAAACTTTCCAATTCCATGGAAGAGAAAATGAAATTGGTGGAGATATTTGTATCACACGCACTATCACCTTACGAGACAAAGATTACACTTTTTTTCTAAACGCAGATGCTATGGGAAAATCCTTACAAGGTGCAGGTGGTGTCCTTGTTCTCGGTGCGGCAGTGCAATCTATATTAGAAAGATCTAATGCTGTAGAATCAGTTAAACTATTGTATGCAGAACGTTGGATCAAAAATGCATACCAAGAGCTACATCATATTTTTGAAAGTTTTGACTGCTCCATGCTTGTTTCAATGGTAATGGGACTCATTGATGATGAAAAAGGACTGATGTATTATTTAAATGCAGAGCACCCTTGGTCTGTTTTATACCGAAAAGGAAAAGCTGAATTCATCAAAAACAATTCAGAACTTAGAAAATTAGGAACTCCGTTTTCCGAAAAATCCTTAGAAATTTCTACCTTACAATTGGCTCCAGGTGATGTATTGATTCTTGGTTCAGACGGACGGGATGATATCGAATTTGTAACAGAAAACACTGCACGAAAGATTAACCATGATGAAGAATTATTTTTACGTCATGTGGAACAAGGAAATGGAAACCTAAAAGAAATATACCAGTCCATTCTTTCAATGGGAGAACTCACTGATGATTTAAGCCTTATGCGGATCACATTCAAAGAAAACCTCCACCAACCACCAAGAGCGATTCGAAAAGAATCCTATGAGTTTATGCGTAAGGCAAAATCCCAAATCAAATTAGAACAATTTGAAGAAGCAAAAAAAAGTCTGATGGAAGCAAACCGCATTAACCCCGAAAACAGGGAAATCCATAGAGCCTTAATCCGCCTACTCGTCCGCTTGAAAGAATACACACTTGCGGCTGAAAAACTAAACACTTACATTGAAGAATACCCTGGTGATACAGATTTGATTTATTTAGCTTCGTTTACTTACAGGCAAACCAAAGAATTTGGCAAAGCAATTGATATGGGAGAACGGATTCGACTGCGAAACCCTGGCCATTTGTCAAATTTGATACAACTTGTCCAATTGTACCTCACAATTGGCAATTTGCCAAAAGCGGAAAAAACATTACAACTCACTTCGTTCATTCCTGCAGATGCAAAACGCATCAGCCAACTAAAATCGCAAATCGAAACCTTTCGTCAGAAAATAGTGGATGAAATCTCATCCTAAAGTTGCGGCTCTCCTCAAAACTAACGGGACTGTCCGTGCACGATGTGTGACTGACTATGAATGAATTATCATTTATTCAATTTCCAAAACTTCGATACCTTTTGATTGCTTTAATCCCTCTCTTTGTCCTTACTTCCTGTACAACAATTGGATTCCACCAAGAGAAAATCAGAGAGTCCATACCGTTTGGAGAAAAGGTATCATTTCGCGTTTGTGTCATCAAAGAAAAAGGAATTGTGGATCAAGATGTTTATTCATTATTTGGAGCCTGGAATGAAGAACTTCTGTATTACCAACTCAAAGCGGATCCAATCATATTATTAGAAACAGAACGACCTGGATTTTATGGTGCTGATATTTTGGATTATATCATAAATTTTAAAATGCCTGAAGAGTGTGATCGACTTTTGTATTTAAAAGGAAGGACTTGGGGGGATATTGTTTTTGAGGTTTTTACTCTAGGAATTTTTGCAGGGATTGGCCTCAAATTGGAAGTACAAGGTGCCGTAGAAGCAAGAACCAATACCAAGGGATACATTAAAGCAAAATACATTTCCACAATTCAACTTTTATTCACAAGTCCAAAGTCAACCCTCATCCATGAAGGTTACCATTTGTTAGGTTGTGGCCATCAGTTGTTTATGGAAGAATGTTATGAAAGGATTCGCGACGTAAAACTTCTATTAACAGATCCAAACCGAGATCCTAGTTTTTTTCCAAACATCAACTCCTCTGGAAAAAAGATTTTGAAACGGCCGATTTAGATTGATGGAAATTGGGAAATCATCTTTAATACAATAAGGATTTTATGAAAAAAAATACTATCATCATAATACTATTCTTTTTAACTTTATTTGTTTCCTGTAACTTTTTCAAAACAGAGTCAAAATATTTTGAAGTAACAGCAAAAAGTGGACTTATCTTAAGAAAAGGACCAGGTCAAAATTTTGAAAAAATCACTACCTTACCTATCAAAACCTCAGGAAAAATAATCAAATTTCACGGAGATACGATCAAAATCCAAGGGAAAACAGGTAGATGGATAGAAGTAGAAACAGATTATTTAAAAGGTTTTCTCTTTTCTGGTTTCCTCATCATTCATAATCATAGCGATTTTTTAGAAGAAAAAGAAGAGGAATTTTCACAATTTGATCAAAATGGAATTGTAAATTTTATCAAATCAAATAAATCACAAGAAGAATTGGGACATCTTTTTTTATCTAGTTACAAGAAGTATGAAAAAGAATTGGATTTAAATACAAAAACCATTTTCAAAACAGACATATATACTGTTTCGATGTTTTCACTCACTTCACCCAAAGATCCTTACACAAATTACCAATCGATTGTATTATGGAATCAGAAGAACCAATCAAATTATGTTCCCGAGGGAGACAATTTACATATTACTCTTTTGGCTGAAAATTCTAAAATATTCTACGGAACAACTTATGAATGTTATGAATGTTGTGCGATGCCTTCCAACCTCTTAGGTTTTTTAGCTGAGGAGAATGTATATGCCATAGAGGCACCGCTCAATGACACGGAAGCTTTTTGTGGCGTTGATGGAGAATATTATGATGACTTTAGTCAATTGCGCATTACCAAAAATAATGATATCATCATACACAGAATCTCGTATGACTGCGATTTTAATTTAAAATGTCCAAATATGGATACGGAAGGAGGTTGTAAACCTTCAAAGAGAATCTCTGACGAATACACTCTGATTCAAAACCCATTCAAAAAACCAAAAGTCTTCAAGTTCGAATCTAAAAATGTTCCAGGAAATATTTTAGCCGATTTTAAGAATGCGAGAAAACCAAAAATCAATTTAGAAATAAAATAACGACAAAAAAAGCACTTAACATCTTATATATGGATATAAATCTAAAAAATAAAAATTCATTAAACATCAAAACAATTTATGAAAAATAAAAAACTACTCTTTTCCTTGTCACTTCTCGTTGGAATTTCCATTCCTTTTTCAAAAAGTATTTTTACGCTCAATTCCGATGATCGTGTCACGGACTACTTGATGATTTTTTGTGTTTTTACGTTCATTTATCTGATTTTAAAAGCATTGTTATCCCAAAACAAAAAACATGAAAAACTAACATACATTAATCAAAACACCAAATCCAGCAAAAAAACGAAAGAAGAAAAGAACCAATTAGAATTTGAATTTAAGATCAATTTAACTGACATTCAGAAATTTCATAAATTTTTAAATACACAAACTCCCTTCTACTTAAAACTTCCTACTTATTTATTACAATCATTCATCATTTTGACAATATTCTACGTATGCCTTGAGCTTGCGTTCCAACCAAGTACATTAGTAAACAATCCAAAACTTTATACCCTAACCTTTCTCATCATCATACAAACGATTGTTGCGTTATTTACGAACCAATATATGTTTAAAAAACAATTCTCTGGTGTTACCAAAACAGGTGTTTTCCATTTTTCCTTTAATCAAATGGGGGTTTCCCGATCGGGGCTTTACTTCCAATCATTTTACGAATGGAAATGTTTTGAATCAATTGTGAAAACGGATGATTCTATCTACTTTTTATTTTCCGATTACGAAGCACTCATATTACCGAAAGCAGAAATTCCTCCAAATTTTGTCTCTGCTTTGGAAGGGCTCATGAGCCAAAACTTCAAAATAACAAAGGATTAAAATCTGTGAAACAGATAAAAGAAGTCATCTTCAATCCAAATTTCAATAAGTTTGTAAGTTTGTATTTGATTTACGCAACCCTCATAATCTTAAACCAGAACACAAACGATAATCAAATAGAATTCACTTACCAAAAATTCTTAGAAAATGTTTTTCGATTTGCTTTCTCAATTTATGTGATTCGGACTTTATTTACCTTAGCAAACCACAGAAATCAGACAAAGAAGTTTCGCTTTTTTCTCATCGACTTTCTATTATTATTTTTATTATTTAGGATTTTAATCATACCCTTTGGTTATCTTGGCAAATTGATTCCAATAAACAACGTCACTTACTTCTATCAAATTTATCATGATACCCTTACTAGTTTTACTGAAACAATTTTTCTTTCCTTTACCTTAATCATCTTACTAAACAACCTAGAAGTTTCGCCATTTTTCAAAAAGGTAAAATCATTCTTCCAAAATAAAACAGAGATGCGTTACATCTTTCTTCTATTTATAATCCATTTTTGTTTTTCCATTTTTACTCTTGTTCCAATTGCAAAACCAATTTCATTTCTTCTGTTATTAGACTTCATTGAAATCACATTACAAATTGTAATCATTCATTCTATTACACGTGAATCTCCAAATTTAGAAATGGAATACAATTCTTAAATTAGAAAAGATTCTTTTGGAATGGGAAATTTATAGTTAACAATGGCAGAGCGGTAGATATGAAAAAAATAATCTCCACAACGTTACTTTTGTTTTGTTTTAATTTCTGCCAAAAACCGGAACAAATATTTGATCCTTTAACAAACATTGAATTTTTCTCCAATGACTCGTGTATTTCTTTTTTTTCTCCAGAAAATGCAGAGATCAAACATTTAGAAAACAAAGACATCAGTATATTTTATATGCGATGGGCGGCTTATATCGATGTCTTAGAAAATGAAGAAAGTAATACAAAACTAGAAACTTTGTTTCAGAAAATTTACAAATCTGCTTCAAAATCATTGAAAGATTTGAAGTTTCAAAAATTTGAAATCATTTTGAATGAAACCGATGGCAAGGAATTGTATTTCAAACATTCTCGCATCTATGATGGATTCAGAACTTCAGGAAGTTCTCGCCTTTTAAAAATTGGCAATATCTATTACCATGTTTATTCAGAACTATTTTATCCAGAGAACCTCCATCCCTCTTTTGTTACTTATTACTTAGAATGGCCAAAGAAAGTAAATTTTCGTTGTAAGTAAATAAATCCACTACGGACAATTCCTGACAACATACATTGGGGTTTTTTCTAAACTTGATTGCGGATTTATCGCGAAAAACAGTAACGTCCATTTCAGAACATTTATGTTTCGTTATACCTTTGCCCTGTTTTTTTTGTTATCATTTACCCAGTGTTCGAATCAAGAAGTCACAAATATTTGTGATGTAAATTCCGATTCATTTTTCGAAGAACTACTCTTTCGCATCACAACAAAAGATAAAAGTTTTCATTGTGGTTACCAAGTAATCCCACCGAAATTGCCTGCATGTTCCTTGGGGTATGAAGAAACACATTTCCCAGATAACTGGACTCAAGTGAAAACGGAAATGGAAAAACAATTTGCACTTGGATCGAGTGGGAGTGAAACATTAACCCAATACAAAACAAATTCTGTTGCTGCCGTGATTGGTTCTGGTTACCCTGCATTCCAAGGAGCACTCAGTGCCCCCAATGGAAATGTTTACTTTATCCCTTACAACTCACCATCCATCCTTTCCGTTAATCCAAATTCACGTGAATATGAACTCAAGGCAGCTGTACCTGGGCTTGTGGATTTTATTGGTGGGACACTTGGACCGAATGGAATTATATACTTCTCACCTCACCAAAATAATAATTTTTATAGTTACAATACAAATTCTAATTCATTGAATACCATTGGCAATGTTTCGTTAGCTGGTGCAGCTTATAACGGAGGTGTTTATGCTCCTAATGGAAAAATCTACTATGTTCCAAGTGGTGAAACAACCATCCGTTATTTTGACACAAAAACCAATACAATCGGATCTGTATCTACTCTAGTGAGTGGTGGAATTTTTGCGAATGGTGTTTTAACACCGGAAGGTAAAATTTATTTTATACCACATGACGCTACAAACATCCATATTTTAGATACAAACACAGAAACTGTTACAATTCATCCACATTCATTTGGAGGTGGTGGGAATTATATATCTGGGATTTATACAACGAATGGTAGAATTTATCTCATTCCCTATAATGCATCTACCCTCTACTACGTTGATACAAAAAATAATGACAATGTAGTCAATGCAGGGACGATCCCAAGTGCGACAAGCAGTATGTTCAATGGTGTAGTTTTATCACCCAATGGAAAATTATATCCTGTTCCCTATGGTTACACAAACTTTATCTCCATCGATCCGACCACAAATCAAATTGAAGTTTTGATGGCAAAACCAGGTGTGAGTTCTTACAGGGGTGGTGCGATTGGTATTAGGGGAGAAATTTACCTTTCTCCACACAATGCAGACCGTTTTGACTTACTCGACACAAAAGCAAACGGACAATTTTGCGATTCACTCCGCCTTTCACCCTATTGGAATAAATTTTAATCGAAAAAAATTTCGAATCTCTTTCATTTCCTTCGTCAAATGACCTTACCTGTTACGTGATTCTTTAGGAATTACCTATGACCAAATATGAACGAAACGATCCATCAATCAGAGTTGTTTTATTCTTTTGCAAATCAGCTTTCTGAATCAATTTATTTATTTTCTTCACAAAACCAAAGTTTTGGTAAAGAAAATCCTTTGTTATTTTTTAATAACAAAGCGAAGGAACAAAACACATTACTCCAAAATCAAGGTGTATTCCATACTGTAGGATCATTATTTCCTTTTATATTTGAAACTTTTGGATCTGAGGAAATAGAGAAACATTGGAATCTCAAGACACAAATAGAAGAAGTGATCACTAAAAACAAATTTGATTCGTTTCGATTCCAAAACAAAACTTATTTATTTAAACTCAATCGTCTTGACCAACTTCATTATACGATCACAATCGAAGAACTAACTGATGCCTTACTTTCCGAAAAAAATTTAAAACAAAAAGAAACCCAACTCGATCGTTTATTAAAAACTATGATCAACGGAGTTGTCGTCGTAAACCTAAATGGCCAGATTTTATATGCCAATGAAAGTGCGTCTGAAATTCTGGATTTAGAATTAGAAAAAATTGAGAATCGTTATTTCAGTTCTAGAGAATGGAAACAAATTTATGAAGATGGAAGTCCTTACCCAATAGACAAACTCCCTCTTGCTTTAGCACTTACAAAAGAAATGACTGTTTATAATTGTGAACATGGCATTTTGTCTGAAGAAGGAAAGGTTAAGTGGTTGAATGTCAACGCAACTCCACTCTATGATGAAAACGGAAATCTTGAAGGTGCAACTGCAAGTTTTTTAGACATAACCGAATTAAAAAAAACACAAAACACGATTGAGATACAAAACAAAAAATTAACCTCCGTATTAGAAGCCATTGAAAAATCTGCCATTGTCAGTGTGACAAATCCTGATGGTATCATCATACGTGCTAATTCAAAATTTATCAAAATCTCAGGTTATTCTGAAACTGAAATCATTGGTTCAGATCACAAAATTTTAAATTCCAATTTCCATAAAAAAGAGTTTTGGAGAGTGCTTTGGAAACAAATTAAGGCTGGGAATAGTTGGGAAGGTGTGATCAAAAACAAATCCAAAGATGGTAATTTTTTTTGGCTTCAAACATTCATCCACCCTCTTTACAATACCAACGATGAAATCGAAGCTTTTTTATCCATCCGGTTTGATATCACCGAAGAAGTTGAGGCCCTTGAGAACACAAAACGTATGTTACATTTCACAGGCATCCAAAACAATCGCCTGCAAAACTTCGCTTACATCGTATCTCACAATATCAGACAACACTCTTCAAATTTCACATCCCTCATCCAAATATTAGAAGAATCCAAATCAGATGAAGACAAACATAAAATAGTTGAAATGTTGCGTATTTCTTCGATCCAATTGGAAGAAACTATTTCCCACTTAAACGATATCATTTCCATCAACCAAACATGGAACAAACCAATGGAAATCTGTTCCTTACAAAAAGAAGTATCCAAAACTCTTTCCATACTTGGAGGTTCAATCCAAATTCGAAACATCCAAGTCATGACCCAAATCCCGGAAAACCTTTATATCAAAACAATCCCTTCTTACCTTGAAAGTATCTTACTCAACTTAATTTCGAATGCCGTAAAATATGTACGTCTTAAGGAAGGCGCTTGGATCAAAATCATTGTAGAGGAAAAAAAAGAACAAATACTCATCAGTGTAGAAGACAATGGGCTTGGGATTAATTTGAAAAAACATGGGAACAAACTCTTTGGAATGTTCAAAACCTTCCACCGCAATGAAGATGCTCGGGGGATTGGATTATTCATTACAAAATCCCAAGTTGAAGTTCTTGGCGGTGAAATCAGCCTTGTCAGTGAAGAAGGATTTGGATCCCAATTTTCTGTGAAACTTCCCAAAAACCCTGAGGAAAGTCTTCGGGTTTAAAAAAACAAATTCTGATCTTCGAGTACTTTCTCTGTGAAGATTCTCCCCTCTTTGGTTACTTCCTTTCAATCCGTCTTGACAATCTCACCCAACCCTTGAGGCTTACCCTAGTGATCCGTAGGCGAGAGCTTTCGGACGAACCAATGACATAAGGAAATCCATGAAAGTCCACGAATACCAGGCCAAAGAAATCCTACGTAGACACAATGCCAACGTTCCATTCGGAAAGGTCATCGACACAGTCGGTGATTTCGAAAAGGCATACAACGAAGTTGTCCAAAAATCACCAGTTGTGGTGGTAAAAGCCCAAATCCACGCAGGTGGACGAGGAAAAGGAGGCGGAGTTAAGGTCGCAAAAACCAAAGACGACGCAAAAGCAGCTGCAGAGAAAATTCTCGGAATGCAACTCATCACTCCTCAAACAGGACCAGAAGGAAAAAAAGTCCTCAAAGTTTACCTAGAACAAGGACTTGAAATTGCGAAGGAATACTACCTTTCTATCCTTCTAGACCGTGCCATTCGCAAAACCATCATCATGGCTTCTACGGAAGGTGGTATGGAAATCGAAGAAGTGGCAGAAACCCACCCTGAAAAAATTATCAAAATTCAAATTGATCCAGGCATTGGTATCCAAGGATCCCAAGTAAGAGAACTTGCATTTGCACTTGGTATCCCAGCGGAAGCTCAAAAATCTTTCACTGCACTTGTGAATTCTGTGTACAATGCGTACATCAAAGAAGATGCGGCTCTCCTAGAGATAAACCCTCTTATCCTTACCAAACAAAACGAAATCATTGCAGGTGACTGCAAGATGGACTTGGATGAAAATGCTCTTTACCGTCATGCAGACAACGAAGCACTTCGTGACATTACAGAAGAAGATCCTTATGAAGTAAAAGCAAAAGAATACAACCTAAACTACGTTAAATTAGATGGAAACATTGGTTGTATGGTAAACGGTGCTGGTCTTGCCATGGCAACTATGGACATCGTTAAACTTGCTGGAGCTGAACCTGCGAACTTCCTTGACGTCGGAGGTGGAGCAAACCCTACCACGGTAGAAAATGGTTTTCGACTCATCCTTTCAGATCCAAACGTTAAAGGTATCTTTGTAAACGTATTTGGTGGTATCGTACGATGTGACCGAGTTGCGGTTGGTATCATTGAAGCTACCAAAAAAGTAAACGTATCAGTACCAGTAGTGGTTCGATTGAAAGGAACCAATGCAGAAGAAGGGAAAAAAATCCTGAACGAATCTGGGATGAACATTGTGGGAGTTGAAGGACTCCGTGACGCGGCAGACAAAATTGTCTCCCTAATCAAAAAATAGGAAACGAAAAACATGGCTGTATTAGTAGATGAAAATACAAGAGTAGTCGTTCAAGGGATCACTGGAAAAGAAGGTTCCTTCCACGCAACTCAGATGTTAGAATATGGTACGAAAGTTGTAGCAGGTGTGACACCAGGAAAAGGTGGACAAATCTGGACTTCTGAGACAGGGAAAACTGCACCTGTTCGTAATACCATCAAAGATGCAATGAAAGAAGACGGTGCAAATGCTGCGGTGATTTTTGTTCCACCTCCATTTGCTGCTGATGCAATTTTAGAAGGAATTTTTGCTGAAATCCCTCTTGTGGTTTGTATCACAGAAGGAATCCCAACACACGACATGTTAAAAGTGTACAGTGTGTTACGAAATTCTAAAACAAAACTTGTGGGACCAAACTGCCCAGGAGTCATTAACCCTCGTTATAATGTAAAGATGGGAATTATGCCTGGTTTCATCCACACTCCAGGAAATATTGGAATCGTTTCTCGTTCTGGAACCTTAACGTATGAATCGGTAGCTTCCCTAACAGCGGCTGGCCTTGGCCAATCCACTTGTATTGGAATCGGGGGAGACCCAGTGCCTGGTATGAACCATGTGGAAGCGGTACGACTTTTAAATGAAGACCCAGACACGGAAGGTATTGTCATGATTGGTGAGATCGGTGGAACTTCCGAAGAAGAAGCTGCTGCTTACATCAAAGCTCATGTCAAAAAACCAGTGGTTGGATTCATTGCCGGCCAAACAGCTCCTCCAGGAAAACGTATGGGCCATGCTGGTGCCATCATTTCTGGTGGAATGGGAACTGCTACTTCTAAGATTGCTGCCATGCAAGATGCTGGTGTGAGCATTTGTGCCCACATCGGGGAAGTTGGCGATAAAATGAAGGCTGCCCTTAAAAAATAAGGGCAAATTTCAAAAAAAAACAACTTTGCAAAGGGAATGAGGAGTCTGAATTAAGAGTATGGAACAACGTTCATGGGTTTCTAGTGCATTGGTTCTCTTCATTTCCTTCGGTCTTCTCGCAGCCGAATCGGATGGAAAAGGTTTTACCTTAAGTTTAAAAGATGCGGTTCGGTATGCGATTGAAAACAACCGAGAAGTGTTACAAGCAAGATTGGAACTCGCAAAAGCGGATTCCAATTTAATGAAATATGAAGCAAAGTATTCTTGGCGTGCGGTTTCCAGAGCGGAAATCGACCAAAAGAAATTTCCTTTCAACCAAAACAATATCTTCACGGGAACAAGAACCCAAACCAATACTTATAGTGCTGGAATTGAAAAACTTTTCACTACGGGAACGTATTTCAAACTTGAAGCAAAATCACAACGTTTTGACTCAAACGCATTTGAAAACCCGAACCAAACTCCTGCGGGATTTACAGCCTTAGGACTACCTCCTCTTTACACGGACTCACTTTCCATCACCATTGCACAGGACCTTCTCAAAAATGCCTTTGGTGCCAATGAAAGGAATATGGAAAAAATCCTTGAGAACCAAACTGAAATTATGCGGGAACAAATGGAAGACCAAGTTGCCTCGAAAGTGGTTGCCACTCTCGTCGATTACTGGAATTATTCTGTCAAAGAATCCGGTTACCAAACATTTGAGCAGTTATTAAAAAATACAAAAAACGTAAGAGATCTTACCATTCGTAAACAAGGACTCGGACTCTCTGAAAGTTTTGAAGTCAACCAATGGAATGCCCTTCTCTCCCAAGTAGAAGGTCAAATGGCGCAAGCCAGTGCCGAAAAAGAAGAAGCTCGACGAAAACTCATCCGTTCCCTGAACCTTCCTGACGATACAGTGTTCCAAAAAACCACTCCGCTCTCAGAAACATTACCTGAGAAATTGGATTACCAAGCAGACATTGATTATGCTTACAAACATAGAGCTGATTTTCGTGCCATCCAAAGGAAAAAAGAAAATGCAGAACTTTCTATGAAGATGGCAAAAAACGAAGCTTTGCCTTCATTAAAAGCAGCTGGAACCTATGGGTACCAGGCTCAAAATACGATTAGCCCTCAAAACAATTATTCGGACAGCCGCAACGGAGTTCTTTCTTACCAATACCCAGTCATGCAAGGATCTCTTGATCTAAGTTACCCAATTATGGACAAAGGGGTAAAAGTAGGAATCAGAGATGCAGAGATACAAAAACGCCAAGTGTCTTTAGAAGAAGCTGATTTAGTAAAAGCAGTGTCTGACGATGTAAAAACTCGTATCGATATTTTAAAAGCTTCCTTCCGTGTGATGGAAAATGCAAAACGAACAGAAGAAGAATCACGTAAGTATTACAATGGAGTGTTACGATCGTTCCAACAAGGGCGATTCAATGCACTTGCTGTCAAAAATGCTTTGGACACATTGGTACAAGACCAATTATCACTTGTGAGAGCAAAAGTTGATTACAACATCAATTTACATAGATACTATGTTGCAAAAAATGCATTATTTGAAGAATACGGAGTGGATCGGGCCAAACTCCTTCCTGAAAATCTCTAAGAGCGAAGCGGGAGGTAACTTTTGATACGCTCCCGTGTTTTTTTTGCGATTGGAATTGTTTTTTTACTCATCATTCTTTTTACCTATACCTTTGTTGATTTTCGAGAACGAGACGACAAAGCGTATGATTTTTACCAGTCGGAATCATATTTAAAAGTTTTAAGACTCTACACAGAATCTGAAATTCCTACAAGTGAGTTGGAATTGACCATCCTTTCCCAGTCCCTATCCCAATTAGAAAAACAACTGAATGGGAAAAACATAGACAAGGAACTCTTACGTTTTTTCCAAAAACGAAAGGAAACAAAACTGAAGGAATGGGATACAACTAGGGGTACGTATTACCACATTGAAGATCCGTATTTCTCCCATTTGAAAAAACACGGAACTGGATACAAACGTGCTTTGATCACTAAAATCAACTCGATTACTAAACCAATTCCAAAAACAGAAGTCACACATTACCTTCTTTTACTCATCCTAGAAGACCCGAGAGGAATGGAGGAAAGTTATAGTGAAGCTTTGTCCCATTTACTCAAGTTTCCTTTTGAACCAATTGGTGAAATTGAATCTGACTTTTTATTACAAACACTTCATTTTTTATCTCAAATTTCAGGAACTAACCTTTACCACCAAACAGCAACAATCCGAGGTAAAAATGTAAACCTAAGGAGTGGCCCTGGTCGAGAAAACCAGGAAGTTGGAAAGGTGAGTGAACCAGAAGAGACAATTTGTTTAGAAGAAGATGGTGCAGAAGAAACCATCGCCGGAAACGAAGGTCACTGGAAACGTTGTTATTTTCCAAACACACAAAAAACAGCTTGGATTTTTTCTGGTTTCTTAAAGGAAACTTTAGCCAATGAATCTTCCGTTCGGGAATTTGAAAAACGATTCAAATCTGTAGACAATGAGATCCGCATTGATTTTGAAGGTTGGGACGGGAAAAAAATCCCTCCTACCTTTTTTGGAAATTATATTCCAAGAGATACCATAAGGGTGCTTGGAGAAACTGGATTTCCTATTTATGGAAGTGACAGTAAAAAACCAAACACATATAGAATCTGTAAAAAACTATCAGGCAACAAAAACTATTTTGAATTTTCGTTTATGCCAACTGATTCAGATACCCCCATTCCCTTCATCGAAATCCAAATACAATATAACCACCTGGAACATTTAGCGTATTCCATTTCGTTGGATAAGTCATCCATTTGGGTCAATCAGAACCGATATGTCCTCGACGGTGCCAAAAGGAGAGAAAATCTGTCCTTACATATTGAAAATCGGCAAGGTGACAAATGGAACGCGAGCCTCTGGAGGAGGAATACTGGCCTCATCCAATCCATCCGTTCGTATCCGCTCCAAGAATCCAACCTAGAAGTTGGAAAGTATTCTTGGGAAGTGTGCCTTCCGCTTGCAACAAAACCGAATCGAGACCATGTCTTATTATTTGAAGTTAGAACAGGAATCCATTAAAGGAGAATATATGGCAACTTACGATTACCATTGCAACACATGTGGAAAAGACTTTGAACACGTACAATCCATGAAGGATGATGCTTTGACGGAATGCCTTTGTGAAAAAAAAGGATCTGTAGAAAGAAGGATCTCTGCGAGTGCAGGGATCATTTTCAAAGGATCTGGTTTTTACGTGACTGATTACAAAAAAGAAAGTACCCCGTCCACTCCTTCCAGCAGTGATTCTGGGAACACATAAAAAGGAAATTGTTTGGTTTCAAAAGGTAGATTGGCAATCATCGCCGGTGGTGGAGAGCTCCCCCATATTGGAATGAAGGAAGCTCTTGCTAGTGGCGAAGACCCTTTGTTTTTGGGCCTCATTGAATCAGATTTTTCCCCGAGAGGTTTGGAAGCTAGGACCATCCCTGTTCACATCACCCAAGTAGGAAAAATTCTTAAAACCATCCAAAAGGAAAAAATCTCTCGCATCTTGATGCTTGGGAAAGTGAGAAAGGACCTACTTTTCCAAAAACTAAAATTTGATCTCAAAGCACTTTCTATCCTCGCAAAAACCATTAACCGAAATGACTACCCCATATTCCTTGCGATCGCCGATGAATTTGAAGCAATGGGAGTAAAAGTCATTTCCCAAAAGATCTACTTACAATCCCTACTCCTAAAAGAAGGAAGATACACTCCCAAAAAATTTAGCTCTCAAGAATTAAAAGACATTGAGTTTGGAATGTATTACGCTGAGAAAATGGCAGATCTCGATATAGGCCAAATGGTTGTTGTGAGTGATGAATCTGTGATAGCCGTAGAAGCTGTGGAAGGAACAGACGAAACCATTCGCAGAGGTGGTTTTTATACCAAAAAAAAAGGTGATGCTGTTGTTTGCAAAAGCCCCAAAGCCAAACAAGACGAACGATTTGATTTGCCAACCATAGGCATTCATACTTTCCAAGTGATGTTAGAAAGTGGATGTAAAACACTATGTATTAGAGAAGGTGAAACCTTAGTTGTAAATCCAAAAGAAACGATCGAATTCGCCACAAAACACAAATTAAACTTTTGTGTCCTCGGAAAAAATGGAAGTAAGGTTCTCAATGGTAACCAAAAAAAAATCACATCGATCTAATTCAAAAAAGAACATTTTGGTCATAGCAGGAGAACATTCTGGAGATCTCATTGGTGCTGACCTTTTACAAGAATTGAATCAAGTCGAACCCGATTTCCATTTTTATGGAATTGGTGGAGAAGGAATGATCCAAAATGGATTAGAATCTTTGGAAGAGATGGAAAATCTAAGTGTGATTGGATTTTCCGAAGCCATCAAAAAATACAGTTATCTAAAAAAAGTATTCTATCGTATATTAGAAGAAACAAACCATAGGCCAACCCAACTTGCCATATTAATTGATTATCCTGGTTTTAACTTACGTTTGGCGAAAGAGTTAAAAAAACGAGGAATCCAAACTGTGTTTTATGTTTCTCCACAAATTTGGGCTTGGAAATTCAAACGGATTTTTTTCATCAAAGAACATATATCACTGATGCTCACACTCTTTCGATTTGAAGAAGAAATTTACCACGAATATGGTGTGAATGCAAAATTTGTGGGCCATCCCATCACAAAACGTATCCCTGAAAAATTAAAAAAAGAACCAGTGATCCCAGAAAAGTTACCAGACCCTCACCATGGTTATACAGTAGGATTATTACCTGGTTCTAGGAAAGGGGAAATCCGTAGGCTCATCGACCCGATTCTTGGAACAGCAGTTTTACTGCACGAACAAGCCAAATTGGAAAAAAAGAAAATTGTATTTTTATTACCAAACATCAACCAGAAAGAAGAAACATTTTTACTTGGAAAAATAAACGAAATCAAAACTTCACACCCTGATATCCAAATCCATTATTTATGGAATTCCTCACTTCGTGTCATGGAAGCAAGTGACCTACTCCTCATTGCTTCAGGTACTGCCACCTTAGAAGGTTTGTATTTTGAAACACCTATGGTGATTTTATATAAAGTGAGTTTATTTACTTATTTTCTTGGTTCATTACTCATGAAGTCCAAGTTCATTGGTCTTGCCAATATCCTAAGTGGACAAGAAGTTTGCCGAGAAATTACCCAAAATGAATGCAGACCAGAATACATACACGCGGAAGCATGGAAAATCCTTTCCAATACAAAATTAAAAAATAAAATCAAAGGGATCTTAAGAGAAGCAAAGGAAAGGGAACTTGGGACTACAAACGCCTCTAAAAAAGCTGTAAAAGAAATTCAAGTTTTATTAAAATCAATTCTTACGGATTAATCGAACCACTCGGTTTTCCCAAGTGCCAATCCATGATTTGGATTTCAAATCCGAGTATAAAAAATAACCTTTGATGGATTCTTCGTCAAAAGGCCGAATTCGAATTCCTACGGAATCCAAATCAAGTTCATATCCATCGTTTCCATCAAGTAAAACTCGTTTGCTTTCAGGGTCGAGTTGGATTTGGTAGGTTTTGTTTTCCCATTCCAATACCCACTCTCCCTTTATATTCGGTAAACTTCCAAGACTTGGTGCTGTATCAGCAGGATTTTTTGAATCAGAACATTGAAAGAAAACAAAGGCAATCACAACCAAAAAGAAAAAACAAAATTTCATTTGATTAAACATTTGTTTTCCTCTTCAGAGATTGTAAAACTCCCTCTAGTTTCACCCACAAGACCGTAGACTGTCATTTGGTAGTTTCCATTTTTATTATTCCCATAACCTTTAAGATCAATGGACTCACTTGTCACAACAACATCGGATAAATAATCCAAATCCGAATACCGATTGAGAGTCCATTCCATAACAAAAGGTGATTTTAAAGGTTGTATATCAATATTACTTTTGGAAATCAAATCACCTTCTTTTAAATGAATTCCAAAAAGTTTGAGTGAATACGAAGTCCTAGCATCTTTATGTAACATGTAATAATCACTTCCGATACTATTAAAGCTAAAATCCATACTCACATTAGTAGGTTTGACTTCTGTGCCACAAAGATTCATCCACGGTTCTGACCAAGGGTATTCATTTAAAACTAAGTTCAGACTAAAATTTGGCGTTTTACTCGCGAAATAAGATACCATGCTCAATTTCGAATTTAGATTCCCTAGGCCTAAATTCAGGCTAAAACGCCCATCTTTTACAATCAAATTTCCTTTGGATTCCCCTAAGGATTTCGCACCCTTGTAAGGATAAAAATTTGTGACTTGAATTCCCAAATCAAAGTTCATCGATTCAAGAAAGTATTTATAAAGTTTTGTTTGGTAAAAATATTCTTCTGGAATGAGTTTCTCTTGCCTTTCTCGGATTTCTTCAAGGGTTTCTTTTTTCCACTCTTCATAGAGAGGTTTCCAATCATTGGCTGTAAGTTCCGTTGTTTGGAAACTGAGTTTTGTCTTTGAAACCATCGGGTAATAAAATGACCCATCAATTTTTTTGGAACGGCTCCACTCTTTTGATCCATTCCCAACTAAATGAGAAGGTTTGCCAAAAAGTTCAGCATCTACATTGAGATTCCATTCATTATTTGTTTTCCACTTGAGAGATAATTTTCCATTTTCCAATTGGAAAAGAGATGAATCCCATTGGATTTCACTTCCACTCACTTCACCAAGTATCACAAACCATTTATTTCGTTCTCCAGTTTCCTTTAACTCAATATTCCCTTGGACTTCACCAAACAAAGGAAAACGAACTAAACCTGAAATATCAGTGACATGTTCAAAAATATCTTCTAAAGCACCAATTTGGAATTCTATCTTACGAGTAAGGATTTGTTCCTTTGCCATTTGTGACAAAACTTGTGATTTGATTTGGAAATCATTTCCAATGAATTCCCTGTCTTCTAAGTCCTTCGTAAAATGAAATTTTTCGCGAAATCGAAATCCTTCCAAAAGATAATCTTCAAAAAAAGGAATAATGATAAATGAATTTTCAAATTCAACTTCTCCATCCATAACAAACCCAAGGTTTTGATTTGAAACGACCTTAGCTTCTCCTGAGAGAACTGCAGACTGAACATTCGCTCCAAATAAGTAATTGGTGAGTAAAATGGCTTCTTCTGATGGATAATTTTTCCAAATAAATTCAAAACTAAAATCATCTAAATTTGATTCAGAGAATTGCCCTTCGCCTTTGATCCGCGTTGTATTTGGTACCCAAAACCAACCATTATTATATTTTAAGTAGAGATGTTTATTTTTACGTAATAAATCGATATCCCAACCCTCTTTCCAATCAACTAACGTTGTATCTGCTTTTTTAACAGTGAGTTTGGCATCATGGAACCGAATGTCTTTGATCCGACTTTTTTGCGCATATTCGATGAGTCGATTTCTTAAACTGGCATCTTCATTTAAAACGAGTTGGGGGCTATAAAAATCGATTCTTTCTACAGTTGGAGATTCTTTGAAATAACTAGAAAGTCGAAAGGTAACTTTTTTTACCTTCAATAGATGATCATTGAATGAAAAGTCTTCTTCGTTGGATACAACAAGGTCCTCTATGATAAGACCTTCCCGAAGTGAAAAATCAAGTACCCCAATATCCACTGCTCTGCCCAATTCTTGGTTGATGGTTGCCGCAACAACTTTACGAAGTTTGACAAGGGGGATGCGGTAATTACGAAGGTAAAATTCTAAACCATAATAAGAAAGGACAAAGAGAAAAAAAACAAAACCGAGAGCTAAAAACGAAAATAGAACCCGTTTGTTATCACGGATTCTATTGATGACGAGTTCTAAGTTTTGTTTCCATTCTAGGAAACGATGTGTAGGGAAAAAACGTTTCAAAAAATCTTAGAGTTTGCCCTCCGGCTGTAACACTTCCAAACATTCCTTTTGGATGGACTTTAGAGTTTCGTTGTTTGGAAATTCTTCGAGTCCTAAGTTTGCAACCTGTAAACCTTTTTGGTAAAAACCAGTGTTTTTGTATTCGAATCCCATTTTGAGATAGGTCTTTGCCGCTGTCTCATAATAAAACTCGTCTTTCTTTTGGTTCCCTTTTGTGTAAGTCTTCGTAAGAGTCGCAAGTGCTGGGTAATATTCTCTTTCAGCCACAAGTGATTGGACAACGAGTTTTTTACGTTCCATCAGGTTCGTATTTTTATCTAATTTTTCAGATTGGTTTAAAAACTGGATTGCTTTGCTATATTCGTTTTTTCCGATATAAGCTTTACCCATTGCCAAATTCCACTCAGACAATTGCACAGGATTTGCTTTTGCTTGGTTCACTTGGTTTAGAGTTGTGATCGTTTCTTCATAACGACCTAAATCGAGTAATAATTTTCCCTTTTTGATGATGAGTTTGTCACGGGATTCGTCAGATAAAGTAGCAGATTTGAGATCAGCATCGATTGCTTCGATTTGGGCCAAATGAGACCCTGTGTTGATTTTGGAAACTCCTGGGCGGATGGTTTCCTTGTTTGATGCGCAATTTTCAAATGCCACTACCAACAATAGGAGGGTGAGTGGGAGAATCGATTTCATTAGCCTACCTTTAGTTTGTCTAATTCCTCTAAGAAATTCTTAGTTTCTGTGTCTCTATCCTTCGTTTCCATCGGGAAAAAAAGAACAGCGTCCTGAGACAGCTCGTTTAAAAACCGAGAGGGGGCACTCTCGATTTGCTCCCCAAATTTGCGTCTTGTACGAGCCGAAGTCAAGTACAATTTTCGTCTTGGGCGAGTCATACCCACGTAGAGAAGGCGTCGTTCTTCATCGACAACTTCCCCTTCTTCTTCTATAACACGTGAGTTCGGTAAAATTCCCTCTTCCAGTCCCACTAAAAATACTAAATCGTATTCCAGTCCTTTCGACTGGTGCATGGTGAGAAGTTGCACCCGACGGTCTTCCTCGTCTTCCTTTGGTTCGTCTTCCATAAGTAAGACTAACCTTTGTAGGAAGTCAAAAATCGTTGCTTTTCCTTCCCTGCCCTCTTCTTCTTCAAAAAAGGACAACATATTCACAAGTTCACTCAAATTGTAGATACGGGCTTTGACCACCTTTTCTTCCGTCTCTTCCATGGAAATTTCCCGTTCAAATCCAATTTGGGTGATCATTTCCCGTAGCACAGGCGCCAGTTTCGGAGACATGGCAAACTTCTTTTTGAAGGCATCCACCATTTCTACAAATTGGTAAATTTCTTGTCTGACCTTAGCCTTTACTTCGGGCAAATAGTCGGGACTCTCAATCATTTTATGGAAGATTTCATACAATGAGAGTTTGTGAGTAAAGGCTTCTTCCTGGAGTTTTTGCATGGTACCAGGACCAATCCCACGTTTTGGGTAGTTGATGATGCGAAGGAGGGAATAATCATCCTTAGGGTTTGCCACATACCTTAGGTAGGAAATACAATCTCTGATTTCTTTTCTGTCAAAAAAATTATACCCACCCACTACTTTATAAGGAATGCTTCGGTTTCGGAGTTCTTCTTCAAACGGTCGTGATTGGAAGTTGGTGCGAAAGAGGATGGCAATTTCTTTTCCCTTAAATTCATTTTTGATGAGTAAAGTTTGGATCCTTCCCGCTACAAAAATGGCTTCTTCCCTTTCATCCGCTGTTTCATAGTATTCCACTCGTTCTGCAGAAGGAATCCGGCTGTATAAGGTTTTTTCCTTTCGGCCTTTGTTGTTTTGGATGAGGGAGTTTGCCGCTTGGATGATAAGAGAAGTAGACCTATAATTTTCGAGAAGTCGGACTACTTTTGCGTGAGGGAATTCCCTTTCAAAATTTAAGATGAGTTGGACATTCGAACCGCGGAAGGCATAAATACTTTGGTCATCATCACCCACCACACAGAGGTTATCACTGTTCCCACGAAAGAGAGACAAAAACTCATATTGGAGTTGGTTTGTGTCTTGGAATTCATCCACAAGAAAGTATTCGTGTTTCCTTTGGTAGTACGCAGCAATTTCAGGAAACTCAGCTAACAGGCGCTTGGGAAGTAAAATCAAATCATCAAAATCGATTGCATTTTTTTCCTTTAAACCTTCTTCATACATCGAAAAAACTTCAGCCGCGACGAGGTCGAGCTCACCTGTAAGTCCATTGTCTTTTGGATGCACTTGGGTATTTTTGGCATACGAAATCCTACGAAGGATTTCTTTTGGAGGAACTTTTTTAGGATCTAGGCGTTTGGATTTTAAAAGGTCGGATACAAAGGCTTCTTGGTCTGTTCCATTAAAAAGCAAAAACGTTTCATTGTATCCAAGTTTTGTAATATGTTCTTTGAGAATTTTTAAGCCTAACGAATGAAAGGTGGAAAGGGTAATCCCTTTCAGTTTTTCTCTGGGGACCATTTTCCTTAAGCGTTCGGCCATTTCTTTGGCACTTTTATTGGTAAAGGAAAGGGCAACAATTTTCCCCGCAGGGATTTTCACCCCTTCGACCATATGGGCAATCCGGTTCGTGATGACCCTAGTTTTCCCAGAACCTGCCCCTGCAAAGACAAGAAGGGGGCCTTGGATGGTAGAGACTGCTTCCATTTGTGCCGCATTCAATTTCATAGGGAGTCCAGTAAGGGACATAATCCAGCGAAATCAATTGGGGTCGAGTAAAAAAGGTTTTGGATTCTTACTTAGGAGTCGTTTCCATCCACGATTTGTTTGGGCCATGGAAATTGAGGAAATTCACAAAAATTTCTTCTTCGAGGATGGGGAGAACGGAGCGAAACCGGATCCAATCCAAAGTGCTATAAAGGGCAATCTCGGATAAACCCACCTTTCCATCCGAAAAGAAGTGATTTCCACTTAACTCTCGTTTGATGTATTCCAAAATGGAACTGATCCTAAGAGCATTTTTTGTTAAGTACGGTGCAGCATCGGGTTTGATCCCTTCCTTATTCAAATAAAAGAGAAGGATGGCATTGTCGAGAGCTTGGTCAATGGCTGTGAGTAGATTTGCTTCCCGGTAAAAATGGTCACCTGCTTTGGGACGAAACTTACCATGACCTTTTGTTTCCAAAATATAGTCTGTGATGGTGTGGCTATCCCAGATTTTAACATCTTCTGTTTCTAAATAAGGGACTTTCCATAATGGATTTTTTTCCCTAAGTTCTTTTTGACCAACTTCTGTCATCGTATCGACAAGTTGGAATGGAATTCCCAGTTCCATAAAAAGGAAACGGATCCGTCTGACATAAGGGGAAGTAATGCTACCGTATAATTTCATAAGGAAAACATTTCAAACAATGCTTCACGAAGCAAGGAGTAAGATTCACTCCCTCTAAAAAAAGGGTGGCAATCCGACCAAAAAAGATTCAGAATGAAAGGGAAATCCAATTGATAGGAAACTCCTCCCATTGAAAGAACGAAAAAACTGGAAAGACTTATTCCCTACCCCCATTTATACACTAGCTTCCTTCGATATCAAATTACCTCGTTCGGTAGAAGAAAAAACCTATTATGTTTTAAAATCTAAAAATTGGGTGAATGTTGTGCCCATCACAAAGTCTGGAGAGATCCTGCTCATCAAACAATACAGGCATGGGATTGGCGAAGAGAGTTTGGAAATTCCTGGAGGTATTGTAGATGAAGATGGACCAGATGCTGAGTTTGATTCCGTGATTCGGGAACTGCGTGAAGAGACAGGTTATTCAACTGAACCAAATAAAATTAAATTATTAAGTAAGTTTTCTGGAAACCCTGCTATGTTTACCAATTGGTCGTACTCTTATGTTGCGTACGATGTGGAACCAAACCATGAAGTTGAATTTGATGAAGGAGAAGACATAGAAATCGTTTTAAAAACTCCAAACGAAGTCAAACAGTTGCTACTCGATGGAACCATACACCACCCTCACATGGCAGCAGCCCTTGGGATTTATTTTTTACAATCTAAGTAGAATCTAACTTCGATAAGGGTAATATTAGGAGAAAGTCGGAAATAAGAGATCAATTCTTTAGATCATTCAAATGTTTTGATGGAAAACTTCGTTTAGAAAAATCCCCAAGATTTACGAAATCGCTGGAAATTTAAACATAAGTTTGAGACAGTATATATATGAGAAAGTCAATCGTCCACACCATCCTAGTACTTATCATAATGTTATGCCAACTTCCCATTTTGGCTGAGCCAGATGCGGCATTGGAACCTATCACCATTACCGTACAAAAGGGAGAAACACTTTCTCTCATTTCGGAACGCCACCTTTCCGATCCAAAACGTTGGCCCGAACTCCTTAAGTATAACAAAATACCAAATCCTGATTTGATCAAACCAGGCCTTTCTCTTGTGGTTCCTGTTTTCCTTCGAAAAGCGGTAGTCGGTGTCACTGAATTTGTGATGGGACCTGTCGAGTGGAACGGAACGAATGGGAAAGGGCCTTGGGCTCCTTTGAAACTGGGTCAAGAACTACATCCGAATGACCAAATTAGAACCAATGGAAAAGGGAAAACAGACATCCATATCAACCAAGTGGGTATGGTTCGTATCTTAAACAATAGCCATTTTGAAGTAAGAGGCGAAGACAAAAAAGGAGGCCCTGTGACTGTGGCCCTTTTTAAAGGAAGTCTTGATGCGAAAGTGACTAAAAGTAATCCTCCGACAACCAATCATAAATTCAACATAGTAAGTCCATCCTCAACTGCGGGTGTGAGAGGGACTGAGTTCCGAGTGGAACTAGACGAAAAACAAAGTTCGACCATTTCTTGTTTTGAAGGAGTGGTGGATGTGAGTGCACAAGGGAAAACTGTCGAACTCAACCAAGGGATGGCTACTTTTGTAGAAAAAGGAAAGTCTCCCGTACAACCTTATAAAATTCCAGAAGCACCTCGTATCAAAGAAGAATAGAAGGAATATGAAACAAAAACTAACATTCATTTTTACGATTTTTTTTCTACTTATGAGTTCCTTGGATTCCAAACCAAAAAGGGAACTCAGGATTCTCATTGATGCAGAAGCAGATTCCAATTTTGAATTAGAACTCTGGCAAGAAAAACCAAGTGAAACGGAAGCATCAATTGCTCCCAAACCTCCTGAAGTGATTCAGTTCAAAGGGAACCGTATCACTGTGACACCAAAAGATGATTTTGAATACTTTCGTGTGCGTAGGTTAGGTGAGTATGGTGCCAAGGGATTTTGGACACAAGTATTTTCTACCAACGTGGAACCAGGATCTCCTTTATCTGTACCCAAAGAATTTGTAGCCAAAAAAACTTTCGAACCAAAACCAGTTCCCAAAAAAGTTGTATCAGTCATCTCTAATGATAGTTTTGTGATCGTTAAAGAAAAGGAAGAAGGAACCCGTTACCTTACAAAAAACACCATCAATGTTGCACCTACTGATGATGCTTCTGGTATCGCAGAAGTCCGTTACCGAGTGAATGATGGGCAGTGGAATTCAGCAAAATCCTTAGCTTCTATACCTTTTACAGAAGAAGGAGAATACAAACTTTTGTATTTTTCAATTGATATGGCAGGTAACAAAGAACCAATTCAAATTTTGGATTTTATCAGAGATACAACACCACCTGAATCAAAAGTTGAATGGGTTGGACCTTCGGCAAAGGGAAAAGGAAACGTGAATTTTTTATCTCCCTCGTCAAAAATTAGATTCATTAGCAAAGACAATCGCAGTGGTTTAAAAGACATTTATTATTCCACCACTTGCCAATCAGGAACCCAATCCGAATTTAAAGTATTCACAACAGATTTATCTTTAGTGGATTTAAAAATGGAATGCAAAGGTTCCTTTCAAATTTTTTATTACGCCATCGACCAAGTGGGTAATGAAGAAGCGGTGAAAACCTTAAATTTCCAATTGGGAAGTGAATCGAATTAATTTCGATTTTCAATTTGTGAATTGCTCCCAGATTTTCTGGGAGGACACTGGCTTTAATTGAGATGAAAAAAAATCTTTCTTTGGCCATTTTCCAACATAAAGACTTTCGATTTTTTATTGTTGCACGTTTTTTTATGGTCCTTGCGATCAATATCCAAGCGACCATTGTTGGTTGGCAAGTTTATGAACTGACAGGCAGTGTACTCGATTTAGGCCTTGTAGGATTATTTGAGGCCATCCCTTCCATCCTTGTTTCTCTTTATGCAGGTCACTTAGCAGACCTTAGAGATCGTAGAAATATCATCGTAGTTTGTCTGTTTTTTTTACTCCTCTGTTCCTTGACTTTATTCGCATTTACTGGTCCTTTATCTTTTCTACTAGAATCTTACAAAGCCTTCCCTATTTTCTTAGTGATTTTAGTATCAGGAATTGCAAGGGGTTTTATCTCACCCGCTATCTTCAGTTTTGTGACACAACTTGTTCCGAGAGAACATTACCCACACTCTGCTGCTTGGATGGGAACTTCTTTCCAAGCAGGTGCCGTGATTGGACCTGCCCTCGGTGGAATTGTGTATGGAAGTATGGGAATGCAGTGGGCTTATGGACTTGATTCAATTTGTATTGGCCTTCCTTTTATTTTGTTTTTTTGGATAAAAAAACGCAGTTTGCCAGAATCAAAGGGAAAAGAACCACTAAAAGATAGCCTTCTAAAAGGACTGAAATTTGTTTTAAAAAATGAAATCATGTTAGGTGCAATGGCACTCGATATGTTTGCTGTTTTATTTGGTGGTGCTGTTGCACTCCTCCCAGTTTTTGCCAAAGATATTTTATTTGTTGGATCAGAAGGCCTAGGGTATTTACGAGCAGCTCCTTCGTTTGGGGCACTATTTATGGCTTACTACCTTACCTACAAACCTCCTCTCGAAAAGTCGGGAAAAGTTCTTTTAAATTGTGTGTTGGGTTTTGGAATTTGTATGTTGGTTTTTGGTTTATCCACTTCATTTTACCTTTCCCTTTTGGCCTTATTTTTATCAGGTGTGTTTGATAGTGTTTCGGTAGTAGTTCGCTCAACTATCATGCAAACGATGACACCTGAAGATATGCGTGGTCGGGTGAGTGCCATTAATAAAGTTTTTATCGGTTCTTCCAATGAAATTGGTGCATTTGAGTCAGGTGTTTCTGCTAAATTTTTAGGGACAGTTGGTTCTGTTGTTTTTGGTGCCACAATGACTGTTCTTATTGTGATCTTTACTTACAAAATGGCTCCAAAACTAAAAGAACTTGAACTAAAAAACTGGGTTTAAAAATGCTTGGAAATTCTCATTTCCATGCAAGAGTGGACAAGCCATGTCCGATTTGATCCATGATTCAAAACTTCCCGAAGATAAAAAACACACCCTCATCCTCCTCATTCAAACTATGTTAAATGATGTGAACAAACAAATCACACATTTAGGCATTAATAATTATATGAAATTACAAGAGGATATCGCAAAGATTTTAGTTCCTGTGATCGAAGACAAAATGGAATGACTAATCGTTAGAACAGACCAAGGATTGTTTTTGTTTTGTTTCCAAACGATTGAGTAAAAACACCATCCATTTGGGAAAGTTCCATTTTTCTTTTGTATGGCAAAACGATATAACTCGGTTATCTGTATGCACCCAAATCCAAAGATTTTTTCCGAAACGAAAATCTGACCACCCTAATGCAATGGATGAAGAATCCAAAACAATTGTTTCTTTTGGACTCGTTCCATCCCAGAAAGAAACAGATCGAACAAGTTCCCCATTCGATAATGCGACCTTTGTCCCGACGAAATAATTGGACAAACTAAGGGAAAGATTTGTAACCTCACTCTCTTCCCAAATCGGATCAGAAAACGTCCCAACTGTATGAAAACGTTTACTGACGTATGAACTTCCTTCTAGGTTGGCTCCAATAAGGAATGGCAAAGATTGTTCGTATTGTTTTGATATCCCATTGGAATTTGAATCAAGAAATCCATTGTTTTGGAATAAAAAATTCGTTTCAAATAAAGTGTTTCTTAATCTTTGTAACCTAAATTGACGGAATATCTGATTTGGTTCGTCGGCCTCACTTGTGTCAAAATGAGTAAGAGGGATTGCATTGGTTTGGACCCTTTTCCATTCCATGAGAAATTCATTGAACACGAAAGGATGACTCATTTTGACAAAAACTTCTTTATTTTTGTCTCTTGCTGAAACAGAATAATTGTAGGAACCAACATAAACATCCTTATCATCAACTAACAGTGTTTTGTGATGCAAAAGTCCACCTCGATAAGAATCATTTTTAAAAACAAAATCTACATTCCCATCTTCCCAAATCTGAGAGGGGTATGGCATCGTTTTACTTAAAAAATCTCCTTCTGGGTTAGTTGACATTGGTGAGTTATAGATACCTTGTACCCTCACTCCTCTCTTTGCTGCTTCCAGAAGTTTGAAAGTGATAAGGGGATCGTAATGTGAATACATCAAATATTGGATGGAGATCTTTGCATCATCTATGGCTTCGAGAATTTGTGTTTGGATTTCGAATCCATTTTCAGGAGAAAATAAGTATTCTAAATTTCCTAATTTGGCTCGACCAAGTGGGTTTTTTCCCTCTAATGCGAAGACTAGACTTTCGGATTCCTTATAGGAAAGATTCTGTATCCAATACACATTATGGTCGGTTTCCAATCCATGGCCTGTGAAATTACCTGTTCCCACAAATAATCGAGTGTGATCAAATAGAATCAATTTTGTATGGTGGATACCAGACCCTACCCACCGTTTCACTTGGAATCCCAATGTTTCTAATTCTTTATAGTCTTCCGCTTTATCACCAAAAATTGTAATATTTAAACCTGCCCTTTGTTTGGCGTACAATTCGGTTATAATTTCATAATCATCCATCGAATAAATATAAAGACGAATGGAATTTTTTGATTTTCGAATCTCCGATAAAATAACATCTCTTACGATTCTTTTTTTCTCTTCTGGAATATTCCTTCCTGGAAAGGAAAAATAAATTTCACTAATTGGTAAATTTGTTAGAAATAATGAAGATAAATCGAATTTACTTTTGGGCGCTTGGCAATCCAATGAGAATAAAATTTTACATAGAATCCCAATCCGAAATATTATTTTAAAAAAGAGATTCAAATTTGGCACCTGCCATATAGGTAACCAAAATTGGATACAATACCCAATGATTCTGGTAAAAATAATTTCGAAGTTCCTATCCCAAGTTCAAAACCAGATTCATCTTTGATGGCTACCTCTAACATAACTTCGGCGATAAAAAACTTCTCAAACTCACTTTTTTGAAAATTAATTTTCCCATCAAAAGATCCATTTTGTTTGTATGGTAAAAAATAATTCCCTATGAGTTTCACAACTACTAGTTGGTATTGGTAACTCAATACAAACTCTGATAAATACCCAAAGGTACGTCCTTCAATGATGGCATAGTTTTTTTCATACCCCAATTCTGTGACGGCAGCAGAAGGGAATACTCGGAAAATTTGCGAAATATATGGCGTTTGGCTTGGATGAGAACCAAAGAAAACGTAACCTTCTTTTACAATCTGGTGTTTTTCATTTTTTTCATCTCTGTCTGATAAAAAATGTGAACTCCTAATCTTTACTCCACCAAATCTAAGTTCTGTGCCAAATTGAATTGCTTCCCCCGCAATAGGAAGAGTTCCTGGGTTTTTTGCAATTTGGGAACGAGTCCTATCACTTCCCTTACACCATAAAAAATCGAATTCGAACGAAAGATGCTGGGTATGAAAACCTATCCCTAAATTTCCAGAAAACAAAGAATCTCCATCAGCAGAATTTTTCTTTGTTTCTTGTGGGTGGTCTTTGGTATTCGGCCCAAAACTACCTAATTCCAGATAATGGAATCCTAACCTAAATTGCAAAAACTGTCCGATCACCAATCCAAAACTCTGCCGACGATGGTGGTTCCGACTCAAATTGGATTGATTACCTTTTGTTTTAAGTAAATCAGTTTCATCCTCCAAACGGAGGATACTGCGAAACTGGTCTTTTGTGAGTAACAATGAACCAGAATAAAAATCCCAGAGAAAAAATTGGAATGTTAAATATGTTTCTGGTTTTATTTCTAAAAATAATCCATCTCCGCCATCAAAGTATGAACTAAAACTTTTTGGTGAAAACAAATGTTCACGTCTTCCCAGTCCTAAAAAAAATTGTTTGGTTTGGTATCCAAAAAAATGGTTTTTCCCAAGGTAATAATTTCTAAGTCCAGTGTCTGGCCCCGATGTTAATTGTATATCTAGGTTCCAATGTATTTTATCTCTTTGGTTTTTATCTTTTATTCCAACAAACAATGATTCACCCGACACCCGATTCAAATAAGGTTCACCGACAAAAACCCTACCCCATTTTTGGGAATGAAAGTCCCAACCCGGAACTTCTAATTGTTTTTTGTTTTGGTTTTCTTTTAAAAATAATTCATGTCCAAAAATTCCGACATCTAAACCTATCGATTCGATTGGATCAAAAGGAAAACCAAACAAGAGACAGACGTAGGGAAATAGAAACTTTCGTAGTGTTTTCAATTGTCTTCTCGGTAAACTTCGAAATCATCTGCTTTGACACCGTCTGTATCTTTCTTTAACCAAAGAAATTCACCTGTGTTCAATGTTTTAGAAAAACTGAATGTACTCTCCTTATGACCGAACGAAGAGATGAGAATGGATTGGTTAGAAATTTTCTTCCGTAATTGTAGTGATTCCCCAGATGAAATTCCATTGCCAATCGTTTGTGTGGAAGAAACCGTAAACAATCTATCTGACTCTGTATGAAACATTGGCAAATACCACTCTTTGCCATCAGGATCGACGATCCATGCACAGGTATTTTTTGGGAGAAGGGAATCATTGGATACAAACCCTCTTCCATTTTTTCCCTTTGGTAAAAGTTCGGGAAAACGAGTTTGGTATGGGACCAAATCGTCCACTGACGTTTCATCTTCGATTTGGTATAGACTTAGGTCTTCCGTTTCATTAGAACGATTGCAAATATAAATCCATTCATTTTGAGAAAGGAAAGGATTTGGATAAACTGCTTCAATTTGTATAGGTCCTTTTTTTTCCAAAAATCCAATTGGTTTAATTAATTTCGGATGTGTGAAATAGGAATACATCTGTTCTTCATTTGAATTAATGATAACGCCCGTTATGTTTATCTTAAATTGTAAATTGTTGGAAAAAATAAGAGGAACAGATGACTTTTGTCTTAAGTTTCCATATTGAACATGACCTAAAATTTCGAATGGAAGATTGGTATTATATTCAGGGCCTTGTTTTACAATTTCCAAACTCCGCTCTTTTTCGTATCCAGGACTCCTCCACAATCCGGAACAAAATTGTGAGGCTACTAAAGAAGAGGAAAATAGAATTGGTGCAGGTTCTGGGTGAAGGGAATGAGTGTCTCCGTAAGATTTTTCACGGTATAGAAGGTCAGACCAAACTGAACCAACCAAATGTAAGTTATCTTTGTCAGAATAAAACAATGAAGAAAATTGATTGGAAAAAAATCCGGAAGGTAGGTGGTATACATCTTCCCTGATACAAAGATTTGGTTCATAAGCAAAGCTGATTTGGTTTTCTTGTTTTGGTTTCCAATAATAGTATTCTTGACCATTTGTTGTGATAAAGTAAGAAACACCCTCTTCCCATTCAAAAAATCCAAAATCAATAAATGGGTGAGGTGATTTTGCAAATTCAAGAAGTTTACTCCCTATCCAAGGAATCGATAGTCTTTCATGTTTTCCAGGACTCATTTGAAATCCAAATGATTTTAAAGAATCCAATGCGTTTGTTCTGGGATGAGGAATTGGAATTGAATCTACATAAATAGAAAATTGATTTCGATTCCCTCTTCGAACTAATTGGAATTGATTTGGATTTGGCAAAAAATGTATCAATTCTTTTGATTTTCTATGTTCGAGTGAAAATGGAGGGATTTGGAATACTTGTTTCGGAATGTAAAATGGTTTTTCCCTTTGTATGAAATCCCAACCAACCCATTCCTCTCTTGTAAAAAGGAAAATTGAATTTTGTTTGAGAATCTCTTCCTTTGCTGAAAATGGATAAACACTTTCATCAAAATTCCAATTTAAGGAGGAAAGATCACAATCGTTCCCAAGATTTTGAAATTCGAAAAATGCAGGCAGAGGAAAGTTTTTTTCATTCTGGTTTCCTGGATAAAATTCAGTGAGTTTGATTTGGTCTGGGGAACAACTAGGTATTGTATCCTCTGAATGTTTGGATTCTAATCCATTTGGTAATCCTGGATTTCCACAAAACGACTCCTTTGAAATCCAAATATTCTTTTGATCACGACACACATTCGAATTCCATTGTTTCGAAAAAAACTCTCTTCCTTGTTTGAAAGAAAATGGAGAATCTGCAATGGGTGTATCACCAAATCGAATGACTTCATTTGTTCCAAGTTCTGAAAGGAATTCTTTTGGAATCGGTATTCCTTGAAATTTTGGTTCATCGGAAAATAATAAAATTGCATGAGGTAAAATGAGCCTACTTCGTTTTAGAAACTCATCAGATTGGAATGAAATGATTTCTCCGTTTTTTTCTACTTCTAAATTTTCTGCAACAGGACAAATGACTCTGTCTGTTTGATTTTCCCATTCCATATAACGTTTGTAGTCTGATTCTGAATGGCGAAAAATTTCGGAAATCGTTGGGTTGTTTGGTTGGCATTCGGAAAACCAGGTTTGGTTTTGTGATAGAATTTGATCATAGATCAAATCTACTTCGGGGCAAGGAAACTCAAAAACTAATGTAGGAGTTTTATTCTCTGAAACCTTGAGTGAAAGGGAACGAAACACAACTTCGCATTCTGTGTTTGTTTTTTGGAGAAAAATTGGATGTGGTATCGCATAACTTTGGTAGGTTACAAATCCATTTGACCAAATTTGTTTTTTCCACTCCGAAACCGGTGATATTTCTTCTCGTTTTTCTTTCCATTTTTCAAAGGTGACGTATTTAATGACCCAATTTTTACCGATCTCTGTAAAATGTGGGTATTCAGGATTTTCAGAATCTAAAATAGAAAATCCATTTTTTAAACGAAGGAAACCCTCCTCATTCATTTTCCAACAAATTCGAAATTTCCCACCTAACTCTTGATTATACAAAGAAAGAGGGATTGAATAAACACAGAATACACCATTTTCATAATGAAAAACATCATCGGAAAGGTTCAGAGTTGTATTTTGTTCTTTTAACCCATATTCAAAAAAGAATGTGGGAGTGTCTCCAAGTTCATTACTTAAAAAGTAAAAGGGTGCATTTTCTTTTGCAAAACAAGACAAAAAGAAACTAAGTAGAATTAGATAAATTCGATTCACTGTGTCACCCTCAGTCTGAAGTGGTGACAAATGATTATTTAGGTTCTATTTTTTTTAGACTCTGGATATTATTAAAAATTTTAAGAGCGAGGACTGGGCCAATACCTTGCACTAGTTCCAATTCTTCTTTAGTTGCATCTGTTACTTTCTTTTTGGATTGAAAATAAGAAAGTATACTTTTTCTACGACTTGCCCCAATATCTGGTACATCATCAAGAATGGACTTCAATGCCTTTTTCTTTCTTTGTAACCTTTGGAAGGTAACACCAAACCTATGAGCTTCATCTCGTAAATTTCGAAGCAGGCGCATCATAGGTGAATGTTTATCAAAACTATAGGGGTGTTTTTCTCCTGGAAAATAAATCTCTTCTCGTTTTTTAGCAAGCCCTACCATAGGTATATGACCCAAATCTAAGGCAATCGCCGCTTCCGCAGCTCGAGAAAGTTGGGTTAGGCCTCCATCTATCACAATGAGATCAGGAAGTGGTTCTCCTTCATTCACTAAATGGCTTAACCTCCTCGCAATCACTTCGTGGATCATACCAGGGTCATTGATCCCATCATACCCTCGCATTTTGTAGTGCCTGTAACCAGGTTTATACGGTTTTCCTTCTACAAACATCACTCCACTTGCTACAGGAGAGCTCCCTTGGAAATGAGATATATCATAACATTCAATCGTTCTCGGTAAACTTGGTAAATTTAATTTCTCTTGAAGTTCTTTCATCGCAACTGTTTGGTCACGAAGTTTTGTAGCAAGGATCCTTTCTGTTAAACTTAAATCTGCATTTTTTTCAGCTAACCGTAGTAAGGATTTTTTTGGGCCCATTTCAGGAAATTTAATTTTGATGGAGGTTCCAAATTTCTCTAAGATTGCTTCTAAAAAAACATCATGATTCCCTTTTGCAGTCGTTGGTAAATATACCACACTAGGCAGGACAGTCACATTTAAATAATAATCACGCAAAAAAGAAGTGAAAGCTTCTTCATCATCTGAAAACGATAAGCCTGTCAAAGGAAATGATTTTTTCCCTTCCAACCTCCCACCTCTCACTTCGAGAATTACGATTTGCCCTTCGTCTTCCCGTTTGCTAATTCCAAGAATGTCTTCATCACCACCATCCAAGCTGACAACTGTTTGTTTTTCTCTAATTTGATTGATTTTTTCAATTCTTTGTTTTAGAAAACCTGCACGTTCAAATTCCATTTTGGAAGAAGCAGTTAACATGGCTGATTTTAAATCAGCAACTAGGCGATCTTTTTTTCCTTCTAAAAATCTTAATATCTCGTCCACTAACTCTGCATAGGTTTCTTTGGTAACATTGCCTTGGCAAGGACCAAGACAACGTCCCATGTGAAAATTGAGGCAAGGCCTTTGGGGTTTGGCGAGTGGGAGTTTTAATTTGGTTTTACGAACAGGGAAAATCCTATGAATGAGTTCTAAAGTATCCCTTGCTGCTTTTACATCTGTAAAAGGTCCAAAATATCTGTCTCCATTGTCTTTTACCTTTCTTGTTAAAAATACCATAGGAAAGGCTTCACTTGTGGAGACACATAAAAAGGGATATTTTTTATCGTCTTTTAACCTAACATTGAACTTAGGATTGTATTTTTTGATGAGAGTTGCTTCTAACAACAAAGCTTCTTTCTCAGTCCTAGTGGCAATCCAATCCAAATCATTTAATTCGACATAAAGGGCTCTTGTTTTTCTGTCTTTTTGGTTTGGGTTTAGGTAGGACCTAACTCTTGACTGGAGTTTTAAGGCCTTACCTACATATATCACTTGTCCCATTTGGTTTTTCCAAAGATAACACCCGGGCAAACTACCTAAGTTTTTTATTTTTTCTTGGATGGTTTTTAGAACAAGTGAGTCTTTCATAAAGAGGTGCTTATAGGAATTTTACGTTTACAATTCTTAGACAATCTGTATCCCTAGGGTATGGACATAAAGAAAATGATCAAATTTATAATTTTTGGTCTTGAAGGATTTAACTACTTAATTGGATTCCCTATTTTACTGTCATATATTTATTTTTTTACGCAATGGACAAGCGAAGAACTTGAAATCATTCTAATTTCTACTTCTATCATTGTATTTTTCATCTTGGTTTTTGCCGTCTCACTCTATTATATCAGATTTTCTCCTGTTTACCGCATTTTTAACGGTAGTGCCACAAATACAGACAACCACAAAGCCTACTTCTGGTTAGATCATTTGGAAAAAGTTTCCATGATAGATGTGATCATACGATATTCAGTGGGGTATTGTTTTGTTTTAGGTACACTTTTGTTTTACCTTAAATCGAAAAATTTTGTACTACTAAGTGAAATTGCTATTGGACTCGGAATGACTCTAGCCTTTACAATATTATTCCAATCTATTTTCATTGGTTATGTAGAAACAAAATACAATACAAAAGGTATTTTACTTTCGATCCGACTCGATAAAAATTCTAGAATCAATACTCGAAAGTTATCAAGGAATTTAGGATTCCAGACTGTTTTATCATTTTTAGCCGCAATTTTGCTTTTGTTTATCATCAACTACCGTATGAATTTCAAACAAGAATTAGATCTCGTTAACTCTAGCATGCAACAATCCGTAATGGATTCTGAATCATTAATGCGACTCACACTTGTTGATTTTCGAGATCGCCTAACTATATCAATATTTAAAGAAAACAAACTTAAAGAACAAATCGTCAAAAAAAATCTAAGTGGAATTCGAAGTGTATTAAACGAAATCCAATTAAAAAGTACAAACCATGCGGTCGAAGCTTTGTTTTATTATAAACCTGATGAAGGTATTTTTATCTCCACTAATGAATATGATCGTTCCAAAACTGGTTCCATTTTCTATATTGAAGATGGAAATTTAGCGAGACAAGGACCACTCCGCCACACAAGCATTCGGTCCAAAATTTCAGGTGATATCGTTTCTCCTTACACCTTACCTGTTTATGAAAATGACCAATTCCAAGGGTATGTAGGGGGATTTCTAAACATTGGGAAACTTTCCAGTTTTATTCTAGAAAACCTCAAAATTGGTACTTCTGGCAAAGTTGGATTTTTTGATGGAGATGGAACAGTTGTTTATTTTACGGACAAACGAGAGATCGGAAAAAACGCCAAAACGATGTTAGTATTTGATACACCTTTCCAGACAGAGGATCCGCTTGGTTTTCTTGATTCCACAGAAGATGGAACTCAAAAAAGAATCTATTTTGTAAAGAATCCAGAGTTTAATTACATCATCTATTGTATTTTTGAAAATGCAGAATTATATGAAAAAACTCTCTCAAGCCTTCTTGTGACTTTAGGCATTTCAATTTTAGTTGTGATCATCATTGGAATCGTCACAGTGCTTGTCATTGAATCAAAACTAAAACCATTAGAACGAATCAAAGACCGCATCAGTGAAATGGTAAAAGGGAATCTTAAATCCGATTTTTATGACCCAAGTCGCGATGAAATTGGAAGTATGGCAAACGCTATGTTTGAATTCCAATCAAAACTCCGCCAAATTGTCAACCAAACACAAACTGTTTCCACTGAACTAACCAATACAAGTTCTGATATATACGAATCCATGTTAACACTATCTGATGCAGCTCAAAACCAAGCAGCAAGTAGTGAAGAAATCTCAGCTTCCATTGAAGAAATCACTGCTGGGATTGAAAGTGTGGCCCAAAGGACTGAAACCCAGTCTTTTACTTTGGTATCTCTTATTAAAAAGATGACAGAACTCAACCAAGCGGTTTCTGAAATTGATAAAAAATTCCAAATTGCAGACTTACGAGTGGAAGAAATCACAAAAGATGCAAAAGAAGGGGAATCTTCTCTTGGCGAGATGAAACGTTCCATGGATAAAATTTATGAGTCGTCTTCAGAGATGACAAACGTTGTCGAAATCATCCACAATATCTCCGAACAAATCAATTTACTCGCTTTGAATGCAGCAATTGAAGCAGCAAGAGCTGGAGCGAGTGGCCGAGGTTTTGCCGTCGTAGCTGATGAAATTTCTAAACTTGCAGACAAAACAGCAAAATCCATTGAAGACATTGAAGAACTCATCAAACAGAATGAAGGTGAGATTAACCAAGGCCAAGAAAAAATTGATCAATCCATTTCTATTTTGAGTGAGACGATCACAGGTGTAACATCCATCAACCAAATGACAAAAGAAATCCGCACCGTTGTACAAAAACAAATTGAGACCAATGAAGAAGTGAATGAAGGTGTCTCTCAGATTCGGGAACTTTCGGAAATGATCAGAGAGGCCACAGACGAACAAAAAACGGCTATGATGGAAATTTCACGTTCCATAGCAGAAATCAACAACCATGCACAAACAACAGCAATTTCTAGTGATGGAACAAAATCCAGTTCACAAAACATGAACCAACTAACAGAAAGTTTACGAAAAGAGATCAATTATTTCCATGTCTAAATCAAAAAATAAAGTACCACTCAAAACCAAAATCATTGTCATCCTTGTACCATTAAGCATTGGTTTATTCTCCGCTTCATTCGTGAAATACAAGGTGGTGATGCCTCTTTCCATTCCAAATGGTTATATGGAACCTACTTTAAAACAAGGATCTACTGCTTATTTTACAAAATGGTTCCGAAAAAGCCAAATTGGTATCGGAGATGTCGTCCTTGTAACCTCCCCACTCGATCCAAATTCATATTTCATTGCAAGGATTGTAGGAAAACCAGGGGATTCCATTGCTGTTCAAAAACGGATGGTTTTTCGTAATGGAACAGTCCTTGATCCAAATTTGTTCCCAGAACCAACCACTCAATCAATCGCTCTTATCCCACAAGGAAAAACAGAACATGATGATATGAAGGAAGTTACAGTCCCTGAAAAAATTTTTTTCCTTCTCGCCGATAACAGAGAAATAGGTGTTGATTCAAGAACTCTTGGACCCATCCAGGAATCTCAGATAATCGCTGTTTTGTGGTAGCATTTTTTTTATTTTCCATTTGGAATTTGGATCGGTAACTCTATTGTAAATATCGTTTTCCCTGGATTGGATTCAAATTGGATCGAACCAGAATGTCTTTCTACAATCTTCCGACAGATATCAAGCCCAAGACCACTCCCTTCTCCGAGTGGTTTTGTTGTAAAAAACGGTTCAAAAATACGATTTTTGATTGATTCTGGAATCCCAGGACCATTATCTTCCACGGTTACTATCACATGATCTCCGCTGTGTTTGGTTATGATGGTTAATTTTCCTTGAAACGACATCGCTTGTAATGCATTGTAGATAAGGTTTGTCCATAAATGTAAAAGTTCTTCAGGATACCCTTCTATATAGGGAAGTTCCCCATATTCTTTAACGAGAGTTACATTCTTTTTAAATTGGTTTTGGTAGAGAGTGATTACTGTTTCAATATTCTCTTTGAGATTCACTTGGATTGGATTTTTTGAAATTTCAAATCGAACAAAGTTTTTTAAGGCAAAGGTCATTTTACTCGCCCTTTCCACAGCAAGTAACATGATATGAAGAGATTGGTATACAGTAATTTCTTCTACTAATAAGATGAGGATGTTTTGCAAGTTTTCTGATAAAAACAAATCGGGGAATAAATCCAAAACTTCTAAATCAAAACCTGTATCAATCAAATGAAAAGAAAACGAATCCGATATTCCTTTTGAAGTTAACCATGATTCAATTCGTTTCCTTCGATTCATTCTTTCTCGACCAGAAATTATTTCAATTTTAGATTTGAGAATTTGGACCAATTCAAAAAAGGATTTTTGTTTTGAAGGATCAGGTAAAATTTCTCTAAGTTCTTTTTGGAAAACAGAAAGTTCTGATTCAAATAAAGAGTCTTTTAGATTTTCTGCCGAGGCTTGGATGGCTGCGATAGGATTATTGATCTCATGGGCAATTCCTGCCACAAGTTGCCCAAGGCTTGCCATTTTTTCAGATAATACAAGTTGGTTTTGGGCTTTTTTTAATGTAGAAATGGTTGTTTCCAATTCCTCATTGGAATTTTTTAATTTTTTGGTTCGTTCTTCTACCAATCGTTCCAAACTTTCATTTAATTCCTTAAGTTCATTTTCCCTTGCGATGAGTTCATCATTGATTTTATTTTTGCGTTCGTTACTAATCGTTAAAGCGATTTGGTCTCCAAGTTGGCTACAGAATATGATTTCATCTTCCTTCCATTCGTGTTTTTTTCCGACATGTTCGAAACAAAGTGTTCCAATTAATTCTTCTCCCATACGAATCACTCCATCTAACATAGCAGTGATCCCATTGGGTTTGAGATATGATTCTATAAAACCTTTTGTACGTGGGTCAGAATAAGGATCGTTAGCATCTACATACTTCTCTCGGACCAGGTATTGAAATTCTTCTCGAAATTCATTTTCTTTGAGTATAGCACCCGAAGTATAGACCGCCTTACTTCGAAAATACGTATTTACATTGATGAGTTCATTTTTGGAATCATTAAAAAGCCAAACTCCCACCCTCTCAATTTCTAATAATTCTGAAACCGATTTGGTGATGAAACTAGCTAAGGAATGGACATCTCCAGACCGAGCACTCGGGTGCGAGGATACTTGCGCCAAGATATTTTGTTGGAACCTGGCCCGAGTGAGCTCTTTTTTTAAGCTATCCATGGCGATTTTAGACAGACCGAAGTCGTAAAATCATACAACCAACCTTAAAGAAGTCACTCCTAAAAATGGAAAAATCTCAGCTTTGCCATGCTCCTATGCCTTTTAAAATGAGTGACATAGACCCCGAACTCGAAATTCTGTAATTAAAAAATCGTTTTATCTCTAGATACGAGCCTTTTAGGAGAAACTCATGGTAAAAATCGCAATTAATGGTTTTGGTCGCATTGGAAGACTTGTGCTTCGTTCCGGAATCAAAGATCCCAATTTAGAATTCGTTGCCATCAACGACCTAGTGACCCCAGACAACCTTTCCTACCTTTTCAAATATGACTCTACCCATGGTCGATTCGACGGGGAAGTTTCACATACAGACAACGAAATCATCATCGACGGAAAAAAAGTAAAAACCTTCTCTGAAAGAGACCCAGAAAAACTCCCATGGAAAGAACTTGGAGTAGACTTTGTCATTGAATCCACTGGCCTTTTTACAGACCGAGTGGGTGCAGAAAAACACATCAAAGCTGGAGCAAAAAAAGTGGTGATCTCCGCTCCTGCAAAAGACAAAGACATTCCTACTTTTGTAATGGGTGTGAACCACGAAAAATACGATGCGACAAAAGACAATGTTGTGTCGAATGCATCTTGTACAACCAACTGCCTTGCTCCCATCACAAAAGTGGTCCTTGACAACTTCGGAATCGTAGAAGGGCTCATGACAACCATCCACGCGATGACTGCAACCCAACCAACAGTTGACGGACCTTCTAAAAAAGACTTCCGCGGTGGACGTGGTGCTGCGCAAAACATCATCCCTGCATCCACTGGTGCTGCAAAAGCCGTTGGACTTTGTATCCCAGAAGTGAATGGAAAACTCACTGGTATGAGTTTCCGAGTTCCCACTCCAGACGTATCCGTTGTGGACTTAACCGTTCGCACTGAAAAACCAACAAGCCTTGCCGAAATCAAAAAGAAAATGAAAGAAGCAAGTGAAGGTTCCATGAAAGGAATCCTTGGTTATACGGAAGATATGGTAGTATCTAACGACTTCCTCGGAGACATTCGTTCTTCCATCTTTGATGCGGATGCTTGTATCGAACTAAGTCCTACTTTTTTCAAACTCGTATCTTGGTATGATAATGAAATGGGATACTCGAACCGAGTCATCGACCTCGTACGTTACATGGCAAAAAAAGGCTAAGATGAAATTACCTCTTCTAGAAGAACAAAATCTAAAAGGAAAACGAGTCTTTGTTCGTGTGGACTTCAATGTCCCTGTGGAAAACGGAAAAGCAACGGACAGGACTCGGATTGAAAAAACCCTTCCTACTTTGGAACTCCTCATTTCCAAAGGAGCAAAAATCATTTTAGGAAGTCATTTAGGACGACCCAAAGGTGGACCAGAGCCAAAATACTCCATGAAACCAGTGTTTGACGTTCTTTCCACGCTTGTGAAAACCAAAGTCAGCTTTTCGGAAGCAGTCATTGGTGCTCCAGTTGTGAAGTTATCAAATGAACTTGGGGAAGGTGAAATCCTACTTTTAGAAAACCTTCGTTTCCATAAGGAAGAAGAGGAAAATGCGCCAGGTTTCTGTAAAGAACTGGCAAAACTTGCTGACGTTTATGTGAATGATGCATTTGGAACGGCACATAGAGCCCACGCTTCTACAGAAGGTGTGGCTCACCTACTCCCTGCCTTTGCGGGACTTCTCATGCGTAAAGAAATAGAAGTTCTCAGTGGACTTCTTGCAAGACCAGAACGTCCGTTTGTGGCAATTGTGGGTGGATCAAAAGTCAGTTCCAAATTTGCCATTTTAAAAAACCTTCTCGAGAAAGTAGACCACCTCCTCATCGGTGGTGGAATGGCTTATACGTTTTTAAAATCAAGAGCTGTCCCTGTGGGTAAATCCCTTGTGGAACCTGAATTTGAATCCCAAGCCTTCCAACTCATTGACCGAGCTGGGATCCAAGGTGTGGACCTGCAAATTCCCGTTGACCATATCATTGCAGACAATTTTGATCCCAATGCAAAAACGAAATCCGTTGATAAAATGGGAATCATCGATGGATGGATGGGAATGGACATCGGTCCAAAGACCATTGACAATTATGTAAAAGCAATCAAAGAAGCAAAGACCATCCTTTGGAATGGACCTATGGGTGTGTTCGAAATGGATAAATTCTCGAAAGGAACCATTGAAATTGCGAAAGCCATCAGTAAATCCAAAGCCAAAACGGTTGTGGGTGGTGGGGATTCCATTGCAGCTGTGAACAAAGCAGGTGTGGCTGACAAAATCACACATATTTCTACAGGTGGTGGTGCTTCCTTAGAATTTTTGGAAGGACGAACTCTCCCAGGTGTTCAATGTTTACTCCCGAAGGAAGAAAAATAAGATGAGAAAGAAGATCATAGCTGGCAATTGGAAGATGAACCTCACCCTTTCGGAAGCCAAAACAATCACAAAAGGGCTCACTCTCGCAAGTAATTCTTCTTCTTATGAAGTGATGGTTTTCCCAAGTGCCCTCCACTTAGAATCGGTTTCTTCCTTAGCCAATGGATCCAAACTCATCGTGGGTGCCCAAAATGCATACCAATCAGGGCTCACTGCTATGACTGGGGAAATTTCCCCTGTGCAGCTTACGGAACTTGGAATCAAAACGATACTTGTTGGGCATTCAGAAAGGCGCCAATTCCTCGGCGAAACTTCCGAGTTTGACAATGCAAAAATCTCTTACTTTTTAAAATCGGGACTTCGCGTTGTTTACTGTGTGGGTGAAACTTGGGCAGAAAGAGAAAAAGGCCAAACCTTCGCTGTGTTAGAAGAACAAATCGGTAAGGGACTAAAAGACATTACAAGCGACCTTTTTTCAAATCTTGTCATTGCTTACGAACCAGTTTGGGCAATAGGAACTGGAAAAGTGGCAACACCAACAGAAGCGGAAGAAGCACATGCCTTTATCAGAAAAGAAATTGGTAAATTATTTGTTGGTGCAGACCAGGTAGCAGAGAACATTCAAATTTTGTATGGCGGATCAGTGAAACCAGACAACGTAAAAGAACTTCTCGCCAAACCAAACATTGACGGTGGCCTCGTGGGAGGAGCCAGTCAAAAATTAGATTCATTTTTAGGACTTTTAAAATAAGGAAACTTTATGGGATTTTTTGCAGGAACCATTCTCACTCTATTTGTATTACTATCCGTTTTTCTCATCCTTCTTGTGATGATCCAAACAGGAAAAGGAGGAAGTGCAGGAATGCTCGGCGGATCAACTGCTAGCCAATCTGTATTTGGTGCATCTACGGCAGATGTAATGACAAAAACAACTCGTGTTGCAGCGATTCTTTTTATCGTACTTTCGTTAGCACTTTCCTTCGTATTTGCTAAAAAAGATGAAGTTTTGGTTCCAGATGTGGAACCAAGTTTGGAAACCCCGGTAGAATCTGATGGAACTACTCCCGAAGTACCGGCACCTAGCACTCCTTAGTCTTTTTTTAATCAATGTCAGTCTATTTCCAGAGACTGACATTACCGAAAAAGAAAATCGTTTAGACAAGGAAATCCTTTCCCTTTACCGAGACATCGCGAAGGCAAGGGATCTTTTGTCGTACGAACAGTTGTCATCACTTCCCGCAAATACGACAATCCAATTCATTGGAACTTATCCGAACCGCACAGGCATACGGATTAGAAAATTCAAAGTGGACACAGACCCACAAAACAAAAATCGGATCAAACATTCAGAAGAAAAATCCATTTTACTCGAATTTAATGGTTCCGTTTTATCTAAGGTCGAAATCCAAATCACTTCAGAAGACACAGAAATAGAACAAAAAACCAGAACTAAAATCACAGACTCTACTCCACTTGATGATTCCGTCAATGATATGGTTATCCAATTTTCTGGAATTGATGGATCTGATAGTTTTCCACTTTCTTCCCTTCGAAATGATTCCATAAAACAGGAACGTAACGATTTCAAAAAAGATTTTTATATCAAATTTTTATTGGATTTTCACAGCCAACTGACATCGATTAGTGCACTTCAAAAAACAAGTGGCAATCAAAATCAGAAGAAAATGTTCAAACAATTGAATCAATCATTAGGGTATTAAATTGTCTGATTTTGGAAATCATGGTGACTCTCCTTCGATGGAAAATATCGAAAAGGTGGCAGAAAAAGCCAGAGAATTGGAAGCCATTTACGATGTTGTCCAAGATCCATTAGTTCTAATAGATTCAGATTTTAATATCCAAAGGGCAAATTTAGCCACAATTTTATTTGCAAAAAATAACAAATACGATGAACTATTAGACAAAAAATGTTTCGAAGTACTTTACCAACGAACAGACGTTTGTCCATATTGCCCCAAAATCAACGTCAAATCCAAAGACAAAAACCCAGGATATTCAACCCCAATCACTCGTGAAATATTTTTCCGTTCCGAAGACAAAAAACAAACCTTACTTTTAGAGTTTTATCCTTACCCAAAACAAGAAGATTTATTTTGGATGGTCGAAAAAATATCCGATGTCACAAAACAAAGGGACAAAGAAGAAGAATCGTTTCGAATGCGTAACCTAGCCTCACTTGGGATTTTAATTTCAGGGATAGCCCATGAGTTAAACAATCCACTAACAGGGATAAGCCTAACATTACAAAACCTCAAAGCAAATTGGCAAAACCAACCACCAGAACAAATTGAAAAACGTTTAGATATGATTAAAAATGATATCTCACGGGCAGCGATCATAGTTTCTGATATCATCTCTTTTGCTAAAACAGACAAAGTGAAAGTCACACTTGGTGATATTGTAGAAACGATCAATCGTGCAAAAGATACAGTAATTCGATTGTATCCTCACCTAAGTAAAAACGTGAGTTGGCGGATCACCTGTGATCATGAATACCAATTTCCTTTCCATCCTGGCAAAATGGAACGTTTGTTTATGAATTTATTTCGTAACTCGTTACAAGCTTTTGATTATAGACCTGGTGAAATCTCTATTGAAATTCGCAAAACAAAAAATTGGCTTCATATCATTATAGAAGACAATGCAGGTGGGATTCCTGATGCCATCATCCAAAAGATCTTTGACCCATTTTTTACAAGTAATAAATCAGGAACAGGAACTGGGCTTGGCCTTTCTATCTGCCACTCCATTGTGAAAGAACATGATGGAAACATCTCAGTTAAATCAGTAGAACAAAAAACAAGATTTACGATTTCCTTCCCGCTCACAAATGATATTACGGAGCCAAATTCATGAAACAATCCATTCTCATTGTCGAAGACATTCATTCCATTCGGGAAGCTATTATGGATTTATTAAGTACCAAATTTAATGTTTTTGGTGCGGAACATTTTGAAGAAGCGGTTTGGTATTTGACCAATGAAAAAATAGATTTAACCATTACAGATATCCGGCTTCCTGGTAAGTCAGGCATTGACCTTGTTAAACTCATCCAAAAGGAATTCCCTCATGTATTATATGCACTTATGACTGCTTATAATATTAATGAATACATTAAATACGCCAAAGATTTACAAATTTGGAATATCATTCCTAAGTATAGTTTTTTAGACATTCACCTCATTGAAGTGATGGTTGAAAAACTATTGTCGAATGATATCTTTGGAATCGAAAAGTATTTTGGAAAAGATTTCCAAGTTTTTGAATCAAATATTAATAGTGAATTTGAAGATGCTCCATTTAATGGAATTGTTTATAAACAAATCAAATCCGACCAAGATCGTTCAATCCTCTGTGGGAAAATTTCAAAAAACCTCATCCAACTTGGAGCGCCCAAGGCCATCCAACAGGTGCTTGAGGAACTTACTTCCAATGCAATGATCCGAGCTCCTCGTACAAACGAAGGAGAATACAAATACCAATTTGAAATTCCAAGCCATGATATGGTTGTACCACTCGATAATATCCAACTCATGCCAGATGATTATTTTCTGATTGGATATGGATCTACTGAAAGTACGATTTTTATTGTAGTCCGTGATCAGTTTGGATCCCTTCGGAAAGAAGAAATTTTACACCGATTGGACCGACATATTAGTATTGATGAATCAACAGGGTTTCCGAAAGGTTTGGAAGATAGCCATGGACGTGGGCTTTACATCTGCCGAGAAATTTCAGACCAACTGATCTTTAATATCAAACCTGGAGTTTGTACAGAAACCATTGCCATGATCAACCGAGAAGGAAGGACCGGTTTTAAATCCTTATCCATTTACGAAGTTGACGCAAAGTCATAAACAAAAATTGGATTAAGTCAAACCAAATTACCTTGACCTTTCAAAGTAAATTTGTCTAAACAATGAAAAGTTTATAAGGATTGGATTTGCACTAAGTCCGTTTTTGTTTCCATATAAAAAACAGAATCGGCTTTTCCAGGGAAAAATCGAATTGGGAACTCTTGGGGTGCGATTCTTTTTTTCCGGATCAAGTCCCCTTTACCATTATAAAACAATAATTCTGAATCCAAAGCAGCAACTATGAATTGATCATTGATAAAAATGGATTGGAATACTCCCCCTTGTTTGGATTTATTTTTCTCCCAAACGAGTGTTTCATTTTCATAAAACTGTAACGACTCTGGAGTTTGTAAAAAAATTTGCCCTTCATTTCCAATGACAAAAAACAATTGGTGTGGGTAAAATTTTGTTAATGCAAATTCTTCCTTTGTTTTTCCTACTTCATCCAAAATCAGGATAAAATCTTTGGCCTCCATTGAATAATGCACAGAGGTGAGTTTGCCATTTGGCGACAAAGAAACTGATTTATAAAATGAGTTCGGTTTTTCTTTTGAAATATCCAATCCAAAAATGAGGTTCCCTTTTTCATCCAAACGGTAAATTTCCCCACCTGAAAACAAAACAACAACACCTTTGTTTTTACTATCAAATTGGTAGTCTGTCAAGAACCTTCCATTTAACTCTTGTTTACCGATCTGATTACCACTTTCGTCAAGTAAAAAAACTGTATTATTATCACCTGATAAATACAAAACGGGGGAAGCAAAATACCCACTCCTTGGATAGGAATTGATTGGTTTTTTCCAATACAACTCACTGCTATCGGAGTAAAAATTCACTTCATCTCCAATTTTTTCATACAATAAATAACCATTTCCGAGCAGTGGAAAATCAACGAGATACTTAGGATCAATTTCTGGGCGAGAACTTGTTTTAAAGGAATAAAACTGTTTATTGTATTTGTAACCATTAATGGTTTTTAAAGGGTCTTCGCCAAGTTTTGGAGGATTGGTTCCAAATCTACCTTCTAAATTCCAAATCCATGTCTCACGAATGCTAGGAACAAATTGTAAATCAACATCCCAACTCAAATAGAACAAAATAAAAAATCCGAGTGAATACAAAATGTTCTGAAACATAACTGATACGATCCTAGTTTTTGAATGATTGGTATACTAAAAATAAAGCTGTATTACTTGCATTTTCACGAATGGATTCTCGGTTCCCCGGAAATAAATACCGATGCACGGAGATGTTTCCATTTGGTTCCCGAATTCCTATACATACAGTCCCAACTGGTTTTTCGGGACTGCCACCTTCAGGACCCGCAATCCCTGTAATGGAGATTCCAAAATCGGTTCCTGTTTTCCTACAAAGTCCATCTACCATGGCCCTAGCTACTTCTTCACTCACTGCTCCATAGGTATTGATTGTTTCCATTGGAATTCCAAGCAAATTTGATTTCATTTCATTGGAGTATGTTAAAAAACCACCTATAAAATAGGAACTGGAACCAGGTTGTTCGGTTAGTTTTTTCCCTAGAAGTCCACCTGTACAACTTTCAGCAACAGAAATTGTCAATTTTTCCTTTAACAACTGTTCGTGGACAAACTGAAAAACATCATCAGAGATGATTTTTGGATAGGTGTCTTCTAAACGTTGGATGATGGTAGAAAGTAAGGTTTCATTTGTGGATTGAAAGATACACTTAATATAACCTCTATTAGCAGTGACACCCCACTCTGCTTCCTGGAAAAACTCATCCCTATTTGGTTCAATAAAATCATTCTGGAATAATGATTCACCAATATTCCACAACCATTTTGTTTTTTGGTGTAGGTTCTCTCTTGGGTAAAGTTTTTTTAATTCCGGGACAAGGCGGCGTTTGAACATCTCTGTCATCTCAGAAGGGACACCAGGCATACAAACTAAATGCGATTTTTCCCCAATTGTTTCAATGAAGCCAACTGCGATGCCAACCGAGTTATCCAATGTTTTACAACCTTCTGGAACAAATGTTTGGCGAAACACACTAGGTAGGATATCTTTATATTCCTTGCCTCTCGATTCATAAATTTTAGTTAAACGCAGTTTTGCCTTTTCGACGGAGTAAGAAGTTTTTCCCGTAAGTTTTAAAACGGTTTCTAAGGTATAATCATCTTCTGTGGGACCGAGTCCCCCTGTCATAATGGCAAGCACTGGTGTTTCTTTTGCGAGACTTTGCAAAGATTGTAACTCAGATAAAATGAGTTTGGGATCGTCAGGTAAGGTAATGAATTTTTTAACCTTCCATCCGAGTTCAAACAATTGGTTGGCAATCCAACCAGAGTTTGTGTCCACACTCCTTCCTGCAGTGAGCTCAGACCCAGTTGACAAAATGACAATGTATGGTGACATCAAAGATTACTCTTCTTCTTTCGACATTTTTTCAGGAGCAGAAATTCCAAGAAGTTCCAAACCCGAAGCAATCGAAAGTTTTGTAAAGTAGATGAGTAGAAGTAGATGGTCTCTTTCTTCCCCTTGTTTTTCCTTAATCCGATTGTCTTTGTGTGAATAAAACTTTGTAAAAGCCTTACTAAGTGACTGGAGGTAATTTGTTAGACGATGCGGTTCGAGGTTTGTCGCTGTGTCATACACTTCTTCTTGAAACCTTGAAACCCAAAAAAGCAGTCGTATCCGTTCTTCCGATTGGAACCATTCTCCATTTAAATTTGTTGGAGCTTTCCAACCTGAAAGTGATATCTGTAATTCACGAAAAATAGAACAAACTCTTGCATGGGCATATTGGATATAAAACACAGGATTTTTATCCGACTCATCTTTTGCTAAGTCCAAATCAAAATCAAGCGGGGCATCTGAACTACGCATAAGGAAAAAATAACGACCAACATCCTTTCCATTTTTTCCTAAATACGCAAGTAAATCACGCATGGTTTGGAAAATACCCAAACGTTTACTCATTTTTACCTTTTCTTTGTTTTCAATGAGGTTTACTTGTTGGGCGATGAGAACTAAAAAACTATCCTTCGCTTTTCCAAACGATTCGACGGCACCTTTTAATCGTGCGATATAACCATAGTGGTCTGGTCCCCAAATATCAATGAGTTTGGAAAAACCTCGTTTGTATTTGTCATAATGGTAGGCAATGTCTGCCATGAGATACGTTGGCCTTCCATCTTCCCTGCGGATCACACGGTCTTTATCATCACCATACAAAGTGGATAAAAAATGAAGTTTGCCATCAATGGTTGCTACATCGTCTTTTTTTAAAAGAGAAGGAACAGCTTCGACCGCACCTGCTTCATGTAAACTCCTTTCACTATAAAACAAATCAAAGTTAACTCCAAATAATTTGAGGTCCTCTTTTTGCCTACTCAAGTTGTATTCTACCGCATACTTAGATAAAAACTGAACCAACTCTTCCCAATCTTTTTTGGTAATCCAATCATCTACTTGTTTTCGTTTTGTAACGTCTGCGAGTAATTCTTTGGCAATGTCTTTGATGTATTCCCCACGATAACTTTCTTTTGGTAAAATTCGTTTTTCAATCAGAGAAAATACGGATTCATCACTCTCTTCCTCTTGGAAGGTAATGGAATCTCCCTTTTCTTCAAAAATACGAAGGAGAACGGCTACACCAAGCAAATACACTTGGTTACCATAATCATTTACATAGAACTCTCGTTTTACGTTATGCCCAAGACTTGAAAGTAAATTGGCGAGAGCATCCCCGTATGCCGCAGAACGAGCTGACACAATATTCATGGGTCCTGTGGGATTGGCAGAAACAAACTCGAGTAGAATATTCTCCGTATCTTCCGATTTTGCAAAAGAAACAGAAGGTTCCATCACAGATTTTGTGTATTGGACTAAAAAAGAAGGACGGATCCGAAAATTTATAAAACCAGGTGGGGAGAAGGTAACAAATTCAAATAAATTGTCGTTACTTATTTCCAAAAGCACAGCTTCTGCTATTTCTTTTGGATTCATTTTGAAATGATTTTTGTTTTCTAATGCAAAGGGAGATGAGTAATCTCCAAATTTTTCATCACGAGAGTATTCGATTCTGATTTTAAAGTCAGAGAGAGGAAGGTCTACATTCTGTTTGGAAAGATACGATTTGACCGCCGTTTGAAGTTCTTTTAATACAAGATTCTTTAATAATTGGTTGGCTTTCATTTTTCTATTTTAAGTTCCATCTTTAATTGGTCTGCATTTTCCCATAGTGCAAAACTTTTGATTTTGAAACGTGTTACAAAATTGGGAATGGTTTCTTTTGGATCACGAAGGACGGCTTGGAAAGATTCTTGTTTCGGTTTAGAAACCAAGGGAAAGGACTTTGCCTTTAGGTTTTCATTTTTCAGTAATATTTGAAAGAGTGCAAGAAATACTGAAACAGTCATCACAATCAAAATGGTTTTCGTGATAAAATTCATAATTCCCCAATGGTTTTATAAAATTCAAAATAAGATTTTAACTCTCTTCCCAGGAGAGAACGGAGAAACTGATTGAGGATTAGATCCCCCTCTCGGTATTCCATTTCTTTCGGAAAGATGGTTAATACATTTGAAAATTTCTTAGATAACATCGTATGAAACAGTTTTAAAACAGGCAAATGATCTTTGGTAATGGGATGGCAATCTGAACATAAAAATTCTCGAGAATCCACTGAAAAATACGCTTTGGTTTTTGATAATACGTCTTCCCCACAAGTATGACAATAAAATTCAGTGGGGAAATGCCCCATGTGGGTAAGGGCTCTGAGTTTGAAAAATGGTAAAATTTCTTTTCGAAAGCCATTGGCATTGGATACATCCAAACTCCCGAGAAGCAATTGGTATAAAAAAGGATGGCTCTCCGCTTCAGGATACAAATGAGATGTTAGTTCTGTAATGTACAAAACAAAAAGAGTTCCTACATAATCCGATTTCAACTCATCATATCGTTTTGTAAGGTGGATCTCTTTTGTGGACTTCCAATCCTTTTCTGCCTGGTCATAATAATCGACTTCCACAAGGCATCCGAGTTCGGTGGAGATGATAGCACGCCTCTTGGATTTACGAATCCCTTTGCTGATAAAATTCATTCGGACTTGGGTCTCACCCGCTAAACTGATAAGGCGGTCACTATCCCCTATATCTTTACTTTGGATGATGATTCCCGTTTCTTTTCGAATGGCCATCTACGTAGCAAATACCAAATCCAAACATTCATCTTCCATTTTTCTCATAAGAATGGCATCTTCTTCATTGGTTTCATGATCATAACCAAACAAATGTAAGATACCATGCACAAGTAACCTGTAAAATTCATCAATAATAGAATGGCCTATCTCTTTTGCTTGGATACGGCAGGTTTCCATGGAAATCACAACTTCTCCCAAAATTTGGACGGGAAGTTTTTCAATATGAGAATACAATGGAAAGGATAACACATCTGTCGGTTTTTCTTTCCCACGCCTTTCTCCGTTGATTACAGTCATTTGGGCATCATCTACAAGTAAAACAGAAAGTTCTAATACTTGCAAATAACTAGGAGCTAAGTACTTTAAAATTATTTCACAATTTCTTTGAACAAGGTCTGGATCAATATCAGTTTGGTTTGTTTCATCGTTCCAATTTATGGAAACCAAAAGCGAAGGGTTCATCGTTTAGTCTTTTTGGAATTTGCTGATTCTAATGCTTTTGTGTCTTCTGGTTTCGGGTATTTTGGTCTTTGGTGGAGACTTGAGAGTAATACTTCTTTGAAACTTCCTTTGATGATTTCTAAATCACCAATGGTCAATCCACTTTCGTCCAATTGGTTTTCTGCCAGTTTGGAATTAATGATTTTACGAATCAATTCATCCAAACTTTCTTGCGACACTTCGTCTAACGAGCGAGAAGCGGCTTCCAAGGAATCCGCAATCATAACGATAGCTGTTTCCTTACTTTGTGGTTTTGGGCCTGGGTATTGGAAATCTTTTTTATTGATATTTTTCCGTGCGCTACTTGAGATCTCTTGTAAGGCTTTGTGATAAAAGAATGCCATGGTGGATGTTCCGTGATGTTCCGGAATAAAATTGATGATTTCTCGCGGAAGCCTTGCTTTTTTAGCCATTTCAATCCCGTCTAACACGTGATCAATGACAGTTTTTGCGGCCAGAGCAGGATTATTTTTATCAATATGTTCTGGTTTTGGGATCAAATGTTGGTTTTCTACAAAAAAACCAGCATTCGGAATTTTTCCAATGTCATGAAAATACACACCTACACGAACAAGGAGGCGGTCCAAATTTAAATTTTGTGCTGCTCGTTCGGAAAGAGCTGCTACCATAAAGGTATGAGTGTAAGTGGAAGGAGCTTTGGTAAGAAGCTGTTGTAAAAGAGGATGGCCCGTATCTGCAAGTTCAATCAATTTGAATCTTGTGGGTATGTTAAAAATATATTCGTAAAGTGGGAGTAAAAACTGTACGGCGGTGGCACTGGCAAACCCATTCACAAAACACATGATGGTTATATGAAAAAGATTGGAATTACTTAGGTCTTTGAAAAACCCAGCGCCACTGGATACATAAAACTCCCGTCCATCAAAAAGATAACCTGCAGTAGTCACAAGGATTTGTACAAATGTGAGTAAAAATCCAGCTTTTAAAAAATCGATTCGTTTGAGTAACCTTCTACCATAAATAGAACTCATCACAGCAACTGTGAATGCTAACATAAAGGAAGTGGGGTTGTATCGTGAGGCAAAAAATACGGCAAAGGATAAAAAGAATCCAATGGCTATGGAGAGTTGTTCGTCATACACAAAACCTAGTAACAAACATAACATCCCTACAGGGACAAACATACCAAAATAGTAAACTGCCGACAAATCACTGTCAGTGGCATAAAAGACCTTGGATAATAAATAAATCGAAGCAATGACAATCCAAAGGGTAAAAAAGATGATGAGATTACTCGATAGGTCATTGAGTCGATTAGGCCGATAACGAATCAAATAAAATCCTACAATCACAATGAGAACACACTGCGTGAGAAAAATAGAAATGATAGAAGCAAGGTTTGCTCTAGTGGCATATAAATTCATCATATCCAGTTTTAACTTCACTTCTGGAGTGATGACATCCCCTGCCCTTACGATGATTTCATTTGCTTGGATTCGGCTTTTTTGTACGGAAACGGCATTTGCTGCTTTTAACCTAGCATTTTCCGTTTCCTCTGGGTTGTAATTACATGCAGGATAGGAATAAACATAATACAATCCAATCCGGGAAACGGCCTTAAGTAATGAGTCAGAAACATTGGGTAATTTTTCAGAAGCTAACTTAGACAATACGGCAGTCACTGGACCGTCTTTGTAAATCTGCGAACGAGGGATGACTAAGTTTCCATCGATGATCGTTGTATGGTCTTGGGTACCGATATTACGAATTTTTGCACCCGCTTTGTCTAAATCTTTAGCAAATGGCAAATCTTCTTTAACAATACAATATTTGGAAAAAATCAAATTGGTGTACTGTTGTATGAAATTTTTTAATTTTTCTTTTTTGGGATAATCCAAGATCGCTTGGATCTCTTCGTTAGTACGATTCCGCCACCTAGGGATCCGGTCTTTGATCACCGTCGGGTTTGATTTCCCTTCTATTACTGCAGTGCGAAGGACTTCTAAATCCTCTGATAAATTGGTATCAATGCCAGAAGTCAGAACCCCAAAATCTTTATCAAAGGCAAATGGAACATTGGATTTTGCTTTTTGTTTTTCTAAATTGGTTTTTTCGGTATCTTCATAAGAAAACTCTTTGACTGATTGGATGGTTTCGGGTGCAATTTTCCCTTCGGAAAACAATCCATCTGGGTCTGTATTAACTTTAGTTTGTCCAAAAAATGGAATCGAAAGAACATAAGTTACAAAAAGCAAAGTGAGAAATACCAAAATGATTTGGATGTTACGAACAACTGAAACTGGCCTAACTTTTGTTAAAAAGTCAGTCACACTTGTCATCGAAGAATCAAAGATTGCTTTCATGGTTTTTTGTTAAAAAGGCTCTCGTTTTCTTCAAATCGTCGGACAATCGATTCCACTATCGGGTGACGGGTGATGTCTTCTCTTCCGAAAAAAATTGTCTCTATTCCATTCAAATTTCGGAGTGTGTAAACCGTTTTTTCAAGTCCCGATTTGCCATGAGCCAGGTCAATTTGAGTGGCATCTCCCGAAATCGCCATTTTGGAATTTTTCCCAAATCGTGTGAGAAACATTTTGAGTTGGGGGAGTGTGCAGTTTTGAGCTTCATCTAAAATGATAAAAGAGTGAGAAAGAGTGCGACCACGCATAAACGCTATGGGAGCGATTTCAATTTTACCAACTTGTAAGTATTCTGTGGTTTTTTCAAAACCAATACATTCGTGTAACGCGTCATAGATGGGACGTAAATATGGATTTACTTTTTGCGTTAAGTCACCCGGTAAAAAACCTAAGTTTTCCCCGGCTTCTACAGCAGGCCTTGTGAGGATGAGTCTATCCACTTCTCCCGTTTGCATCATACGGCAAGCTGTGGCAATGGACAAAAATGTTTTCCCTGTTCCAGCGGGTCCCATGGCAATGGTGATGTAGTTTTTATGAAGGCTATCGACAAAACTTTCTTGGTTTTTGGTCCTTGGAAAGATGGGTTTCCCTTTGAAGGTAACAAAAATTTTGTCTTTAGGTGTCCAGGATTCTCCTTCTTTTTGGAAGTCCGGAGATCCAGGTGTTGGCCATCCACCACTCGAGTCTTTGACCTTATTCACTAAGTAATCAATATCAAAAAAAGAATATTCGGATTTGTCAGGTCTTCGTTTGAAATTTTCTTCTACTTTGCGAAAGGTATCAAGGGCCACTTGTACATGGTCCTCACTCCCTTGGATGATAAGAGACTTCCCTCTGGGGATAAGTTTTACATTCAATCGGCTTTCCCATAACGGGAGTTTGCTGTCGCTTATCCCACATACTGTTTGGTAGAGGGATTCTTCCTGGAATGTGAAACTTTCATCCATACTAAATTGTGACTACCCTGAGTTTCAGTTCTTCTAATTGTTTTGTTTCCACTGGACCTGGTGCTTCACTCATCATACAAGTTCCTTTTTGTGTTTTTGGAAAAGCAATGACATCACGGATGGAAGTTCCACCTGTGAGTAACATCATGATGCGGTCCACACCAAAGGCAATCCCTCCGTGAGGAGGGGCACCAAAAGATAAAGCATCGAGTAAAAATCCAAATTTGGATTTTGCATCTTCTTCCCCTATCCCAATCGCCTCAAGCACCAGACTTTGGATCTCCGGGTTGTGGATCCTAATCGAACCACCACCAATTTCTGTACCATTGAGAACAAGATCATACGCTTTTGCACCAATCGAAGAAAGGTCAACTTCTTTCCCTGCCTTCCAATCTTTTAGTTTATCAAAGTCTTCTTCTTTCGGAGAAGTGAATGGGTGGTGGAGGAAAGTCCAAGTTTTGGTGGTTTCATCCAACTCAAACATAGGAAAATCAACCACCCAATGGAAACTATAAGGAACCTTAGGTGGATCGTATTTTTCTGATAATTTCAAACGTAAGGCACCAAGTGAAGCATTCACAATCTTAGACGAATCTGCTCCAAAAAATACCATATCCCCTTCTTTGGAACCAACTGCTTTTGATATTGCTTCGAGGGACTCCGGTGAAAAACGTTTGGTGATTGTGGATTCAAGACCATTTGCTCCATGTTTCATGTAAGCAAGGCCTTTGGCACGGAAGTCGCGAGAAAGCCAAGCTGTGAGGTCTTCGATTTCTTTACGTGAGATGGTCGAACCACCTGGAACACAAATGGCTTTTACCACACCACCACTTGCGATGGCACCTGTGAACACTTGGAAGTCACAAGACTTCACATGTTCTGATACATTCACAAGTTTCATTCCAAAACGAATGTCTGGTTTGTCGGACCCGTATTCTTCCATCGCCACATGGTATGGCATGGTCATAAAAGGTGCATTCACACTTAAGTTAAAAACTTTCTTTAAAGCGAAGGCCCACATAGCTTCGATTTCACGACGGATGTCTTCTTCTGTGACAAAAGAAAACTCCATATCTAACTGTGTGAATTCCGGTTGGCGGTCAGCACGTAAGTCTTCATCCCGAAAACATTTTACGATTTGAAAATACCTTTCCATTCCCCCAATCATGAGGATCTGTTTGAAAAGTTGTGGTGATTGTGGGAGTGCATAAAACTCACCCGCATTCAAACGAGACGGAACAAGAAAGTCACGTGCACCTTCTGGAGTGGATTTATTTAAAATGGGAGTTTCTATTTCCAAAAAGGAGCGTTGGTCTAGGTACTCTCGCAGAGCAAACGTTAGTTTATGGCGGAGTATCAAACGATCCCGAAGTTCTTCCCTACGCATATCCAGGTAACGATACTTCAAACGAATTTCTTCCCCAGAAGGATCAAACTCATCTAATGTAAATGGTGGTGTTTTGGATGTATTTAAGATTTCGATTGCTTCGGCAATGAGTTCGTATTTCCCAGTTTCCATTTTGGGGTTCACAGATTCTGCATCACGAAGGGAAAGTTTTCCTTTCACAGCAATCACATACTCGGAACGAATTTTTTCCACTTTGGAAAAATCATCTCCCAGTATTTCTTTTCTCGCAACTATTTGTAAAATTCCGGAACGATCCCGAAGGTCGATGAAAATCACTCCCCCTTGGTCGCGGTAACGAAACGCCCAACCGGAAAGGAATAATGTTTTTCCAACAGATGAGTCTGAGACATCTGTAGCGCTAATTCTATTTTTGTATTCTGATGTTACCCACTGATTCAATTGCAAACCTCTTATAATGGAACGTTATCGAAACGACTGATTTTCGGATTGAACATCAATGGAAAATCGGCCGTTGCTCCCGCTCTGTTTTTGGCGATGATGATCTCAGCCATTCCCCTTTTGTTTGGGTCAAGCTCTTCGGGAGGTTTCACCATTTCTTCCCGATATATAAAACATACTATATCCGCATCCTGCTCAATGGCACCTGACTCCCGTAAGTCGGAAAGTTGTGGCCTTTGGTCTTTGGAGCGGTTTTCAATGGAACGGTTCATCTGCGATAATGCGATGATGGGGCAACCAACTTCCCTTGCCATTTGTTTGAGTCCCCTGGAAATATTGGCAACCTCTTGTTGGCGTCCACCCATGGCGGCTTTAGGGTCACTCATAAGCTGCAGGTAATCCACAATAACAAGACCCACTTCTTCTGTGGTGCGAAGTTGGCGTAGTCTTGCCGAAAATTCTTGGATGGTTAAATACCCTGAGTCATCGATGTAAAGACTTGCCGATGTGATATTGCCAATACTATCTTTTAGTTGTGTCATTTGTGCGGAGGTAAGTGTTCCTGCTTTTAAGGCATAGGAATCAATCCTTGCATCTGCACTGATGAGTTTGAGAAGGAGTTCGATCCGGCTCATCTCGAGCGAGAAAATAACAACTGTTTTGCGCTCTTTCAAAGCAGCATTGGCTGCGATATTCAATGCAAATGTTGTTTTTCCATTCCCTGGACGGGCCGCAAGGATCATAAGTTCATGTGACTTAAGGCCTGTGGTTGCCATATCAAGACCCGTAAAATGGGTTTTTAAACCATTGATTCCGCCCGTTCCGTTTTGGCTTGCAGCGACTACATTTTTGATGTAATCAATCAGAGCATTGGCATCGTCTTTGACTTTCCGTAAACCTTTGGATCTCTCTTGGCGAGAGATATCCATAAGGGACTGTTCCACAAGACTGAAAACAGAATCGTTTTCGCCAGGTTCAATTTTGACTTTGTCAATGGCTTGGTTTAATGCTTCGACATACTTACGTCTGTCGGAAACACGTTTCACACGCCGAACATAATACTCTAACGGTTGGAACGGAACTGTATCTTTGTAAAGGGAAGTGATGTATTCCAAGTCGCGAGATTCGTCTTTGAAAAGACGTTTTTCTCGCATTTGGTTTGTGACAGTGACGAGGTCAATGTTTGTCCCTTCATTAATGAGGTCAGTAACAGCTTCAAAGACTCTTCTATGGGTATCCATATAAAAGTCATCTGGGCTTAGACCTAAGTCTTCCTGCCCGGCTACCCCTCTCATGAGTAGGTAACCGATTAAGTTCTTCTCAGACTCTATCTCCTGAAGGGGGTTAGAATTCATCGAAAAAGCGTTGTTGTAAGACTATGCTTGGCCGACGACTTTAACTATGATTTGAGGCACAACACCTTCAGCCAAACGAACTTTTATTTTAAATTCACCAACAGTTTTGATTGGCTCACCTAAATCAAGTTTACGTTTGTCGAGTTCTACACCAGTGTTTTTAATTGCGAGTGCAATATCATTCGCTGTTACAGAACCAAAAAGTTTGTCGTTCTCACCCACTTTTACTTTCACTTCGTATGTTTTACCATCAAGCGAAGAAGAAAGTTCTTTCATCACTTTCACACGTTTGTCGCGCTTCAGTTCCGCAAGTCTCTTTTGGTGGATGGCTGCTTTTGTGTTACCATCGTTTGCACGTACGGCAAGTCTTCTTGGAATGAGAAAGTTACGTGCATAACCATCTGCAACTTCTTTTAAATCCCCAGCATCACCAAGATTTAATACGTCTTTTTGTAATACAATTTTCATCCGTAACTCCTACAGAACTTTGAACGGTAGTAAACCGATAGATCTGGATTTTCTGATTTCACGAGCAAGGGCTCTCTGGTGTTTGCCACAAGTTCCTGTGATCCTTCTTGGAATGATTTTACCACGATTGGTAACAAATCTTTCTAAGATATCAACTCGTTTGTAATCTAGACCTGCAAGTAACGCTTTGTCTGCGCAGAACTTACATACTTTCTTTTTGTATTTTGCGTTTTTACGACCGAACTTACCTTCTCCGTCTTTACCACGGAATCCGCCTTTTTCGTCGTCATCCATCCCGTCCATACTGTCACGGGAATCTACTCTTGTATCATCAATATTTGTCGTTTCACTCATTGTCATCACCTATCAAAAAGGAATGTCGTCATCACCGGCTGGATAATCATCATAACCACTACTTACGCCGGAATCATAAGAATTGGAACTGTCAGAACGGTCACCACCTGATCCACCACCTTGCCCTTGACCACCTAATAGTTGTGCGGTTTCGACATATACGCGGATTTTAGAGGCTTTTTTGCCTTCAGGAGTTTCCCATGACTGTTGTTGGAGTCTACCTTCGATCGCTACTTGTTTTCCCTTGCCTGCATATTGTTTTAAAATGTCAGCAAGTCGGCCCCATGCAACGCAGTCGAAATAATGAGTTTCCTCTTTTTTTTCGCCGTTTGTCACATAAACTCTGTTATTCGCAATGGAAAAATTGACAACAGAACTTCCGTTCACCGATTTAAATTCCGGATCACGGGTCATACGACCGATCAGTAGTACTTTGTTGAGATCGTTAGCCATTTGCCCTAATTACAAGGGTTTTTAAGATGTTAACATTGAGTTTGAACTCATGTTCGATCTTAGCGACTTCTTTTGGAGAGCCGGAACACTTGATAAGTGTGAAGTGACCTTGTTCGTCTTGTCCAACGGGATGCCAGAGTCTTTTAGAACCCCAATCCTCTTCGCCTTGGATCGTGAAGTTGTATTTGGAGAGAAGTTCCTTAACGGCAGACTTCGTCTCTTCTACATTCCCTTCACGAAGAATATTCGTGATTTCGTAGTTTCTCATATTTCTCCTATGGGTATACCTACATAGAAACACTTGTAGGTAGAAGAATTTGTTAGTTTCCACTAGGGTTTTGCCAATGGGGCCAAGGGTCAATGGAATTTCTTCTTGGAGCCTTGAATCCCTTCGCATTCCATGGATTTTCAGACATTTTATGGGTGAAAAATCAAATTTTCCGGAAATTTGGGGACTTGGCCTTGGCCTCTTTTTAGCACTATATGCTGGTTTTTTAAACCACATCACCCCAAAAGAACCCGCACTCGACAACCATTCTGGATTCGAATCCACTCTCCTTGGCCTTGAGATGGCAGAAACGCCGAAACAAGTCCAAGACCTGATTGGCATTCCTGATACCATTGATTTTTTCCATCTTTCTTCCGAATTCCGTAGAGTACATTATTTTGATTTTGGGTTTATCTTTTGTTATTTGGCATTTTTAACTTATACGGGTCATTACGCTGGTCGTAAGGTACGTCCCATATTTTTAAAGATCTTTATGGGGATGGTCCTTTTACTTGTGATCGCTGGTTTTGCTGACCTAATTGAAAACATTCTCATCCTCAATGTTTTAGATGCAAAAACTGCAGAAGAAATGACACCATCTCTTGAATATTTAAAACCAACATCCCAACTCAAATGGTTTTGTTTATTTTCCTATGTGGCAATCGTTTCCGTATACTTTTGGTTATACGAAAAAGGTTGGATTTTAAAAACTGCAGCTCTTCTATTTTTTACAGGATTTTTCCTTCAGATTTTTTCTATCATCCGAACAAATTTACTCGAACTCAGTTTTCCTTTTTTTGCGGTTGGTCTCGTTTGCAGTTGGTTCCACTACGGTTTTAGTTTGGCTTTTAGTTCTTTATCGAAAAAAACATAACCCCTACCACCAGAGATCACAAGGTCAGTACCCAGTTGTTTACAAAGAATTCCATATTCTTTTAAAAAAGTATCTGCCTCTTTTGGACCTAATGGGAAAAAATAATGATCTCCTGGTAGTGTTTGGTGTTTTCCAAAAACAGGTATCACCTCAACAAACAAAAGTTTATCGCCATCAAAATGAGTGACAACAGAAATATTATGTTTTAAATATTGGTTTTTGGAACCAAAGAAAAAATTTCCTAGCGAATACACAACAATCCCTTTCGGGAATACTTCGATTCCTTGTGGCACATGTGGGTGATGTCCAATAATCAACTTATAACCAGCATTAATTAAGTATTTCGCTGCATTTCGTTCTGTGTCCATAGGGATTGGGTTGTATTCCACTCCCCAATGAACAGACAAAACATTCACCTGACCTGGTTTTGTTTTTTTGATCAGCTTTTCTGCAGTGGCCACACGAAAATACGCTGCACCTGGAGAATTCATTCCTGAAAACAATCTGGTTTCTCCTGTATCAGAAAAGGAAAACAATCGAAATTCAGTATTTCCTTTTTTTGCAATTATGGGTTGTAAAGCATGGTCTGTATTTTTACCTGCACCTGTATGAGATATTTTAAATTCATCTAACAGATCCAAGGTTTCAAAAAGTCCATTTTCCCCAAAGTCCATAGTGTGATTGTTTCCAAGGAAAACTCCATCAATTCTTAATGCCCGTAAAACAGTGAGATCTCTCCTTTCTCCATAAAATACATAGGATTTTGATTGGTCGACGGCAGGGGTTTTATTTAAAATTGGTGTCTCTAAATTGATGAAACGGAAATCAAATTGGTCAAGGAAACGAAAAAAACTTCGAAAGGGAAAAAATAAATCTTCCGAACGCATTGCATCCCGCACACCCCAATTAAACATTACATCTCCACCAAACCATAGTTTTGTGGAATTAGGATAATTTAGAGATTCACCAGTTTCAGTTTGGAATTGGTATAAATACTTTGTTGGCAATTCCAATGGATCTTCCAAGTGTTCAGGAAGATCCGCAGAAAAAACTAAAATGGGAAAAAGGAGAATCGAAACGAAAAAACGATGTTTCATCTCTTAAAATCGAAAAACTTGAGGGGATACTTCTGTTATTAGTGATTTTTTCAATTTGATTTGGATGAGAACATTTTCTTTTTCCGTATCAAGACTCACAACCTTTGTTGTGATTTCCTTTGGTGGGTGGACTTGTGTCAAACTTGTTTTGACAATTGCAATTGCCTTTAAACCTCGTTTACCACTCGTTAACTCCAACCGATCCAAACTCCCTTCTTTAAAAAAATACTCGTAATCACCATCGGCTTTCGATAGAGCAACCCTTGTATCACTTAAATTGAATTTAGCTTTTGGGTTTTGGATTTCATTCAAATAATTTCCAGTTAGATACGCATATATCACAGGAAAAGGAATTGTATATTTTTTTCCTGTGCCTGGATCCTGGATGAGGATATCACCCATTGGTAAGGTTTGGATTTCTTTGGAACTTGTAGGTTTAATTTGGATTTGGTTTTCATTTGCAATGAGCTCAGAAAAAACCATTCCAAAAAAACTATCCATCAACTGGATTTTGATTTGTTTTGTATCTTTGGCAAAATACACCTTCCCATCCAAATTCACATTTTCTTTTTTAGGGACAAAGGTTTGGATCTGCATGGAAAAATCCGATTTAAAACTAGGAAAGTTTGGATTTTTCTCTAAAATGACTTTGATTAAAGATTGTGAAGAAGAATCTTTTGCAGGTACATATTTCCCATCTGCTTTCCCTAAAAAATTTGGGTCTTCCACTTCCGTTGTCTGGCAAGTGAATAAAAATAACATTACAACAATCGGTGCATAACGAAAAATCATTCGGATATTTCCTTTTCCACTCGTTTGATTTTAGACAACAAATCTTTATTCGATATTTGTTTGTCTTTTGAAAGTGAAAGTTTATAAAATTGAACTGCATTAACAGGATCTTTTTTTGCTAAATAAACATCACCTAAATGTTCATAAATCACAGGGTCTTCAAACCCACGTTCCAAAGCTAAGGATGCAGCAAAATTCAGATGTAACAAGGCTAAATTGTAATCTTTTTTTCGATAATACACCCAACCTAAACTATCTTGGTATGCCGGGTTATCTGGTTCCAAAGTAATTGCTTGGCTTAACAATTGTTTTGCTTCATCTGGAAACATATTCTTTTCAGCATACAAATATCCTAAATAATTCATGGCATTAGATGCATTCGGATTTAAGGATATGGTTTTTTTGAGATCCGATTCAGTTTCAGGAAATTGTTTTAGTTTATCGTAAGCTGTTGCTCGATAAAAATAAAAATTAGGATTGTTAGGATCCATTTCTATTGCTTGTGAATAATCTTTGATACTTTCTTGGTATTTTTCCAACTGAAAGTATGATAATCCTCTTAAATAATAATGTGTTGGATTTGGATTCTCTGAAATGGTTTGGGACAATAAATCAACAGAAACTTTCTCTTTTTTCAAATTCCCTTGGAGATACAAATACGCCAAACGGAATCTCATTCGAAATTTTTTTTCTATATCTGTGCTCAATTGGATGGCTTCTTTCATCGAAAGGATTGAATGGTTCCATCGTCCTAACATTTCTTGGCAGTTGGAAATTTTCTCCAAGTAACTGGCTTTTTCTTCTAATTGGTTTTTTTCCAAACGGCTCATGCCGCGGCGTAGGATTTTTTCGGCAAGACCATATTGTCTATATTCATACGCATACTGTGCCGTTTCAGCATTCAATTGTTCGTAATCGGGGTCATTATTTTTGTCAGCTAGTTCTAAATATGCCACTCTTGGAGAAAGCCGACTTGGATTCGATTTGATAAACGATTTCAGTTTTCCTTCTAATCCAATACTTGTTCCATTTACCAACTGGTATAACATTGGAATGATACCATCTTTTGGAATTTTTTTCTCATTTTTGAGGGTATCAAAAAACTGAGGTGCTAAGTCCCGAGCTTCTAAAAAATAAATTTCAGCTAACATGTGAGAGGCGTCAATGTCTCTGGAATTTTTTTCCCTGATTTGTTCCAAATAAAATTTGGACATTTTGAAATCACCTAACACGAAATAAATTTGTGCCAAACGAAACAATACTTCCATATCATTTTTGTTAACTGAATTGTATTCGTTGTATCGTTTGATGGCAATTTTCGGATAATCTAGTTTGTAATTGAGTTCCCCTAATGATTTTGCCGTAATGTATTTGTATTTGGAGTGATTGTCCCTTCTTTCAATGACAAAGGAAAGTGCTGTATAATACAAAATAGATTGGTTCCACATTTTCCGTTCAAAGTACAAATTCCCAAGTAAATATAAAAAATCGGGGTCATTGGGAAAAGAAACAAGATCATGTTCTAATATTTCTGTGGCCTTGGTTAAATCTTGTTCGCGAAGGCGAATCCTCATTTGTAAGATCACGAGTTCTTTCGATATTTCTTTTGCGTTTTGTTTGGCAATTTCAGACCATTCCCAGGCCTTTGCTGGGTTAGCTAATTCTAAATAATTTTGGCTTTGTGTCTCCGCAGACTGGGAACTTGGACCAAGACCCTTTTCTTTTAAACATTCATGGTATTTGTCCAAAAACGAAACGGAAGTTTCAAAGGCCTGTCTGGCTTCTGAAGTCTTTTTTCGGTTATTTGCCTGGTAACCATCAATTTGTTCCTGGATGGCACGAGAAAGTAAGTATTCGCTTGGGACTCCTGGTTCGAGCTTAGTGCAATCTTTCCGTTTTGGGGCCGAATCAGCCCGGTTTGGCGAAATAGAAAGAAAACAAAAGAAAACAAAGAGGAATGGGTAGTTTAGAGTTTTAATTGCTTGAAACATCAGTAGATTCCGGCAAAGATCGGGTACAGGGACAATCCTTGAACCAAATCTTCCGAGAAAATTTAAAATACATTCTGGCTGTTCTCTTCGTGTGGGCAATCACTTTCCCATGGATTCTGAGAAACAAGGACACGATCCTAGCCAAAATCACCCTCACCTACAATTCATTTTTTGGATACCCGAACCCTCGGATCGCCCACTCTCTCATAGCAAAAGGCGATGCGGTCCTTGATGGAAGAAAGGAAGGTGGGACAAATGTTTTACAAACCATCAGCCAATTTTTTAGTGCAGAAGAAAATGGCAAAGGTATCATTTTGCCTCTTGACCTTGCTCTAATGGAAAAGGCATGCCTTTACTTCCGAAGTAAAGAACATGTTGAGGACCATTTTTTAGAACTCACTTGGAGAGAAAAAGCAAGTGATTGGGGTTCTCCCCTTTTCCAAAGGATGGCACCTCAGGGAGAATTATTACTCGGGCCTAATCCAAAAGATTATTGGAATTCACACATTGAAGCGGTTTTAACTGCTCTTGATTATTATAAGCGAGCACTCAGATTTTCAGGACCTGAACTTTTGGCTCCTAAAAAAATTGAATCTGTTGCCTGGGCAAGTTGCAGGCCAAGTGAGATTTTACTCGCTTACAAGACACATATGGTAGAAACAGAAACCTATGTTCTAAAAAAATTAACAGACTTAGAAAAAGTTCCGAGTGGCCTCAGTGCAGTACAAAAACGAAGTGTGGTATTGTCGTCCATCAAACGAAGTGATTTTTCAGAAGTATCTGCAAATGATTATTTAGAATCACTGCTCAGACAAATCCTTCTTACAGGAATGAAAAATTTTTCCCCAAGAGAAATGGATGATATTTACGAAAGGATTTTGTACTTTGTGGGAGCAGATGAAAGAGAGTATTTAAAATTCAAATTTCGTCGTGCCGAATTATATTTCCAATTAGGAAACGAAGAAGAGATTTATTTCCAAAAAGCCGCAACAGAATTTAAAGAATCTTCCAATATCCAACTCGCTTCCGAAATAGAAGATATCAATTTACCGGCATTACTTGTCCATGAATTCGAATCAAAATTGAAACAAGCAGAAAGTTACCACAAACTAAAAGAGAATAATAAAAGTCTGGTAATTCTTGATTCATTAAAACCAAAACTTCGAAATGTCGATGAACGAAGTGTAGGTGGAAAAAAAGATGATATCCTAAAAGCATATCATAACTTAACCCGATCCGTACTACGCAAACTCGGACGTTACGAAGAAGCAGATGAAATCCCATTTAACGAATGATATAAAGTATTTTGATTATAATGCGACTCATCCACCTTATCAAGAGATCTTAGAGTCGTGTTTGTCGGATTACATAGAAAACTTTTACAATCCATCTGGAATCACACGTTATTCACTGAAAAACCAAGGAAAAATCGAACAAACTAGAAAGTATTTAAGCCAAGTTACTAAAGGAAAAGAAAAACAATTTATTTTTTCCTCCACTGGTACAGAGGCAAATTTTTTACTCATCCAAAGTTTAAGAGTTTTATACCCGGATTTAGATTCAGTGATTGTGTCACCCTTCGAACATTCCAGTATGTATTCCGCATTGGAAAATTTTGGTTTTGAATTTACCATTTTACAAACAAACAAATCAGGTACCATTAACTTAAACCATCTATCCGAACTATTAAAAAATAATCCAAAACCTGTGATTTGTCTATATGCTGGGAACGAAACGGGTGTCATCCAACCTGCGGAAACAATCCATTCCTTGGTTAAGGAAAGTGGTCAGATGTTTTATAGTGATCTAATGCAAGCGTTTTGTAAAATTCCAGTTCCTTTTCATTGGTTCGACGGTTATACATTTTCTGGTCATAAAATTGGTGCTGGTATGGGAGCTGCTGTTACCTATTTACCAGTTGAAAACAAAAACATTAGGCTCTTTGGAGGAGGTAACCAAGAAAACGAACACAGAGCCGGAACAGAAAATAGTTTTGCTATCTCTTGTTTACAAAAGGTATGTGAAATCCAAACCAATTCCTTATTAGAAAAAAACTTTAAGTTAAAAGAATTCCAAACTTATATCGAAGAAAACTTAGAATCAATGGGTTGTGAAATCATTGCAAAAAATGAAAATCGACTCCCCAATACAACCTTCCTTATTTTACCCATCCAAACAGTTGATTTTTTTCTACTTGGCCTAGAAGAAAAAGGAATCATTGTTTCAACAGGAAGTTCTTGTAAATCAAGGGCAAGAGAAGCCTCAAAATCATTACTCTTAATGGGTTATTCAGAAGATGAAGCTTTACGAGCAATTCGAATTTCATCAGGAAGTTTTACTAGTTGGGATGATGTACACTCACTGGTAAACCAAACCAAAGAATTGATTCAAAAACTAAAAAATTAATTCTATGAAAATCCGTATTATTTCAAAATACTCTGACCAAGGAATTTCCGATGGTGAATGTTTTTGGGAAGAAAAACAAAACCAATTCGGATCGGTAGAAAAAACCACTCCCTTTTCTGGAGCTTTACTCAAGGAGTTCCAAGCGGATTGGGCAATATTTGTAGAGCGAATTTTATCACAAAACCCCAAAAAAGAAGAGTTCTTTGCCAAATTGGGGAAAAAATCAGATAGTTTAGAACAAATTGTTTTTGGTACGACAATTCCTTTTTGGCGAACTCCTGGATTTAGTGGCACCATTGAATTGTTAGTTGATCCAGAATTTTCCCCAATTCCATGGGAAATCCTTAGAACCACAAATGGTTATCTTTTCCAAGACCGTAATTTTAAACGTGGAATTAGGATCCAAAACCAACAAAAAGAAATCACAAAAAAAAACAATGCAGCCCTTATCATTTGTAATCCCGTAAAAAGTAATTTGGAAAATACAGTGAATGAAGAATGTGCTACACTTTATCCTTTGCTTGAAAAAAAGTTACCTTTACGAATTCTCAAACAAAACCACATAACAAAAATTCGTTTTATCGAAGAGTTAAATTCAGTTAAGTATCTTCATTATGCTGGTCATACAGAAAAAAATGGAATTCCGATTTTATCTGATCAATTTATTTCAATGAATGAAATTGCTTCACGTTCGTTTGGACATTTGGATTTAGTTTTTTTTAATAGCTGTTATTCTTCCTTTGATTCTATCGAACAAACGGGGCTCACTACTAGTTTTTTAAAAGCAGGCGCAAAACAAGTGATTGGTTTTTTGTACCCAGTGGAAACAAATCTCGCAAAAGAAATTGGAATTTCATTTTGGACATATTTTTTAGAATCAAAAAATACAGAAAAAAGTTTAGAAAAAATAAAAAAACAACTCCTCAAAGGATCAGGAAAAGAAATCATAACAGCCATTAGTTTGGTTCAATTTTCAACTTTGGCACCGAACCCTCTCCCAAAACGAATTTTAAGTATTGGTTTGAGTTTAATTCTAGTATTGTTTTTTCTAATGTTTACTAAAGATTCAACTAAACAAGAACCATATCTCGAATTGGACCAAGAAATTTCTTCAATTGAAGCTAATTCGAAACAAAATAAAAGTACTTCTTATTCCGAAAAATCTATAAACGATCCACTTTTCTTTAGAATCCAAAAAATTTCAAATCCAGAGTTCAGAAAAAAAGCAATTTTGTTTTTAGAAACAAAACACGCATTACTTGACGACTCGCACAAACGGGAAATATTAGAATCGATTTTCTCCGAGGATGCTTCGGAAGAAAAAATGTATTATGAATTTAAAACAAGGAGTGGATTTTGAAACATTGGCTCCTCTTTTGTTTTTTTTCTCTCTCGATTGTATCTCCCATTTTACCCCAATGGTTTTCCAAACAAGTCTCCTTTGAAACAGTTTGGAATCGTTACCAATTGGATCTGATTTTATTTTCGGAAGCATTTGCCAAAGAAAGTTTTCCGATTTTACGAGAGGTAGAATCCAAAGAAAACGAAGAATATGAGTATTATTTCCAACATTGTAAATCGAGAGAGGTTAGAGATTTAACGGAAATTTTATCCTTAGTATCATTTTATGATGCAATGTTACAGATCAAACGTTGTCATGAAGCAAACAAAAACCAAATTTTAGAAATTGAAAAATCTTCCAAAAAAAAACTCTTTGAACTCACGGTATTTCCAAAACTTGAAATTTTATCATCTGAGATACAAAATGCGGAAATATTAAGTTTAGTCCGTGATTTACAAAAGGAATGGGAAAAAACAGTTTATATTCATTCTAATTTTTATAAACCTCATGAAGTATTATTTTTAGGCAAAGAGAGAGAATATACAGTCACACTCAATCGAATTTTGTATTCAGAAATGCCCGAATCCAAAAGGAAATTTGCATTACTCAAATTATTACAAGATATCAAATCAAACCAAAAGGCCACCTACCAACTGTTTTATTATTCAAAACAAAACCCTTGGAATGTTACTGATGTCAAAGTTGAAAATAGTAAATCAAAATCATATTTTTTACAAATCCTTTCCACATGGAAAAATGATCCATTATTTACCAACGAACAAAGGAACCAACTGAACAGCTTAGAGAATTGTTTAGTAAACTTAACTACAGAAGAGAAGAAAATTCGAATATTCGGTTTTTTTGGTTTTTTCTCTGACTATGGTCGATTCTCAGTAGAAAACCTAAGAGTGGAACAAAAAGAAAACCTAACAAGGTTACAATTCATACGCCAAACATTAATCCAATCTCATCATTTTCAAAAAAGATTAGAAAATATAATGATCTCTTGCAAAAATTCCGTCGAATCCCAAAAAGAACTATGAGTGATGAGATTCGAAGTTTAATTGATAATTGCCTTCTCGGCAAACGAGAAGCTTGGCAATCTCTCATCCAAAAATTCCACCGTCTTATCATCGGAACTTGCGCACACTATGTACCAAGAGAAGAAGTGGTAGATACGTCTCAACTTGTGTATTTAAAACTCACAGAAAATGATTATCATTTGCTTCGTAAATTCAAAGGGGAAAGTTTACCCGCATTCATCATTTACCTAAATGAAATTGCAAAAAACATCAGCATGTCCCATACTCGAAGCATTCGCCGTACTGAATTTAGAGAAGGAATCTCTTTAGATTTGAGTATCGATATTTTGGACGATAGGCAAACCCAAGAAGATGTATATTTTGAATGGGAAGAAAAAAAGGAATTTTATGACCTAATTGAGGCCTTAGATGAACCACACAAGGAAATCCTCATCCTTCGTTTAAAAGGTTATAAATTTAAAGAAATAGCGGAAATCTTAGAAGTCCCCATCGGAACCGTACTCGCAAGGGCCAACAGGGCCAAAGAAAAGATAAAAAAATTACAAATAAAGGAAATAAAGCCGTAACGGGGGGTAATCAATATTATGGAGACAAAAGATCCTAACCCATTTATGAACCGACTCAAACTGAAAGAAGCCATGTATCTAATGTCCCAAGGGGCAGAAGTTGATCCTTCTACCCTAAGTAGGATCTTGCAGACGGTTGTGCCACACCCTGATTCCAAAATCCGTATTTTTTTACAATTTTGTAATGATTCATGGAAAGTACTCATGAGTGACTGGGAAGATGCTACCCTACATACCTCACAATTAGCCTTACGAGGCCAAGGGAACCATGGAGCTTTCCGGGTCCATAGGCAAGTGGCAGGGAGAGACCTTGACTTTGTGTTCCAACCCAATCCCGAAAAAAATCAGGTGTTTATCTCTGTGGAAGCTTCAAATGCTGATCGGTTGTCGGCAAAGTTGTTTTTGGACGGAACCCCGGTGGAAACCTTATCAAAATTAGGAACCCAGTCTATGTTCGATTCACCAATCACCCTTGATTCTAGTCCTGAACTCGCTATTTTTGAGTCTGGCAAGGAAATTGGGCGTTATCATTTTATGTTACAATCGTAATTTTTTTTGGATTTTGTGCAATAAAACGAAGCGGACTAACAATTGATGAAATAGAGAAGTAGACCTACTATAGGAACCTACTTTCTTTTTCCAAACTAGTTCACACTTCAAGACATCCCGACGAAAGTCGGGATTTTTTTTTAAGCGTTCACTCTAAAATAAATTACATCACCATCTTGGACAATGTATTCTTTCCCTTCGACCCTGAGTTTCCCTTCTTCCTTCACCTTAGCTGCATCACCAGTCCGGTCTAGGTCTTCATAACGCATCACTTCTGCTCGGATATATCCTTTTTCAAAATCGGAATGGATGACACTTGCGGCAACGGGTCCTGAACTCCCCTGTTTGGTTGTCCATGCTCTTACTTCCTCAACACCAGCGGTAAAAAAAGTAAGGAGACCTAATAGCTGATAGGAGGCACGAATCATTCGAGAAAGTCCTGATTCCTTTTCTCCAATTTCTTCTAAAAATGCCAATTGGTCTTCTTTCTCTAATCCTGAAATTTCTTCTTCAAATCTTCCACATAAAACAACAACAGGCGCCCCTTCTTTGTTTGCAAAATCAGTAATGGTTTTGACAAGGGGGTTTTCTGTGGATTTCACATCAGAATCTAGAATATTTGCAACATATAACACAGGTTTAATGGTAATTAAGTTGAATTTTTTGGCAATTTTAACTTCTTCTTCAGACAATTCAACAGTGGATGCCCTATTCCCTTTTTTCAAAGCTTCTAGAATTTTATCCATAACTGATAAAATTTCTGCCGCTTCTTTGTTCCCTGTTTTTGCTGTTTTGGAAACTCTCTGTTGTTGTTTTTCCAAACTGTCTAAATCAGCAAGAATGAGTTCATAATTGATGACGGTAATGTCTTCGATGGGATCTACTTTTCCATGAACATGTGTTATATTTTCATCTTGGAAAGCTCTAACAACATGGCAAATGGCATCAACTTCGCGGATATGTGATAAAAATTGATTTCCAAGGCCTTCCCCTTGGCTTGCACCCTTAACAAGACCTGCAATGTCCACAAATTCAATCATCGTCGGAACAGTTCGTTTTGGTTTGTAAATTTCAGAAAGACGACTGAGCCTTTCATCGGGTACTTCTACAACACCAGTGTTTGGTTCAATCGTACAAAAAGGATAATTCGCAGCCTGAGCGCCTGCTTTTGTGAGTGCGTTAAAAATAGTCGACTTACCGACGTTTGGGAGACCTACAATACCACAATTCAAAGCCATAAGGATAGAATTTTGGAAGGAAGCGCTAGGACAAGGAAAAATGTTGTCTTAATTTTGAAATCCTGTTTCTAAATATACGGAAGTGAGAAAATACACGGATAAAAAAATGACTGTCAGATAAAATCCTAAGTAGAGTTTTCCAATTCGTTTCCATGGGAATCTGTCCTGTAATTGTAAAGTATGAATGATCCAATCAGGGTTCGGATCGGCTGGTAATTCCTCTTCCCTACCAGCTTTCCTCCATATATATTTTTTCTTCTCTCCATCCAATTGGAAAAAAGGAGACTCGGAACCTTTCTCTAAAACAGATAACAAAATACTTGGGATTTCAAAATACTTAAATCGAACAAGCCCAGAAAACCCTGTAAATATTGCCAAATAATTAATGACAACTATCAATGGACTAGCCGTATAACGAGAGCTAAACAATAAATACAAATAAATCACTAAAAAACTAATTGAAATTAGTTTAGATGCAGATGTTAGTTTTTGATAGAGTTTTTGTTCTTTTAAAAAATGTGCAAATGGTTCATGATTCATAAATTAATTTGTAAAAAGTTTGAATGAAAGTTTAGAAATACTTGGCATCCTTTTTTGCCAATCCACAGGAATCTCTGTTTCTACCATTTGTTTTTGACCCAAAAAATCGGTAAAGGAAAATGAATAGGAATGCAGATACATACGTTTTTCGTTTGTATCTTTTTTGCCATAAACACCATCTCCCAAAACAGGAAAACCAAGGGAAGATAACATAACTCGAATTTGGTGTCGCCTCCCGGTTAGGATTTTTGCTGTCCCGAAGGATAGGTTAAGTTTTGGATCAGTTTGTTTTATGGTAAATTCTGTGATCGCTTTTTTGCCACCACTTCTCACGATACTCACTTGTTTGTTTCCATCTTTTAAAAAACATTCCATTCGATGTTCTGTCCAACTGGGGATTCCTTCTGAGATAAAAATATACGTTTTATCTGCCTCTTTTAGCAAAAGGTCTAGTTCTAAATTTTTCTCTTTGTTTTTGCCAAATAAAACGATCCCACTTGTGCCAAGGTCTAATCGATTGACTGTTCGGAGATCTGGAATTTGTAAATGGTTCGCCAGTAAACGAGTAAAGTCCAAACGGTTTGGGTCTTTTGTTTCATGAACAGGTATCCCTTCTGGTTTTTCGGCGAGTAAAAAGTCATCACATTCGAAAAGAACCTTTGTGGTCCAACGATCTCCAATATTGATTACTTTACGTGGAGAATTCAATCCAAAGCCCACCTAAACTTCGTATGTTGATCACACCTATATCAAATAATAAATATTGGCCTTTAATTCCAACTAGTGTTCCAATCACAGGTGTTTCTTTTGTGAGTTTTAAGGATTTGATTTTATTTGGGTATGACAAAATTGGGTATTGGATTTCCATCACTTCTGGATTTGAGATCCTTTTCCAACCTAACTTTTGTTTTGTTTCCGTAGGAGAAAAAAATTCATTTTTTTCAAGGTGGTTTAGGAATTTTTGTGCTTCTTTATATAAATCAATTGTATTTGGATCACCCGCTACCATTTTTTGCCAGGATGTTTTATCAGGTAAAAATTGGCTGAGGAAATGTTCTAAGATACCTGCATCCCTCCTTGAATCCACTTCTAAGATGGGTATTCCAAACCTTGCCCCTTGGTCCACCCAACGGTTTGATACAGGATTTTCTTTAGTGATCCCAACTTTTAAACCACTTGAATTGGCAAAATAAACTATATGTTTTTTAAAACAATTTGTATTCCCCCAATTCGCATCACGACACGTCCCTTTATGGTGGTGACAAGTTTCTGGACGTAGAATACAAAGATCATTTTCAGCCAAACTCGAAAAACAAACAAAACAGTAACCTTGGTTAAATGATTTTTTTGTTTTTTTCCCGCAATGGAGACAACGAATTTCATCATTTGTGGTAATTTGAATTTTTTTTCCAAGGAAGGATTCCACTGGTAGGTCTGAAGTGTGTTCTGTAACTTCCAATTCCTTCTTTTTTTTGTCTTCCAGATAAGAGGCAAATTCCCAAAAATAAGAAACGGGATTAGTCCCTTTATGGGACATTTTTCTCACATAACCTTGGAAAGTTGGCATGATTTAAAAAGTGTATTCCTTTACTTCTTCAGGAAAAAAATCACCATCCACCTTTACAAAGTAAAGTTGGGATAATGTGGGATTCTCATCTATTTGGTTCCAAACAAAAATCACAATCGTGTTTTGGTATTTATAATGTGAGATTTGTCCTTTGGGAGAATAAAAAAGAGAAAGTTGGTTTTCTCCTTCTCCTATAAAAACCACAACTCCATTAAGATTTCGAGACTTTTCTTTGGAAACTTTGATGCGGATTTTTCCACTTGGGTTCATATCTTCTGGATCTCTACCTTCCGCAAACTCACCATCACTCACTTCAGACTGGGTCGCTACTTGGTCAGTATTTCCTGACTCATCTAAAAAATTGCAGGGAAAATCCCCTGGCATGTTAGGAAAATCGCCCGAACAAGTTTGGTAGTTTGTTTCCTTTTCTATAAACTTAGAATGGTTTGCCATTACCGTCGAACGAATGGTTGCGAAGGCTACCGACTTTAAAACTTTTGCTGTTTTTTGTTTGGGAACCAATTTAATTTTTGTTTCGGATGCATAAACAAAAACAAATCCAAAACAAAAAAATAAAAATAAAATAAGGCTCAATTTCATTTTGTTTCCTCAGTAAAGTAAATACGATTCAATTCGCTTTTTTTCTTTTAATTCTTCGTTTGCAAAGCTTGCGTGAAACTCGGAATAAGTTTTTCCTTCGTTGATAGAAGTGCGGAAATGATCATTTCCCCATAATTGGTCAACCCAATGGTTCGTAGAACCTTTACTCCATTTAAAATCATTTGGATAGGTTTCTTTCATCAAACGGATGAGCTCATAAGCAAGTAACATAGGATCATAATCAGGTCGTACTAAATTCATACGTAACCCAGAACAAATTTTTCCTTTGTGAGGACCAAAGGTAGGTTTGAAATACACAGTTGAAAAATAATAGGATTTGTTTCCAAGCGCACTAAGTTTTCCTGCAAGTTCTTCTGGATTTGTCATCCATGGTGCACCAAAATAAACAAAAGGTGCTTGTGTACCCCTTCCAACTGATACATTCACACCTTCGAGTAATACAAGAGAAAGGTAATTTCTAGCAGAATCCACCATCGGCAAGTTAGGTGAAGGTGTTGTCCAAGGAATCCCTGTATCTTCAAAATACATCCCTCGTTTATAACCTTCGACTGGAATGACATCCAAATTCACTGCTTCTTTTAAGTATTCTTTGTTATAAAAAATTGCTGATTCACCTGTAGTCATACCTGTGATGAGAAGTGATGGAAACTCACCAGCAAAATTAAGATGCCTTGGGCTCATTTTTTCACCCATCGGAGGGAGGTGCATAGCAACATGGATGTGGTCTAACACGATGAGTTTAGTTTTTGTATTTTTTAAAGCGTCCATCAAACGTTTGAGTACACTAAGATATGTGTAACAACGCATTCCTACGTCTTGTACATCAAATAAAACATAATCAACTTCTTTTACCAAATCACGTAGTTCAGCATCTTTAATCCTGTAGATATGGTATAATGGTCGATTAAAAGTTGAGTCCATAGTAACGGGAGTTTGGCTAAATTCTTCTTCCAAACCAAGGAATCCATGTTCCAAACCAATCAAATGCTCTAAGGTGATTTTGTGTTTTTCTAATGAGGAAATGATTTTTTTTGGATTCGTTCCAATCCCTGAAGGGTTCGTCGCGAGCATTAATTTTTTTCCTGCCATGGTCGGAAGGATTTTTTCATAAAAAATGTCTTGGGACAAACGAACTTTTGCATCCGCTGGGTGGACACGAAATTGCGGAACCGTGTTTCCTTGGCAAGCAAGGACAAGAAAGCAGAGAGAAAACCTAAAAAAGTAATTGGTCATGTAAGTATATGTTTCTATAATATAGCAAATCTTCAAGGAGAAATGTCCTTCATGCTTCATAGACTTCGAATTGCTCCCTATACTGGGATTCTTATCCTCACCATCTTGGCATGTGCTGGGTCCAATTCCGCGCAAAAAAACCCGTCTCTACCAGACAATGTGGTAACTGCTATGGGAGAGGCTCCCATTTACCAAGGAGACTTGGCCCTTGCCCGCAATAAGGCACTGAAAGACGCCAAACTCAATGCCATCCGTAAATTGGTAGGCGAACAAATCACAGAAAAATCTGGAGTCTCTGATGGCCAATCCCTAGGATCCAAACTCTATGGGAAAACCGATAGTTTTGTCAAAAAATATGACATCATCAGTGAAGAACAATGGAAGTTGGACACCCAAGACATGATCCGTTTGAATGTTCGCTGTGAAGTAGAAGCTACAAAACTTTCTACTGCAGTGGATGCCCTCCTAGACGATGTGGGAAATCCCCGAATTGCTGTCCTCGTCCAAACAGTTGTGAATGGAAAATCCTTTCCTATTGGATCAGCAACTAATATTGCAGAGGCGGAACTTATTGAAAAACTCCGTGCCAAAGGGAATAAAGTAGTAGATAGTTCGCAGCTCACAGCCCTTCTCAAAAAAAATCCAAGCCTTGCAAAACTTGATCTTACCTCAGTGGAAGAAGGTAGCCCTCTCCTCACCCTTGCACAAGATTCTGGTGCAGAAGTTTTGATTATAGCAAAAGTCACAACCACAGACCAAAAACCAGTCGTTTTACCTGGCGGCAAAAAAACAGATTTTTTAAGTTCAGCAGCAACAGGGCCTTATCGTATCATCCAGTTATGGGGTGATGGAAAAATCTTTGGATCTGGAAGTTTGGAAGGCCGCGGTGCAGACATTACCCAAGAAGTTTCTAGAGAACAAGCAGTGAAAGACTGGGCCAATTTGGTTTCTGGAAAAGTAGGCAAACAAATTAAGGACGAATGGTTTAAGCTCACAGAACAAAACACAGTGATTTTAAAATTCAAAGGCCTTGCTTTGGAAGATGCTATCAATTTCAAAAATGATTTGATGGAGTATACTTCTGTAAAACAAATCAACGATAGAAAAACAGAGATGAATGGATCGGAATGGGAACTCACTTATCCAGGGAAGGAATCTATGTTTGCTGAAGAGCTCATGTACAAAAAGGATTCAAGTTTCCGATTTTTAAGCAGTAAAACTTTAAACATCAACAGTTCAAAACGTGGTGTAGTAGAGATCGAATTTAAAAATAAATAAACCGAACCTCTTTATATTCATGTCCTTGCAGAGAAAAACATTCGAATCTCTGCAGGGTCTAGTGGCTTTGCAAAATAACGAGCTACTTGTTTTTCCTCAATTGCTTTTTCCATTTCTTTTGTCACATCATAACCTGTTAACAAACAATAGATAACTTTCGGTCGGTTTTCTTTTGCTTTTCGGATGAACTGAAGTCCATCCATCTCTGGCATTCGCATATCTGTGATGACAAATTGGATATCTTCTATTTCCCTTAGTTCTTCTAATGCTTCTTTCCCAGAACTCACAATGAGGATTTCAAAATCATTTCGAAACATTTCACGAAATAAATACAGATTGATCGCTTCATCATCTACATAGAGTAATTTTGGTTTATTCAAGGTAACACCTCAATGGATTTTGGAAAGGTAACGATAAATGTTGTCCCTTTCCCCCATTCGGATTCTACGGTGATCGATGATTGGTGTTCTTTTAAAATCTTATAGGCAATGGATAAACCTAGGCCAACTCCTTTCCCTGGTTCTTTTGTTGTAAAAAATGGAGTATCGATTTGTGAGAGGTGTTCTTTTTGGATCCCAATCCCTGAATCCTTGACTTCAATCTGGATATTACCTTCCATTCTTTTGGCAGAGACAGTTAATTCACCACCATTCTGCTCCATCGCTTGGATGGCATTGGTGAGAAGGTTCAGAAACACTTGGTGGATTTTTCCAGAATTTCCACGAATGAAGAGTGGTTCGTTTTGAATTTCTTTTTTCACACTAATTTTATCACGAAGGTTATGGGTTAAAATCACTAAACAATTTTCTAACATTTCCTCCAAATTGATCGATTCATCAGAAGATTCACCACTCCTAGTGTATTGGTTCAACCCTTTTACAATTTTTGTCGTACGATCTACTCCTACTTTTATGGCTTCGAGGAACATTTGTGTTTTTTCAGAATTTAAAGGAGAAGATTCAATCAAATCCTTTAATCCATAATACCCTCCTGAAATAAAATTGAGTGGGTTATTGATTTCGTGCGCGATACCGGCAGATAATAAACCTAAACTTGCTAATTTTTCTGATTCAATCAGCTGGTTTTGCCTTTGGCTAAGAGCATCTAACGTTTGCTCAAGCTTAGAAGTTCTTTCTTTTACCAATACTTCCAATTCTTCATTGTATCTTTCTAATTTTTTTTCGTAATCGAGTCGTTCTAACTCAGCGGCAATTCTACCAGAGAAAATTTGGAACAAAGTAATGATTTTGTCTTTTTCAGTAATTTCCCTTTCATACAAACCAACAATTAAACCAATATTTTCCTTTTTAGAATTGTATAAAGGAGAACCGATGTAACCTTCAATGTTCATTTCAACTAACAAATGGTCATTGGGGAATAATTTTTGAACTTGGTTTGGGTAATAACATATTGTGGTTTCATACACATTGGCACAAGGTGTACCATCTAAAGAATATTCAATATTTTCCACAATTTTCCCACGAAAACAAAGTGATATGGTTTTAGATTCGTATTTGGATTTGTCAAACAAAGCAATGAATACACTATCTGCTTTAATGACAGAACTTAGTTTTTCTGTGAGGCGATTTAAAAACTCATTACCATAGGTATTGGATACGGCCTCAATGATTTCTGATAACAATTCACCCTGTAACATAAAACTTCAATTTAATACAAATATACTACCAGCAGGAATGAAGAAAAAAATCAATTTGAAGTTTGTTCTTTTTCTTTTGGTTCTGTGACAAGTGGTAATTTGGTTTGGTTGACATCTAACAGTGGTCCCAATTCGTAAATATTGGTGTAACCATAGGCTTTTAAAGAATTGTAAGTAGAAAGATTCAGAGAAGCAGCTGGACTTTTGGCGGCAAATGCTTGTTCGTTGCCTTCAAAATTATTATTACAATAGATCAATATTTTTGACTTTGGCTCAGGGATCACAGTTGCCAAACTATCTTTTGTAAATTCAGTGAATGGTAAATTCACAGCACCCTTGATGTGTAACAATCGATACCGATTTTCACTCCTTGCATCAAGGACAACCACTCCCTCTTCGGACATCATTTTCAAAAACTGATCTTCCGTTAGGCGGTGTGTTTCCCTTTCTGATTCCGATCGATTGACAATTTTTTTGAATTCACCATAATCAATGAGACGATTTGGGATAGGTTCAATTTTTTGTTTTTTGACTTGTTTTTGGTTGGGTTTTGCCACCAAAGAAAAAACACAAAGTATGAGTAAAAGATACATGATTCGTTTCATAACACCATCCCACCTAATCAAACTCAAAGTATAGCTCTGATTCCAGAAAGAACTCAAACCTTTTTTCGACTTGCCAAGGGAATTTAAAGAAATTGAGTGAAAAGTATGAGTACTTTACGCGCTGTTATCAAAACCAATAAAGGTGATATCCGAATTGATCTGACTCCAGACAAAACACCAAACACTGTTGCCAACTTTGTCAATTTGGCACAAAGGAATTTCTATAATGGTTTAAAATTCCACAGAGTCATCGCAGATTTTATGGTCCAAGGTGGATGCCCCCTAGGTACTGGCACTGGTGGCCCTGGATATAAATTTAGAGATGAATTTGATTCTAGTTTGAAACATAATAAACCAGGAATCCTTTCCATGGCAAACGCAGGTCCAGGGACCAATGGCAGTCAATTTTTTATCACACACGTACCGACACCTTGGCTTGATGGAAAACATTCTGTATTTGGTGCCGTGGTTGGTTCTTCCGACCAAGAGGTAGTGAATGCCATTCGCCAAGGGGATTCCATTGAAACCATTACATTCGAAGGCGATGTATCTTCCGTTTTGGAAGTGGCAAAACCGTTTTTAGATGAGTGGAACCAAATTTTAGATTCTAAAAAATAAAGGTTGTCGGTTAAAACCTGTTTCCTATGTCTAAAGAATATGAAACAGGATAAAAAATCGAAACCAATCATTCCTATCAAATTGGCTTCTAGGATGATCTTCTCCGTGAAACCAACAAAAATCAAACCGTCAAAAAAAATCTATTCCCGAAAAGGTAAAAACGACCATTCGGGAATTCTTTTTTTTCTTTCTTCTCTTCTATAAAGTAAAATCTTTACATCCGTTCCATCTCACTCCAAGAATCCAATTCCAATTCATCTTCTTTTCCTACGTCAACAAACATCAAACGTTCTAATTCTGAGTTCCTTTGTTTTGCAAGGCTTATGTATTGTACTCTATCTTTACGAAGAGCAAAAAGTTCGTGAAAAGTTTCGTCATCATGAGTTAAAAATAAATTCTTTGCCCTTTCCGCAGTAAATGACCTTGTTCCAAGAATTTTCAAAACATCACCACCCAGTTTTACTGCAGTTTCTCTTGTTTCTCGGTAGATATAAGAAAGTCCCATTTCCTTTAATTCATACGCCTCTTCCCGATCACCAGCACGTGCTACAATGTTTAGGTTTGGGTAATGGTGTTTGACATTACGAATGAGCTCTTGTTGTTTTTCGGGATGGTCAAGTGCAGCAATCAAAACTTTTGCATGTTCTAAACCAGCACTCTCCAAAAGTTCGATCCTTGTTGCATCACCAAAAAATACTTTGAATCCAAACCTACCAAGCATTTCCACACGATCCGCATCATAATCTAAAATGGTGATTCCAATCCCATTGGACCGCAAAAATCGTCCCACCATATTCCCAAACCGTCCAAACCCACAAATGATCACAGGGTTCTCTTCCTTTTGTACAGTTTGATTCGATTGTTTTTTAGGGAGTTTTGATTGTAAGGCTTCAAAAATTGTTTTTTCATATAACAAGAGTAAAATGGGTGTGAATGCCATACTCAAAGCTACGCAAGCTACTAAAATCACAATGGTTTCTTTGTCAAAAATTCCAAGACCTTCGGAATATCCAAATAAAACAAAAGAAAATTCACCTACTTGTGATAATGCCAAAGACATATATAAATTCTGGTCGAGAGGAAGTTTGAATAAAAAACCAAGGAGGAGTAAAACGATCGCTTTTAGAAAAATAATTCCAAAAACAATTCCAATGATTTTTGTTGGATTAGACATCACAACAGGAATGTCCATCGAAGCACCAACACTTAAAAAAAACAGACCAAGTAATAATCCTTTAAATGGTTCAATATTACTTTCTAACTCATGACGAAATTCACTACTAGCGAGAACAACACCAGCAAGGAAAGTACCAAGGGCAGCAGAAACCCCAACAGAACCCATAAGGACCGATATAGCAATAACGAGTAATAAACTTGCACCAGTAAAAATCTCTCGGCTACCCGATTTCGCAATCATTCGAAATAGAGGACTTAAAAGATACCTGCCAATCAATATAATCCCAATCACAACAAAAAGTACAACTATCGTTTTTTGATACGCAGGCAAGTGATCTACAAGAGAATGACCATGATCATTCGAGATTTGTTCACCTTCACTTAACATAGGAAAAATGGCCAGGATTGGAATCACCGCCATATCTTGGAATAACAAGATGGAAAAAGAAGCTTGGCCAGAAACTGACTTCATAAGTCCCTTTTCCTTCAATGTCTGTAAAACAATTGCGGTGGAAGAAAGTGATAAAATAAATCCTAATGCCAATGAGGATTTCCATGAAAACTGGAAACCAATTGAAAACAAAAAAACAAAAACAGTTGTGAGCAATAACTGTAAACCACCAAGACCGAGTAACCAAAATTTCAATCGCCACAAAAGGTTTAACTCTAACTCCAAACCAATGGCAAACAACATCATCACAACACCAAATTCTGCAAAATGTAAAAGATCCTTTCCTTCTGTTCCTACAAATCCAAAAACAAAAGGACCAATAACAATTCCCGCCACTAAATACCCAAGGACAGAACCAAGACCCAAACGATTGGCAATGGGTACCATGATGATAGCACTTGTAAGATAAATCATCGCTTGTAAGAAAAAATTAACTTCACCCATGATTAGCCCCTAATAAAAATAAAAGGAAATTTCGATATCGTATTGATTCTTTTTGGAATTCACCTTCCTTCAATTGAAAGGTTCCTTGCAGTAAAAATGGTGACTGGTAATCCATCTTACATAATTCAGCAGTCCGACGAAAAGGCAAAAGAAACTCTTCCATCAAATGTCCATGAAACCCTTCTTTTGAATATGCAAGCTCAGTTCCTCCAGTTGTGATTGTCTGGATCCATTTTTTATCTTTTAAAAAATTTCCATTTTTTCCATAAGCCCAACCGTCTTCTAATACAAAATCAATCCATTGTTTCATGAGTGGAGGACAACTGTACCAGTAAAATGGATGTTGGAACAAAATCACATCGTGTTCCATTAACAATTTTTGCTCTAACTTGACATCAATTGTAAAATTGGGATAAATTTCGTATAAGTCCCGTAAGGTGATACTCTCGGAAACAGGAACCGAATCTAATAACATCTGATTGGCTTTCGATTTTTCCAAAAAAGGATGGAACAATAAAATCAAAATTTTTGGCATTTAGAATAAAACACCAAATAATAAAAAAGGAAGCAAACATTTAAATCCTGATTTCAATTGACCTATTCCAAAAAAATCATAGTTTAGCCACTAGTGGGAAATTTATTTTTAATTATATTCTTTTCTACATTCATATCGGAAGACATTACCTGTATAACTTCCGGCATTTTAGCAAAAGAAGGCAAACTTTCTGTTGGTTATGCCATTTTCTTTACTGGATTTGGGATTTTTGTTGGCGATTTACTGCTTTATTTCTTTGGTTTTTTAATTCGATTGTTTTTCAAAAAATGGGAACAGAAAGATGTTTGGGAAAAAAAACTTACCTCAAATAAATTATACATACATTGGAAATCCAATTTCACCTCATCCATTTTAATTTCACGATTTTTACCTGGTACAAGATTACCACTTTATGTTCTAAGTGGTTATTTTCATCAGCCATTGATGCTGTTTATAGTCACAAGTTTTTTTGCTGTTTCCCTTTGGACTTCCTCCATTGTTATGTTAGTATATGCTTATGGAATGGGTTTGGGTTTGTATCTGGATTACAAGTCCAATATTTGGTCCATATTATGGATTGGGATTAGTTTTTATGTTTTGTTTGTACTTGTGCAAACTATTTTGATCCGAGAAAAAAGAGATTCCTTCATCATAAAATGCAAAAAATGGACAAAATTGGAATTTTGGCCAAGTTATATATTTTATCTCCCACTCATCCCTTACCTAATTTATTTAAGTATCAAATATAGAGGGGTTCGGTTTCTTACAACAACAAACCCAGGCATCATTGCCTCTGGAATTGCAGGAGAATCAAAATTCCAAATCTTAAATCTCATCCCAACGAAACATCGATCTAAATCTTTATTCGTACAAACAAACATACTTCAAAAAACGAAATTAGTCAAAAAATGGATGGGAACCAATCAAATCAAATTCCCAATCATCGCAAAACCAGACAAAGGTGAAAGGGGTTTTTTGGTTCAAAAAATAAAATCCTTTTCTGAATTAGAATTTCTATTCCAAACATATCCAATTGATTGGTTGGTTCAAGAATGGTGTAGAGGTCCTTTTGAAGTGGGGGTATTTTATTACAGGAACCCAAACGAATCAAATGGTCGAATCTTTTCCATTACGGAAAAGGTATTTCCCAAAATTACTGGAGATGGATTTAATACATTAGAAACGTTAATTGAATCTCACCCTAGGTACCAATTCCAAAAAGATACTCATAAAAAGCACAATGAAAAAAACTTACATCTAATTTTAGAGAAAGGGAAAACAATCTCTATAGGTGCCATAGGCAATCATATCCAAGGTTGTATGTTCCAAGACGGTTACCATTTACTCACTCCCAAGCTAGAAAAGGAATTAGTTAATGTTGGAGACCATACCAAAGGTTTTTATTTTGGTAGATTTGACATTCGATTTTCCAATCTAAAAAAATTCCAAGATGGAAAAGATTTTAAAATCATCGAACTGAATGGAGTTACAAGCGAATCAACAAACTTATACGATCCAAACTTTACAATTTTACAAAGTTATTCTATTTTGTTTAAACAATGGAAATTGATTTTCGAAATTGGATCTAGAAATTATATAAACGGTGTGGCTTTAACTCCGTATTCTCAATTGTATCGATTGGTTTTAGATCACAATCAGTATAGAAAAAAATTCAGTCGATTGGAAACATCTCGCTAAAATAAGGGATTTTTTTTCTTTCATAATACAAAACATAGTTGGAAAGTAAAAACACAAATAGTGCCATAAAAAACAAAAGGCCACCGTCATCCTTTACCACGATGCCCAAAAATACCAAATGAGAAAGAATCGCACCTAACATTAAATTAAATGCTAAAAATGCTCCTACCCAAACAAATTTTGGAATCATAATCAATATGATACAAATTGTTTCAAGAACTGCCAAACCAATGCGACCCCAAGGTTCCATGGCAAGAATTGTAAATATATATTTTGATTCTTCCGAACCTGTGAATTTATAGTACAAAGTTTGGCCGATAACCACTACAATCAGCACTTTTGCTAAATGAAATAAAATTGGTTTTTGTAAAATACCTTTCATTTTGTTTCCTCTTGTAACAATATCGATTTGATTTCCGAATATCTTGTCCAAGGTATAAAATGACTACCTCCGATTAATGGATAAATCTTGTGGTTTCCTTGAAAAAAAATATTTTCTAAATAATAAACATTTTCCACTGGAACAATTCCGTCCTCATCACCATGAATCGAAACAACAGGAAATCCATTTCCTTTTAATTCATTTCCTAATTGTTCCAAGTCTTTTTTTAAGGAAAACATCTCTAAATTACTCCTCACAAAAGATTGTGGTAAAATTATTTCAATGAACGGAATTTTGGCCAAATGGTTATAAAATCTTAATTCTTCGTACTTTGGATCAATCGGAGCTGAAACCATTATAAGTTTCCCGTTTTTATATCCTCTTTTTTGTAATTCTAAGATCGATACCAAAGCAACCGGTCCTCCATAGGAATGGCCTAAGAGTTCAATAGAAACAAATGATTTTTTTTCCTGAAGCAAAAAAGCGATTACCATTTCAACGATTGCACTGGCTTGTATCGTGAGACTCGGAACAAATTCCTTTTGCAAAGAATTTCCATACCCCAAACGATCAGGAACAATGATACAATATCTTTTTTGATAATCTTCATCTTCTAAATACAAACTAAAATCTGAACTGTTTCCAGGTGATCCATGAATGAGAACTAGAAGATTTGATTTTAAATGACAATCATTGGTTAATACAAAAAGATTTCCGTTATTTATAGGGATTATTTGTTTTTTTATCACTTCCTTTCCTTCTTTTGGGATGGAACATTGTGAAACAAAAACAAAAATCAAAAGGATCCCTATTCCAAATCGAATCCTAAGGTATTTTGATAAGAGATATTGATATGAATCAAGATTCAATTTCATTGTCAAAAAACAATGCACCAGTTTTGTACATCCTTAGAAACAATTCGTTTGGTTCTTTTGGACTAATGGGACTTACAAATTCTGGTAAAAAACCTTTTACAAAAAACATTTCAATGTCAGCTTTATTTTTAATCGAAATTAGACCTCTGGACTCACAATCAAAGTATTTATTTATCTCTTCATACACGGCTCTTGAAATATTCACTTCGCCCACAACCCCACTACTCTCAAGCCGACTCGCCGTATTCACTGTATCTCCCCATACATCATAAGCGAATTTGTCACTGCCAACTACACCTGCAACAAGAGGACCTAAATGGATACCCAAACGTATCTCCCAAAATACATTCCCTTGTAATGAATGGATTTCTTTTTGTTCAGCCATATAAGCTTGAAATTTTAATCCACATAACACAGCATCAACGGCATTTGAAATATTTTCATTAGGAATCCCACCGACAGCCATATAGGCATCCCCAATGGTTTTAATTTTTTCCATTTTGAATTCTTTACAGATACGATCGAACGTACGAAAAATTTGGTCCAACTCATGAACAAGAACTTCAGCATTCATTGTTTCTGCAATTTTAGTAAAACCAACCATATCACAAAATAAAACCGATGCCGATTCATAACGTTTTGGAATGACTCTAGCTTCTTTTTTTAATTCGTCGGCGATTGGTTCAGGTAAGATGTTTAAAAGTAAGGATTCCGATTTTTTTCTTTCAATATTTAAGTTACGACTTAATATAAATATCAAAATGCCTGTTAAAATTTGAACAAATAAATAATTTCCACCGGCATCCAAGTATCGATCCATTTCAGTTGCATAACCTGTTACCCAATCTTTATGAAAGTATTCAAATGCATAAAGTGAAGCAGAAACGAAGATATATAAGGAATAAACAATCCATACATTATGATCTCTAATCAGAATGAGTGCGATCACAAGTGACGGAATTAAATAATAATGATTTCCACCGATGGAACCACCATTAAAGAACCACATAGAAGCCAAATAAAATAATATCGTTAAGTTAAAAGGCCAATACAAAATAAAATAGATACTTTTCACTCTACTTAGGTAGTACATGGCAAGCATGAGTAAGGCAGAACCCACATTCAAACAAACAAGAATCAAATAGTTTTCTAAGTACAAAACACCAAAAACTCCAACTAAATTCAAGACACCATTAATGAGAGAAACTGTGTTAAAAAGCCGATGTTCTAATGAATGTTTTTTGGGATCACCGAGAAAAAAATAAAGCCATTTCATTGTAATTGATAAGTATCCTCTAGGAAAGACCCCAGATTCAACCCTTTTTCTATACTAAAATGGAAGATTAAAAAACTAAAACCATTAAAATTTGGCTTCAAATAGAATGATCTTTCTAATTTACCTTACTTTAGAATGATTCAGAAATAAAAAATAGATCAGAACATATTATTTCATTTGAGATATTTTCTTTTACTAAACTGAATTTCTGAATCGTAAACATTTTTTTAATCTATTTTTACAAAACAGATAAAAGAATCATTTCCCATCTAACAAAACCTTTGTTTTAGTTGCAATTTACAATCGTAAAAGAAGTGTAGTGAATTTAGAAAATTGTTTCTGCAAACACTATCTTACCTTATTGATTATAGGATTCATCATTGAAAATCTGTTTTAACCTCTTTTTTGGTCTCATCTTTATTCTTTTACTCAACGATTCCCTATTTTCTGAAACTGTGATTTTAAAATCAGGCAAATCGATCAACGGCAAAGTGATAGATCAAAATAAGGACCTGTTAAAAATAAAAGATAAGGATGGAAATCTACTCCAATTCCCTAAAACTGATATTCTGAAAGTATCGTATCAAGATTTGAATGTAAAAGAAGTTAAAAAAATTATCGAAGTTGAAACCAAAAAGAATTTTAGCACTTCAAATAATGAATCTCAGAGCAGTGAGATTACAAATCCCAATACAATGAAAAAAATTCGAAAAGAGGTTGTATTCCGCTCTGCGATTTTGCCTGGTTTAGGGCAGTTCCATTGGAATGAACCTGTTTGGGGATCTGTGTATCTCATTGCATTTTTAGGTGCAGCCATCAATTACAATCAGGCATGGAATTTACACAAGGAAGCTAAGTCTGAATACCAAAATGATTTTCGTTCCTTAGTGTTATTAGGTTCTGGGAATTCGGGATTTGTTCTCAACCTGATCGATAAAAACAACCTGGCTTCGGAATATCGAAAAACAGGCAATGCAGTCAACTCGGCATCCAATATCGTCATTGGAGTTTTCCTCATCAGTCTTATTGATTCGATGTTGTACCGGGCCGATAAAAAAGAAAATCCACTTACAAATTTTGAAAAACGACCTGGTTTTTATTTGAACACTGACATAAACCAAACTCACCAACAAAATCTTTACACTAAGGACAAACGATTCACACAAGAAAGTATAGAATACAAAATTGGTTACACATGGGTATTTTAAAAATGAATCAGACCAAACGATCCAAAAATGTTTTTCTAATATTCATTTTTTTTATCTTAGCCTTTCATTTCCATTGTAGGGTAAATCCAAATCCCAAAGGAAGCCTTTTTGATCCTCAAAGTGCACAAGGAGCATTATCTTCCTTCTTCTTCAATGATATCTTAAACAATGTATCGAGTCGAGGTTGGACTGTTTTTTCTCCCTCGTTTGGGACTACGGATCCAAGTGATTCCGTCTTGTTTGACCAAGAAGGTACTACAACGTATGCAATCTACGTTAGAAATACAAACTTAACCACTAGACTCTATTCAAGTACAAATGGAATGAATTACTCTCAGTTAGGTTTACAAATCAATAATACAAATACAAATATTTTTGGAGCATTCACTGGTCGATCTCAACTGTCAAATTATCATTCATTAAATTTAGGTGGGGCATGGACCGCAAATGCATTGATTACTGGTTTTTGTATGGTGAGATATAATACTGCAAGCGCATATATCTTGGGTGATGGTATTGTAGACAGAACTATTGATTCAGGAAATTCAATTAACACTATCTCGACTTCTCCTGCCTATTCATCAAGAAATTCTGGTGTTTGTAGTTTTGGAAATGGAAAAATCTATTTAGTGGGAGGGAAAAATGCATCTTCTAATTTGTTTGACCTTTGGGAGTCAACAGATGGAATCAATTGGTCTTTGCTAACTCAAAGTATCATACCAACACAAAGTGTAGGTTTCAACCGTCCTTGTTACAACATTCAAAACTCAAATGAAACAAATGTCCTCGGTATGGTTTATTCTGATATTACCTCCTATAAATTTCATGTTGTTTTAAGCAATTTAGCTCTCTTACAAAGTAATGATGGAAAAAATTGGTCTTGTACCAATCCAAATATTACTTACAAATCTGAATTCAATACAATTGCAAATAGGGTTGTTTTAGTTGGGAAACGACTTTTTGTATACGGACAATCAAATACTGGAGTAGAAAATGTATATACTGACTTAGAATGAAATTTTTCATTTGGCATTCATATTAAATAAAATCACTGCATCCAATCTAGGAAAATCCTAAGTAAAAAAAGAACAAGCATATTGACATTCTTAAATTAAATTCGATAATCGTTACTCTATGAAAATTGATGGGAAAAAAGCACTCAAAGTATTAGAAGAAGCTAGAGAAGCAAAAAATGAACTTTTGTATGAGAAAGCCCTTACTTTGTATACCGAATATCTAAATATGGTGGATCCTTCCTTTACGCATGGAGTTTGGAATTCTATGGCGGAAATTTTATTTGCACAAAACAAATGGAATGATGCGTTGACTCATTGTAACAAAGCACTCGAAATCATGAAAGATTTTGTCCCTGCTTTAGAACTTAGGATCAAAATCCAATCAGCTCTTGGCAACCTAAATCAAACATACGAAGATCAAACTAAGATTAAAGAATTGGAAGCGATTGAAAAATCAAAATGGGACGACCCTAACCACTATTACCATTACAAATGAATTCCCAATCACACCCCATCCATAGGATTAATTTCCATTACAATGGATAGTTTGATTCGAAGGCGAATGAAGATTGGCGGTAACCACTTTTGACATATAATTTTTATAGAATTATTTTAGAATCCACTTTGAGTACTTTTAAAATTGATAATATTCCATGTTCTCAACCAATTGGTGTGTTATATGAACTATCTCCTCCGAAGCTGCCGATAATTCTTCTGCAGAAGCTGCATTTGCCTGTCTGAGTTGCTAATTTTGAAATGGCACTTGATAATTCTTTAATCTGACTCATTAGTCCATCCATTGAATGGCATAGAATATTAAATTGTGAAATAGAATAAAATAAATTCTGTGAATTGTTTGTTGTATCCTGATTTATCCATTCATACTTCTCAGATAATTTTTGAGTATTGTTTGATAAATCATTCGTCGCAATTTTTTGTTCAGGCATTGACCGATTGATTTCAATTGCTAATAATTTAGTACTTAAAATTGAATCTTTTAATTTCGCCATTACATCGTTATAATGGGAAACAAAATCTCCAATTTCATCATTTGAATCGATATTTAGAAAACCTTTGAAATTTCCGAGAGCTACTTCTTTTGAAAAATTACTGATCTCAAGAATAGTCTTTAATAGAGATTTTTTGCAAATCCAATAGGAAAATAAACCTACGAATACACCAGCTATCACACATAATATGGTAAAAGAAAATTGATACATTATGCTGAAGGAAGTGGCAGATGAAAAAATGACAAAACGAAATAAAAAAAGCCCCTCCTCAAAGTATCCTTCGAGAAGAGGCAACCGTCTTTAAGGCAACTCTTGCCTTCTACAACTTATGCGTTATTCAAAAGTCGTAGTACAGAATTTGGTCTGAGGCTGGCTTGCGCTAGCATTGCCGTACCGCTTTGCACGAGAATTTGTTTCGTCGTGAGCGCTACCATTTCCTCAGCCATATCTGCGTCCCTAATCCTTGATTCGGATGCTTGCATATTTTCGTATGCACCCATGAGGCCTTTAGCAGTACTTTCGAGCCTATTTTGATAAGCTCCCATATCTGCTCTCTGCTTCATGATCTTGTTCAAGGCGAAGTCCGCTTTGGCAATCGCTTCATCAGCTTTTCCAGGTGTTGAAAGAGCAATTTTAATCGCCCCTTCTGACATCTTAAGAGCTTTCGAAGTCATAGTTCCAATGTAGAAACGCTCTCTTTGCTTTGCGTTTGCTCCCATGTGAAACCACATCGATGCTTTCGTTGACTTTCGAGCGAAGTCTCCTTCAAACAGTTTCATTCTATTGAACTCTGCTTGTGAAGCAATTCGATCGATCTCATCCACCAGCGCAGATACTTCTACCTGCACGAGTTGCCTGTCCTCCGGTGTGTAGATTCCGTTCGAAGTCTGGATGGCTAAGGTCCGGATTCGTTGGATGATCTCAGCCGACTGGTCGAGGTAACCCTCTGCAGTCTGGATGAAACTCAGTCCATCTTCCGTATTCCTTTCCGCCTGACGTAAACCACGAATTTGTGTTCGTAGTTTTTCCGAAACAGCAAGACCAGAAGCATCATCACCGGCAAGGTTAATCCTTTGCCCAGTGGAGAGGTTCCTCATGGTCTTATCTACATCCCATTGTGTAAACTTGAGAGCACGATGTGATTGGATCGCACTCATGTTGTGATTGATAATCATTGGCCTACACTCCTTTGTGTATTACCAAGAACGGTATGTATTTCGTTCTTAGCCGGACAATCCCTGTCCGGTGTCAAGGATGAGCTTTCATTTTGCCACCTGGCAGGGGAAAGCCGGCTGATTATCTAATTACAACTCTTCAGTTACACTAACCACTCTCTTCGTTAACTAATGTTAACGTAGGAGAGAAAGAACTCCTTGTGGACGAACATTCGCCTGAGCTAACATAGCAGTTCCAGATTGAACTAAAATCTGGTTCTTTGTGAAAGCCACAGTTTCTTCTGCCATATCCGCATCACGGATCCTAGACTCGGAAGCTTGGGTATTCTCATAAGCGTTCATGAGCCCTTTTGCAGCATGCTCAAGACGGTTAAAGTAGGCACCTAAGTTTGCTCTTTGTTTGCTAATGCGTGTTAAGGCAGCATCCAAAGTTCCGATCGCATCATTTGACTTGTCAGCAGTTGATAAAGACAAGAGTTCTCCACTTTGACCTTTAAGATTAAGTGCACGTGCAGTCATTGTTGCAATGAACACTCTTTCTCTTTGGTGCATGTTTGGTCCAATATGGAACCACATGGAAGTTGCTCTAGATCCACGAGCAAAATCACCTTGAAGCAAATTCATTTTATTGAATTCAGCTTGAGAAGCAATTCTGTCCACTTCGTCGATAAGTTGTGACACTTCGACTTGGATCATTTGTCTGTCTTCTTCAGTATAAATACCGTTAGACGATTGAATTGCAAGAGTTCGAATTCTTTGAATGATATCATTCGATTCTTGCAAAAACCCTTCCGTTGTTTGGATAAGGCTCATACCGTCTTCGGTATTTCTTTCTGCTTGTCTAAGACCATTCACCTGCGTTCTCATTTTTTCCGAAACGGCAAGGCCTGATGCATCATCACCTGCTCGGTTGATTCGCATACCAGAGGATAGTTTCTCCATATTTTTGGAGACTTCCTCGTTTTGGAACTTGAGGACGCGATGTGAGTTGATCGCGGCTAAATTGTGGTTTATGATCATTGGTTTCCTCCTTGAAACTTGATCTGGCAAACAAGAGAATCCCTTCTCTCGCTTTTTTTGTGTCTGGCTTTCAGGCCCCATTGGTGCCTAAAATCTCTATTTATTCCCTTAGTATGTCGGTACTTGGATAGAAGAAATTAATTTGAAGAAATTGGGTAGGTTTTGGAGGATTTTAAGGAAAATTGCCGATTTTTGGTAATTTTTAACGACTTTAGCGTTTTATTTTTTTTAAAAAAAATTCTATTTTTCCCAATACGATCATCGGTATTTCTCCATTTTCCATGAGTAAAATTTGGAAAAGGGAGAAAAATCGCGGGGAATCCCCTAAACTAGCGGGTAGCGAGGGGAGAAATCGAATTCCATTGGTAAACGGGATTGAGGTTTCCTGAAAATTTATGTTCGATGGAATTGACTTCTTTGAAATTTTCAAAAAGACTCGCATTTAACGCTCGTAAGGTTTGTTCCATAGCTTGGATCCTACGTTTGTTGAGTACCTCTTCAGATTCTTTTGGACCTGTTTCTGTTCCACCCGTGTAATATGTGATGGTGTCAACAGGTGTGTTTGGATTGTCCTCTTCTGAGTCGGAAGCCTCACCTTCTGATTTAGTGCGTGGAAGGCGGTATTTTTCCATAATTGATTCTAATTTACTTGTATTCCAATCGATTACTAATTTTTGATTTTTGTCCACAAACCAGGATTGTTTTAACGCAAATCGAACATCCAATAGTTTTTTTGGAGAAAAAAGTTTTCCATCTTTTGCCAAAGCTTCCACGGAATCAAAGTAAGGTGGTGCACCAACTTCACCAACAATTTGATAAATAAGATCACCTGAGCCATCTTGTTTTAAAACCTTACGGTGGATCGGAATTTGTTCCCCTTCACCATTGGAGATAAAAATAATAATTGGTTCCCTATGGTCAAAAGAAGGATAAGAATATAGTTGAAATGGAACAAGTAATCTGAATGGATTTTGTTCCGCTAAGATGAAAAAACTAAAAAAGAGAAGTAAACTAAACCATGATCCAAACAAAAAAATAAAATCACGAGTGAGTTTGGTTTCTCCCGTTCCGATTTTATAAAACCGAAGGGATATTAATTTTAAAAATCCCCAAACGTTTCTAAGTAATTCTTTAATCTTTTCCAGATGCGTATTCATGAATTCCTTTAATTACACTCCGAGCAATTTTCTTTTGGAAGGATTTATCTCGCAGTTTTTTACTTTCTTCAGGGTTTGTCAGATACCCCATTTCCACAAGTACAGCAGGCATAAGGCTTCCTCGCAAGACGGAAAAATCTGCCTTTTTCACACCACGGGATGGAATTTCGGGGCTAATGGATTTTTCGAAATGTTCTGCCACAGATAGAGCCAATTTTTTGGAACGCCTTTGGGTCACACTGGAAAGCATTTGGGACTGGATTTGGCTAACAATTGGGTTCTTGTGTTTTCCAATGTACCGATTTTCAACAAGGGCTGTTTCTCTCGCTGCCTCAGTACTTGGACTTTGGGAAAGGTAATACACTTCAAACCCTGCGGCCTTATCGGAAAGAGACGCATTGCAGTGAAAACTGATGAAAATAACATCTCTTGTATCGCGTAGAACTTGGTTGGCAAACTTGGACCTGTCCTCTAGTTCTACAAAACGATCGTCTTTTCTCACCATCTCCACTCGGATTTCTGGATAATATTTCCTTAAGTATAAATATGTATACCTCGCAACACCAAGGCTCACATCTTTTTCAAAATACCCAGATGTGTCCGAAGTGCCAGGATCCTTGCCACCATGTCCCGCATCAATGATGATGGCCTTTACTGCTAAACTTCGTTTTGGTACAGTTTCTTTGGGAACAAGAATGAAGAGTTCCCCTTCTTTGAATTGGTATCTGACATCATAAGCAATTAAATTGAGTAAAATGGCTTCTACCATATCGAGAGGAAGATACACTTCGTCCTCTTTGGTCAAGATGGCCTTTGGCAGTTTATAAATTTTCCCATCTAATGTATAAAAACTACTGCCGATGCGAAATTGCAGATTGCCTTGTGGTGTGTAAATCCCACCGACCCTTGTGTATTTTTTTAGTTTTGTAGAAAGTTCGGGTAAGATTGTCTTGAGATCAGAAAAGGCGATATAGTTTCCTTTCCCGTAGAGCGGAAGTTTTGCGACTTCTGCGACTACGAGAGTTGGTAACAAAATCAGTAAAAGAAGGATTAATCTTTTTTGAAAAAAGAAAGGATTCGTTTCCAAATCGATTGTTTCTGTTTTTTGGATTGTTTCACTTCGTTGATGTCGAAGAGATTCCGTCTAGGATCATTCTTTTGGTAAGACTTCCCTTGTTGGTTTTTTTTATGCCCAGATTTGCCCTTTCCATCTTTTGGATGGTGGCCATGTTTGAATTCATGGTGGGTCATCTTAGCTGGGTGTTTGTGATCACTTGGGTTTCCATGGTTATGGCCATCTGGATGTGACATTTTTGCAAGAGGGTGACCACCAGATTTTCCTTTATGGCGATTCCTATCACCTGACCGGTGTTCGCCTCTCTCTCCACTGCGATCGGTGCGATCCCCTCGACCAGACTGGTCTCCCCGTCTCGGTTTTCCACTACGACCACCACGTTCGCGGTCTTGGTATTTTTTCTCACCTGGGATTACTTCGTCAGCAAACACTGGTGTGAATTCACCTGTTGGGAATTCCAAGTATTCTTCTCGGATTTCCCCTACTGGGATTTTTGAATTGAGATACTTTTCAATGCGTTCGAGTTCTGTATAATCCGTTTCGGAACAAAGTCCAATCGATTGTCCTTTTCTTCCCGCACGTGCTGTACGGCCAATTCGGTGCACATAGTTTTCTGCATCTTGAGGTAGGTCATAATTATAAACCACATCGATGTTTTCGATGTCTATCCCACGAGAAGCAACATCAGTGGCTATGAGGTATTTGTATTTCCCTGCTTTAAAATCTCGTAACAATCGAATTCTTTTCTTTTGGTCTAGTTCCGAAGAAAGTCCAGTTGCAGTGATTCCGTATTTACGTAGTACAGATACAATTTTTGGGATGTTCATTTTATAGTTCGTAAAAATGATCCCTAGGCCTTCGATTGGATAGTTTAACAAGGAATTGACGAGGTAAGGGAGTTTTTCTTCTCTCCCCAAGTGTAAGAGGGTTTGGTCGATTCTTTCCGTGATGACTTTTTCAGGGTTGATGTGAACTTCGATGGGTTCGTTCAAATAACGGCTTGCAAGTCGTACCACTTCGTAACTGAGTGTGGCACTAAAAAGTAAGGATTGTTTTCTATTTTTACATTTGTGGAAGATGTACTTTAGGTCTTGGACAAATCCCATATCGAACATTCTGTCCGCTTCATCAAGGATAACCACTTTGATGTTTTCCAAAGAGAGACCGTGGTTTTTCACAAAGTCGATGAGTCGACCAGGGGTAGCCACAATGATACAAGCTTTGTTTCCAAGTGCTTGTTCTTGGGATTTGTAATCTGTACCACCAATGATGGTAGCAACTCCAAAGTCTGTGAACTCGAGTAATTTTTTTGCTTCTTCTGCGATTTGGATCGTGAGTTCTCTTGTGGGTGCAAGGACAAGTGCATACGGAAGTGCTTCCTCTTCCTCTGCAGAGAGTAGTCTATGCAAAGTGGGAAGTAAAAAGGCCATCGTTTTTCCGGTTCCGGTTTGGGCAAGACCCGTGAGGTCGTGTCCTTCCATGGCGAACGGGATGGATTTGGCTTGGATGGGTGTGAGCTCTGTGTAGCCGATTTTGTCTAGGGCTTTCTTTAGAGACTCGTGGAAAGGTAATTCGTTAAATTTCATATTGGATTTCAGTGTGTTCTTTTTCTGGCAATCAGTTCGATGGTATCACCATAGGCAAATTGGTTTGCGTACAGTCGATACAGCCATTCGGGGAGTTTGCCTCGGAGGCCTAAATCCCGGTAGGAGTGATACGACATAGGTCTAACATAGTTCACGTCGAAGCCAAGGATTGACAAGAGTTTTTTCAGGGAGTGGACTGAGTAGTCAAAAAAGTGGTCAGAGGGATGGGTCCTAAACCATTCCTTCGGATTGGTCTGAAAACTTGGCCCAAAACTAGAAGGAACTGCCAAATACAAATACCCACCTGGCCGAGTCCAGGCCTGCAACCTCTTCCATATCCCTTCGATATCATCAATGTGTTCGATCACAAAAAAAGCCGCAATCACTGAGAAGGATTCTTTCCATTCCCTTTCTGCAACAGAAAGAACTGACAGCCTTTCAACATCGAGACCCAGTTTTGTTTTCGAATATTCTACTTCTTTTGGCGAAAGTTCAAGGCCTTTGGATTTGTACCCGAGTGATTTGGCTTCGTCTAAAAAAAATCCAGCGGCAGATCCAATTTCCAAAAGGGAATTGTTTTGAAGTAGTGAATTACTATCCTTCGAATCCCCATTTGCCTCATCAATCTGTCGAACCAATTTTGCCAAGTTACTTAGCCTTCGTTTTGCCATGGCACGAAGGTTTGGTTCGTCTTCGTAATAGGATTTTTTGTATTGGGACATGTATTCTTCCATAAAGTAACTGTCCCCGTATTCTCTATGTTTTGCGGGAAGATAACGCAAAACACCCGTATGCCGACAAATTTCGTAAAATTCGGGGAATGTCCGATGTGGAATAAAATCAAACAAATTCAATAAAAGGTTCTCTTTTTGGATTCCAAAGATTTTTCGTATTGGGCTCTTGCGGCACGTTTGTTTTCATAGGCTTCCGACAAACTGGGATTTAAGTCGATGGCCGTTTGGAAACTGGAAAGTGCTCGTTTGAATTCCCCGTTTTTAAAATAACAAAAACCTAAATAATTATGGGCTTTGGAAGAAATGGTGGGTGTGACATCGGAACGTGTGATGACCGTGAGCTCTTCAATCGCCTTTTCCCGGTCCACAAGTGAACCCGAATCAATGAGGATTTTAGCAAGTACGAGCCTTGATTCCATATCTTCTGGATCAATATGAGTGGCACGAAAGGCTTCTTCTTTCGCTCGTTTGGAAAGTCCAGAGTTCCCACTACTCGCATAACTTAAGGCCAGTTTTCTGTGTGCGAGTTTGATCTCTTTTGGATCCTTGGCATTTTCCAAAACATACACTAACATCTTTTCGGCGGCAGGATAGTTTTTGGTTTGGATGTAAACATCGGCCAGTTTTAGTCTTGCTTCATAGAGTTCTGGTTTCCAAGCAATTGCTTCTTCGTATTCGGAAATGGCTTCGTTAAAAAAACGGTTCTCTAAATAATAATCGGCAATCGCAAGTCTCGAAGGAACGTGATTTGGATCCAGGGCCTGCGACTTTCGTAAGGACTCAATCGCCATCGTTGGTTTTCCCGCGTGTAAATAGGAAAGACCCAAATTGTAATAGGCCGATTGGTTTTTTGGATTGAGAGAAAGTGCCCCTTCAAAGGCCGCAATGCTTTCCGAATACCGCTCCATCTCATCTAAGATGATTCCTAAATTCACATACGCTGTTTCAGAATACGTATCGCCTGGGGTGAGTCGGATGATCCTACGAAATAAACTCTCCGCTTCGACAAGTTCCCCTTTTTTATAATAGAGCTCGGCTAAAGCAAAAAGAGAATCCACATCAGATGGTTTTAAGAGGAGTGCTTTTTTTAAGGCAGTGATTGCCATATTGGTTTGTCCCATGGACAAAAACGCATCAGCAATATAACGATACACTTCTGGTTCGTTTGCATTGGAATCGAGTGCCTTTTGGAAGTATTTGGCCGCCTCTTCTGGGACTTTTTTCTTCAAATACACCAAACCTAAGTTATAGTAAGCTTTGGCATCTCCCGTTTTCAGACGGATCACTTCTCGGAAATAATACTCCGCACGGTCATAATCTTCCCTTTGGTAAAAAATGGTTCCGAGATGTCCGTAGGACAAAACAGCGGTTTGGGAATTGGGTGCCGTTTGTACCACTTTTTGGAACTCAGAGATAGCCTCGGCCATATTCCCTTGTTTTAAGTAACTGATAGCAAGGTTGTAAGTGAGGGTCACATCACTTGGAGCAAGGGCTTGCCCTTCTTTATAGGCTTCGATGGCACTTGTGGGGTCACCAATTTCTTGGAATAAGTTTCCTTGTAAAAGTGCCACACGGTAATCGTTAGGTGCGATTTCTTTAGCACGTTCTGCGGCACGCCTTGCTTCTTCAAATTTCCCTGCATGTTTCAAAGCAAGGGACAAATTATAAAAGGCAAAATAGTTTTTGGAATCATATTGGATGGCTTTTTCCAATCGTTCGATGGCATTGATGTAACGCCCTGCTTCATCATACATCACCCCAAGTACGGTGAGGGCAATGGATTTGTCTTCGTCACTTCCTGGGGAATTGAGAAACTCTTCACAAACTGTGCCCACACGGTTCACATAACGGTTGTGATAGGCATTGAGACAAGCCGCAAGTTTTGGATTCACCGAATCATCTGGCAGATAGGGTTTATCGACAAGAAGGTTCAGTGCTTTTTTGTCTGTGGGAAGGTCTTTTAAGACTTTGGCAATTTCTTCTGGATTTTGTTTTTTTTGTAAATACCACCAGTAGGCGGCTGTTAAAAACCCGAGGATGAGAAGGACGAGAAACGACCAAAACAAAAACGATAAAACTGGCCGCCTTACCGTTGTTTCTGATTCATAAGTCGTTTCTTTTTCTTTTCCCAGGTTCCTTAAGTATGGATCTTCCTGGTAGTAACTTGGCTTGGAGGTTTGTTCCTCAATGCGAAAGCGGTTTTTTTGGATAGGATCCATTTCTTTTTGTTAGTGGGACTCTTTTGTTAAGATCTCCTTCTTATAGAAGGCATCGAGTAGTCCGTTGATGAATTGCGCTGATTCGTCCGTTTCAAATTCCTTTGTGAGTTCCACTGCCTCATTGATGACAACGGGAGCAGCAAGGAAAGGTTCCTTCTGCAAACTTAGGATTGATAAACGTAAAATACAACGATTGACAACGGAAATACGCGAAAGTTCCCAATTCTCCGAATACTTCTTAATTAGAGTATCGATCGCTTTTCGATTTTCGACCACTCCTTTCACAAGAAAGACAGCATAATCCTTTTCTTCCCTAGTGATTTTTTTGTCGTACCAATCGAATTTCATGGCACGCTCCGGGTCTGTTCCCACCAAATCAATTTGGTAGAGGCACATCAGGGCAAGACTACGCCCACGGTGTCTGGAACTCATCCGATCTCTTTGAAAAGATTTGCCATTTCAATGGCTGTGGTTGCTGCTTCGTATCCTTTGTTTCCCGATTTGGTCCCCGCTCGTTCAATTGCTTGTTCGATGGATTCAGTCGTAATGACTCCAAAAATGACGGGAACCGAACCATCAGCGACCGATCCTACTTTTGCCGCTTCCCCAGACACTAAGTCATAATGAGAAGTAGCACCACGGATCACAGCACCTAGGCAAACAATGGCAGAGAATTGGTATTTTTTAGATTGTAGGACTCGTTTGACGGTTTGTGGGAGCTCAAATGCTCCTGGCACATAGATTACGGTGACATCTGAGTCGAGGACTCCATGTTGTCTGTAAGCATCTTTTGCCCCTTTTAAGAGGGACTCGGTGATGAATTCATTGAACTTTGAAACGATGACACAATGTTTTTGTCCGTTTCCGATTCGTGTGCCTTCCAATAAAGCTGTCATGTATCCAAGTTCCAAAAGAGGGGTTATTTCGCAAGACGAATGACAAGGGTAATTTTGCCATCTGGATTTTCCACCACTTCAAAACCATCTCGTTCGAGTGCTTTTTTGGCTCGGTAAATGGCCAAATTCACAACATTGGTTTTGTCATCTGTCTGTTTTTGTGGTTCCAGTTTCATAGGCCCCCCCTCTTCCCTTTAAAGTTCGGAGTGGGACCTAGTGAATCTTAAATGCCAATGACTTTACAAGCAAGAATTGTTTTCCTCTTATGTCATATAGGTAGAAAATGAAGAAAAAGAAATCTGTTAAGAAGGCAAAAAAAAGAAAACCGGTTGTGTATACCGAAAAGGATTTTATCGTAAAACCGTCTTCAGTTCCCAATATTGGCATGGGACTTTTCACCAAACAAACATTATACAAAGGTGATACCATTGGTTATTATATGGGTAAAATCATTACCGATGACCAAGCTGAATCCAATAAATATGTCGATTCCAAATACCTGCTTTGGATCTGTAAGGATTGGTGGATTTATGGGGAAGGACGAGAATCAAATTACACTCGTTATATCAACCACTCTTCCAAACCCAATGCAGAACTCATCACTTCTGTCAGGTGGAAAACTGCCAGGTTCAAAGTTTTAAAAACCATTAAAGAAGGCGAAGAGATCTTTTTTGATTACGGAAAAGATTATTGGGATAACGTAGACTTCAAACCGAAGTGATTGGATTTGTCCAAACATCACAGTTTGGACACCCTTTTTTAGTAGGTTGGTTTTTTCAAAATAGATTCGTTCGTTAAAAAGTCCAAAAGACAAATTGGTGTTTTGGCTTTCAAACGATAAGGAAACAAATAACCATTCCATGATGAAAGAACATCCATAGAATGGTGAATGGTTATTTGATTTTATAAAATGCCTTGGCCGAATCCAGATGGTTTTTTAGTGATTTGGCTTTTTTCGGCTCTTTCGAGAGTTTCCACATACCGAATGACAGAATCATCCATACGGAACACTCCTTCCTGGGTTTCTCTGTGGCTCCACTGGCAAAACACAATGTTCGCCAAAAGGAAGAGAGCGGATAGAACTAAGGGAAAACGGTAAAACTTCGTCATAAAAACCCTCCGATCCCTTCCAGTTTCCAAAACCTAGTTTTTCTAGGCAATTTCTTTTAGAATGATTCTAGCGAAAATCTTCGAGCCGGATGTCCGGAAAGGCATTGTTTTCGGTTTCTGCCGCTTCCAAAACCGACATGTCCAAGGGCCCAGTGAGCATGGCTTCCAGTGCCAGAAACAAATTGGTATGTACGTTCGTTCGGCGGATTGCATAATCCACCATTGTTCCTGTCTTCATGATAAAAGCCCAGTCACTACTTTGTAAGAGGAGGAGTTCCCGTCCCATTTGTTTTAAGATACGAATTTGGATTTCTGTCCCAGTACTTAGTTCGTGCACTCGTTTGTGCATCCTGATGCTTAGGTCATGGATGAGAGGGTAAATCCAATCATTATTTGAGTTGAGCCAAACGTCCCCATACCCATTTTCTCCCCAACTCGACATCTTCATCTCAACGGATTGGATCTTAGGAAGTGACCTTGCCGCTTCTAGTGGGTGGGAGAGTTGGATGGTGTTTTGGTTGAAGTGGATTTTTTTGAATAAAAATTCGATGAACTGAGGGCCTTCATACCACCAGTGGCCGTACAACTCAGCGTCATACGGAGAAACAACAACTGACGGTTGTTTGTTTATCTCAAATAAATGTTCAGCTTGTTTGATTCGATTTTGTAAAAAATCTTCCGCATGGTTTCCACAAGCTTCCATCGCCCAGTCAGGATGGTAGTATCCTTTGTCCCCTGTTTTACCTGTGATGCGGAAGTATTTGATACTTGTATTGATGCGGATCCCATTGGAATGGAGGTAAGGTGAGATTTCTTCCCAAGGAAGGTCGTGTCCAATATCACGGTAGTATTCGCGGTAACGGAAGTCCCCTGGGTATCCATCGATCGAACTCCAAACTTGTTTGCTACTTTCAGGGTCTCGGCCAAATGCAAAGACTCCATACCCCACTTCTACAGGGGCATACACTCCAAATTTGGGACGAGGGTTTGCATGGGTGATGCCATGTGTGTCGACAAAAAAATACCGAAAACCCTCTCGGTCGAGTTCCTCTTCTAAGTTTTCCGTATACCCACATTCCGAAAGCCAAATCCCTTTCGGGTCCCTCCCCCAAATCCGACGAAACGTGCGCCGGCCGTTTTTCAATTGGGAACGAAAGACCGACTTTTCCGAATCATAAAAAGGCAAAAAAGCATGGGTGGCAGGGCTTGTCATCGCCTCAAGTTCCCCCGATTCGATAAACGGCAAATACAATTTCGTCAAATCCCCGTTAGCTTCTTCAAAGATTGATTCCGTGTCTAAAAAATGTTCTAGATACCGTGTTGCCAAATAGTGTAAATGGGGATCCGTTTTTGTTCGTTTGGTTTCGTGATCTGCAAGTGAGATTAGGTTTTTTATGTAATTACGAAACTGGTTTTGTAAGTATGGATCCACTAACATTTGGGAAAGAGTTGGTGTAAACGACATGGTGATCCGAAACCGAACTGATTCTTTTTTTAAATTCCGAAACACACGGATGAGAGGGATATAAGTTTCGAGGATGGCTTCGTTTAGCCAATTTTCTTCAATAAAAGCTGTGTCATAACCAGGGTGTCTAACAAATGGTAGGTGAGCATGTAAAACAAATACCAAATGCCCTTTTGTGGTCTGGTTCATTCGAGAATTCCCTTACCTGACCCAGACGCGTTTTGAAACGATACATTCCCATCCGATTTCCTTTCGGGACTAACCTCTTGGTTTCTTGGATTTACATAATACCCGCTTGGGTTTTCCTCAAGGAAATAATACTCTCCACTAGAACTTTGGGAAACCAGTCCCTCTTCAATCCACTTAGGATGGATCCATTCTTTGTCCAAACGAAACGATTCCGTCCCTTGGGGTAGGTCTTTCCCTCTTGTATGGAGGCTTGGAATCTCTTTCTCTTGAAAGGATACAAAGATTGAACATTCAAGCATTCTTACGGGAAACATAAATTTTAAATAATACGATTCTGTAAATGGAAGTAGTTCATACCATTCAACACGATCACTTCCAAAGACATTTTGGTATTCTACTTTCAAACGAAATGTGAGTCCGTCTGTGTTTGGTGTTTTTAATTCTTTAGCGATTTGGTCCAAACTGTGTTTTGAAAACTTCCAAAACACAAAGGCTTCTTTAGGAGAACGAATGAGAACTTTTAGTAAATCTTCAGTGGGATAATTTGGGTGTTTGGTGAAATTGGAATCATTGTAAATTTTAGGAATTGTTTTTTTTGGCAAAACAAGTGATTCTATCGGTACCTGATTTGTTGGATTTGCCGACTTTAGATTTGAATCTTCTTTTGAGATACGATTGGCTTTGTTTGCCGATTTTTTTTTGGCTGCTGTTTTATTCGCAGATTTCTTTTTTGTTTCGCCCTCTTCCATGTTTACAAGGAGTATGCCTCGAAACACCCACCTTCAATTCTTTTTTATTTGACGTTAGCTTTTTTTCTAGAATACAATCATTCCATACCAAATTGGGACAAATTATGAAAATCAATTATACTTGGAAACATTTAGACCGATCCGAAGCTGCTGAAAAATACGCTGATGAAAAACTAGAACGTGTGACAAAATTCGTTCAAAAAATAGTATCTTGTGAAGTTTCCTTTGAAGCCATCCATGGAGAAATCCACGCTAACCTCAAGTTACACGCTGATGGAAATAATTTTAACGCACACAACCAAGACAAAGATGTCTATGTTTGTATCGATGGTTTAGAAGACAAAATCATTTCCCAAACAAGCAAACACCACGACAAAAAAAGCCAACACTAATCTCCAATGATCCAGAAGTCAGAAGAAGCACTCACCTATCTTGGAAATGGTGAGTTTCAAACTGCTAAATCTATTTTTTCTGTACTTCTGGATCGAGATCCTGAGGACCTTGCCACAATCAGTGGGTTTTATATTTCCAGTTTTTGGGACCACAGACTCGATCTCATTTTAAAAACAAGAGAAGGAAAAGAACGTGGAAAATTACTCTTACATCTTTTCTCTGATTTTGAAACAGAAGTTAGAAAACGTGGGTTTCAGAATACAGAAAGTTTCATCATTACCCAAGATTGTATCTTAAAGGAAGCAAGAGACCACCTAAAACTTGCCTACCAATGGGAAGGATCCAATGCCCTCGACAAAGAGTTATTAGGTGACCTTGCCCGTAGTCTTATCAAAATCCAAGATTACAATATGGCCTTGGAAGTTCTTTTATACGGCGGAAACAAACAATCACCTGTACTTTTATATTACCTTGCCGAATCCCAAGTGATGGTGGGAAAGGAAAAAGAAGGAATTGAATCCTATCGAACAGCATTTTTAAACGACCCACAATTATTTCCATTTACGATTGTTCGTTGGCAGCCCCTTGTGCAGATCATAGAAAAAGCAAATTCCTTTAGCCAAAAAGAAGAAGAGATGAAGGAACTGGTTCCTGTCCTTGCCTGGAGAGAAGGCCTTTTTTCAACAAAGGGAAAAAAGGACGAATCCACGATCCAAATTTGGTTTCAAGAACTCAAACGCCTGACAGATAGTAAAGAAAGGAGTGGTGGAAATTTTCGATTGGAAGCAAGGATCGAACAGTTTGCCCTCGCTATTGTGGAATGCGCAGACGACATCCGTTCTCGGGATGCCGTTCTTTTTGCTAAAAACCTGATTTAAAGATTAAATAAAGTTTATCGTTCTACTGATTCAATGAGGAGGTGGAGCTCTTCTGCAGCAGCATCTCTACCTGTTTTTTCATAATAGAGTTCGAGTTCACGAAGCCCATAAACAGAACCAGGCGCCGAACGCAAATGGTCGAGTAAAACTCGTTTTTGGTAAGATTCACTGAGATCAATGCTTGTAGGTTCGTATTGGTAATTGTTTTGTTCAATCACAACACCAGCAGAGTCATTTTTCGTGAAAGTGGTTTCTGATTGGCTTCGGTTCATAAGAACAAATACCAAACTCACTGCCATGACAGCTGAAAAAGAATACTGAACCGTGCGGTTTTCAATGAGGTCCCGAATGGAGAAGGAGGTTTTTTCTGAGGGACGATCGATGGAAACCGATTCTAAAAGGTTCAGTAACCGAACATCAAAGTCATTTGACATACGAGGGAGGATGGTATCTTCCTTCTCCTTGATGTTTTGGAAAAGAGAACAAATTTTATTGTCTAAAACCACTGAGTCAGTGTCTTCTGGGAAAAGACCTGGGTATTGTGCACGAAACCAATCTTTTAAATTCATAATCCTATTTTTCAAAGAACCCTTCTCCTTTTTCATCTTTCTGGATGAGGTGCTTTAAAAACTCCTTCGCCTTAAAAAGACGACTCTTAACCGTTCCTACATTACATTCCATGATCTCTGCAATTTCGTTATAAGAAAGGTTTTCAAAATAACGAAGTTCCAGGACTTGTTTGTAGGAATCTTCTAAGAGTGCAATCTTACTCATTAGATAACTTGATTCCTCAGAAAGTTCCAATTTTTTTTCATATCCGACACGGGAATCCACAAATTGGTTATCTCCTGAGTCATCCATGGGTTTTTCACGACCACGTTTCTTTTTAGCGAGTAAATCCTTGGACTTATTCACCACAATGCGGTAGAGCCAAGTGTAAACACCAGCTTCCGCACGGAAATTTTGAATGGATTTGTAACCAGAAATGAGAGCATCTTGGACAATGTCTTCGGCATCATCGCCGTCTTTGACCATGGAAACTGCTTTTCGGAAGAGTCTCTCTCGGAACGGAGAGACGAGGGTCATATAGGCAGTCGGATCCCCTGCTTTGATTTTTTGGAGGAGGATTTTTTCCTTCTCACGCAGGGTCATATTTTTGCCTTCAAGGGGTCTTGGCATCAGAACCTAGAATTTCGAAAGCGATAAATCAATCAATGTTTTTCGGATTCGTTTGGCAGATTAGATCCTGTGAAACATGGTCTCCAGGTCTTTTCTTGTGAGTTTGATGAGAGTTGGCCTACCGTGAGGGCATAGGGATGGGTTTTCACAATAAGACAACCTTTGTAAGAGCTCGCCAATGATGGGGTCAGAGACTTGGTCCCCTTTTTTGATGGCCGACCGACAAGCCACACATTTTGCCATTTCATCATACAACTCTCTCTCTTCTGGGTCTTTGGATTTGAAACGTTCCCATAAGTCGAGGATGGTTTCTGTTTCTTTCCCAGGATCAATGTAGGACGGCACCTCACGGATGAGGATTGTGCCACCAGAAAAAGGTTCGAGTGTGATCCCAAGCTCTCGAAACCTTTGTGCCTCTAGGAGCATCTCTTCTGCTTCTTCTTTTGTGAGCTCGAGACGAATCGGAGTGAGTAGACTTTGGGATTTGTAAGCTTTGGATTTCAGATCGCGTAATACTTCCTCATAACGGATCCGTTCGTGGGCTGTGTGTTGGTCGATGATGTACAAACCATCTTCCGCTTCTGCTAAGATAAAGGTTTCAAAAATCACACCATAATGTTTTTTCGGAACAAATAAATGGTGTTTGGTAAGGTTTTCGCCTAATAAATGCAAGTTGGTTCCGGCACCAATTCCTTCCAAAGAAAACCCTTGTCTTCCTTCAATGGAACTTGGACCAATGAGTGACTCACCCTCTTTTTGGAGATTGCCAAACATCCCTTGGCCTACACCAAACCCAGGGCCACCGAATCCCGATCCAAAAGAAGTTTCTCCTCCCCGATTTTCATAGGGAATCGGCATGGAAAGCCTTCGGCGCATTTCTAAAAATTCAACAGGTGTGGATGTTCTTAAAACCTCTGTAATCCCTTGAAATAACATCCCTGTGATCGTTTCTTCAGATAAAAACCGCACTTCTTTTTTTTGCGGATGGACATTTACATCTACAAATTCCCGAGGCAGATCAAAAAACAAAAACGCATACGGAAAGGCACCACTGGGTAATAATTCACCATAACAACGTTTTAAAATTTGTGCTGAAAATTTAAGTTCCACCGAACGGTTGTTCACGAAAAAAAACTGCCCTGTCCTCGAAGACTTATAAAAATCGGGATGGGAGATAAACCCGCGTAAGGTCATTCCATTTCGGCTGGAATGCACGGGAAGCAGATGGTCACGAAGATTTTCCCCGTAAATCGAAAGCACTCGTTCCAGTGGTTCTTCCGCTTGGACATGGAACACTTCTTTTCCATTTTGTACGTACCGAAAAGAAATGTTTGGTTCTCCAAGTGCCATTGTCTGCACCCGAGTTCTGTTTTTTTTCTCTTCCCCTGATTCAGTTTTTAAGAACTTCCGCCTAACAGGAGTATTATAAAATAAATCCTTAATTTCAATTTTTGTCCCTTGGAAAAAAGGAATTTCTTCTTCGGATACAATTTGTCCTTCTTCGATGACCACTCGGTTTGATGTTCGGTTTCCTTCGGTTCCCGATTCAATCACAAGCCTTGCAACAGAAGCTATGGAGGCAAGTGCCTCTCCTCGAAACCCAAAAGAAAAGAGGTGTTCTAGGTCATGGAAAGTTTGGATTTTACTTGTGGCATAACGTTTGATGGCAAGGGGCAGATCTTCTTTTGCAATCCCATGCCCATTGTCGGAAACAAGGATACGGCCAAGGCCTGCGGCTTCTGTGGCGATTTCAATTTTTGTCGCCCCTGCATCAATGGAATTTTCGATGAGTTCTTTTAGGATGGAATGAGTGGATTCAATGACCTCACCCGCCGCAATTTGGTTGATGAGTTCAGGTGAGAGGGAATGGATGATGCCCATATAGGCAAGCTTGGGAGGGGAAACCTCCCTTTCTATTACATTTTAATGGGACTTACAAGTTGCACAGGTTCCAGATACCACAATGTCTATGTGGTCTGCCTCAAAACCCATCCCCATCCAATCGGTTTTTTCACTCAGTTGCAAAGCAGGTACATCAAGCACTGTTCCGCAAGAATGGCAAATCAAATGGGAATGGTCCTCTAGGAAGGCATCATAACGGACTGATTCAGACTCGATGTTGAGTTTATTTACCAGATTGTGTTCTACCAAATATTCGAGAGAGTTATAAACCGTAGCAAAACTGATTTTATCCGCCTTGTCCCTTACCGACTCAAATACCATCTTTGCAGTGGGATGGTCATGTCTATCTCGCAAGTCTTGTAAAATCAATTCTCTGTGTTTCGTTAATGCTTTCATGGGATTGCCCTTTCCCTAATGAGACTCTAAAAAATATCACTGGGTCAATTGGAATTTCGATTTTAGAATCCTTCCAGAAATTGATATTTGTCAATACGGAGTCTTTATGCCAGCATCCATTGACCAATTCAAAACCTCTCTTTCCCTTTGGGCGTCGGGTGTATCCGTCATCACCTATGCTTCAGAGAACCAAAAAGGTGGAGTGACCGTTTCTAGTTTTTCTTCTGTGTCCTTAGAACCACCGTTAGTTTTATTCTGTTTAGCGAAACAATCCAAGGCAAAAGAGGCCATAGAATCTGCTGGAAACTTTGCTGTGAATATTCTTTCTTCCGAACAAAAACAAATTTCCGCTGATTTTGCTTCTGGTTCCCTGGACAAAGCGGTTGTTTTGGAAGGCCTAAACCCGAGGAAACTTTCCACCGGAGCCCCCATTCTGGATGGATGTTTGGCTTCTTTGGACTGCCTTGTGCACCAAACCATCGATGCCGGTGACCACTGGATCTTCGTCGGACATGTGGAAGCTGTGGCCACAAAAGAAGGTTCACCCCTTCTTTATTTCAATCGCAAGTATAGGGAACTCATTTAAGGAAATAACATGGAAAAAGAGAAAGTCAGTCTGGAAGAAGCGAAAGAACACGGACTCACCGAAACTGAATTTGTTGAAATTCAAAAAATATTAGGAAGGATTCCCAATTCTACAGAACTCGGAATTTTTTCTGCCATGTGGTCGGAACACTGCTCTTATAAAAATTCTATTTTAAAACTAAAAACCCTTCCTACAAAATCAGACAAACTCCTCGCTGCGGCGGGAGAAGAAAATGCAGGAGCCATGGACATTGGAGATGGCCTTGCTGTTGTTTTTAAAATCGAAAGCCACAACCACCCAACTGCAGTAGAACCCTACCAAGGTGCGGCAACGGGTGTAGGTGGGATCATGCGTGATATTTTCACCATGGGTGCTCGTCCCATTACTTCCCTCAACTCACTCCGGTTTGGTGATCCAAAAGAACCTCGTAATAAATACTTACTCACTCGTGCCGTAAAAGGGATTGGTGATTACGGTAACTCACTCGGAATCGCTGTCGGTGGTGGGGAACTTTTCCTCCACCCAACCTTCACCAAAAATCCACTTGTCAATGCCATGACTGTGGGTATCGCCAAACACGATGAAATGGCTTCTGCTTCCACAAAAGGACAAGTTGGAAACAAAGTGTACATCGTGGGTGCAACCACTGGCCGAGACGGAATCCATGGAGCAAGTTTTGCTTCCAAAGACCTCACCAAAGAATCAGAAGAAAAACGTTCTGCCGTTCAGGTGGGAGATCCCTTTATGGAAAAACTTCTTATGGAAGCATCTCTAGAAGCCATCCAAAAGAAACTCCTTGTGGGTATCCAAGATATGGGAGCGGCAGGGATTTCTTGTGCTACTTCGGAAATGAGTGCCAAAGGGAAAACAGGAATGGATGTGGATCTTGACAAAGTCCCTCTTCGCGAACAGGATATGAATGCGTATGAAATCATGTTATCCGAATCACAAGAACGAATGCTTGTGATCCCAGAAGTGGGTAAAGAAACCGAACTTGTTTCCATCTTCCACAAATGGGGGTTAAACGCCGTCGAAATTGGAACTGTTACAGGTGACGGAATCTTACGCATCCGAAAAAATGGATCCCTCAAAGCGGAAATCCCAGCAGAATCCCTTGTCCTCGGTGGTGGGGCCCCAAGGTATGTGCGGGAAGAAAAAAGACCATCTTACTTAGATGAGGTGGTGAAATTTGATCCAAACAAAATCCCTGACCTAAAAGCCGACACAGTTCCGCAAACCCTAAACAGCCTACTCTCTTCCTTAAATATTAGTTCAAGAAGACCTCTGTATGAACAATACGATACCGAAGTGGGACTTGTGAAAGTGGTGGAACCAGGGGAAGATGGTGGCCTTGTCCGAATCCCTGGAACCAAAAAAGGAATCGCAGTTGCAACTGACTGTAACTCTCGTTATACTTATTTAAATCCGTATGAAGGGGCCCAAATTGCTGTTTGTGAATCTGCAAGAAACGTTGCGGCCACCGGTGCCGAACCTTATGGTGTGACAAACAACCTCAATTTTGGAAACCCTTACATCCCAGAAAACTACTATGTGTTCAGTGAATGTGTGAGAGGTCTTGGAGACGCGTGTCGTTTTCTTGGCCTCCCAGTGACTGGAGGGAACGTATCCTTTTATAACGAATCCCCAGAAGGCCCCGTGTTCCCAACACCTACCATCGGTATGGTGGGAGTGATCGACGACGTTTCCAAAGGTTTACGCACCTACCCAAAAACTAACGAAGTTGTGAAGTATGCTCTCGTTGGTGATTTTTTACCTACGATATCTGCCTCAGAGTATTTGTACAGATCACAAGGGCTTGATACAGGAGCCATCCCAAAAATTTCTTTAGAAAAAGAAAAACGAACCATTGATGCCCTCATCCAATGCCGAAAAAATGGACTTCTTTCTTCCGCCAAAGACCTGTCACTCGGTGGCCTATTAGTGGCACTTGCAAAAATTGTGATTGTTGGGAAAAAAGGAATCGAAGTGAATCTGAGTAAACTACAATCGCAAATTACAAGACTCGATACATTGTGTTTTGGAGAAACTGGTGCTAGTTTTATTGTGAGTTACTTACCTAATGATGAAACAAAAGTAAAAGAAACATTTGAAAAAAATGGTTTGTTTTTTGATTCCTTGGGAACATCAAGTTCCAAAAATTCCCTTTCCGTCAAAGGTGAGGGGTTCCATTGGGAATGGACAACCAAATCACTTGAAGTGGAATTTGAAAGTGGTCTAAAACCCTATTTCGAATAGACAAGTTTCAAATTACAGGAAGGATATGCCTGATGCGTTTCCTTCCTTTTTGTTTTTTTTGCCTTATTTTCGCCATTCAATGCACAAGCCTCGCCAAACGCCAAGATTATGAAACATCTCTGCTTTCTTACAAAAAAGCAGATGTAAACAGTACACTCACAACCCTACCCCGTAACGAACGTAAAGGTTTCATTGCCGTTTTAGAAAAAGCTCATCTTTCTTTCCTAAATGGAGGAACCAAATTTGATGACCTGGAGTCGTTAGCTGAAGAAAGTAAAGAACGTTTGCGATTTAGTGCATCACGATCTTTAAAATCCTTTTTTTATTTGGAATCAGAAGATGGGTATTATGCCTCAGAAGCAGAAATCATCTACCTACATATTTTACTTGGTTTGTATTATGCAAGAGTTGAAGATTATGAAAAAGCAAAAATCCAAGCAAGGTATGCTGGTAATTTATTAAGTGGAGAATGGAGCGCAGAAGGACAATTTGATGATCCCACCTTACGGTTATTACTTGCATCTCTTTGGCTCACAACAGGTGCAAGAGAAGAAGCTATGGTGGATTTTCGGAAAGCCACTCAATTAAAACCACAATCCCATTCCATACGTTCCTTTTCAAATGAGATGATTCCTACTGATGGAGAATTTATTTTTATCTTTGGAGGTCCTGGGGCTGAACCAGAAATGGATCCTTCTGCCAACCTCAACTTCATCCGTGGTTTAAGGAATTTAAAATTTCGAATGTCTGGAAAACAAAGTACACTACTTTTGGTAGACAATTCCAAAACAATCACCCTGAGTTTAGAGAAAGGAACCTTGGGATGGTATGAACGCCACCTCATCCGAGACAATGAAATCTCCGAACTCATCCAAGATTCAAAATACTTCCAATTGATGTCTGCAACTGCTATCAAAGAAGGAACCAAAGGAACTCTGAAAGTCACAGGTTCCATATTGGCTAGTGCCACCATCATTGCATTAGGTGCTGGACTTGTGTATGTAGGTGCGGAAGTGAATTCTGAGGACATTGCTGGCCTTGGAATCATCACAATCATTGCTGGATTTCAATTGGGATCAGAATGGGTAGGTGCATCCATTCGGCAAACAAAAGAGAATATCAAAGAAGACTTGGATGTTTCAAACGAATACCGTTACGTTCGTTTTTTCCCAGAATATGTTTGGATTGGAAAATCCAAATCAAAACTAAAATCCCCCATTCTTACTTCAAACCATGGACCAGTGACTTACCACCTCACACCCGCTATTGGAAAAATCAAAGTCCGATTTGGATTTGTACCAGATGTTCAGAATCCATAACCTTCGACTTTGCTTTTTTTAAAAAAGTTAGTTTGTTCAGACCAAACAATCTGATTTGTTTCCAAACTAACCAAAAATAAAGTTACCGTGATGTATTGAATTTTATTACCTGATTCATAATTCACAACTTCATTGATTTCCCCTTTGATTTGATGGGACGGAGACTTAAATTTACCAACACTCAAACGTGAATCAGACGATACCATACCGGTTTTGCCAAAAGCCATTTCCTTTGTAGCGTGTTCACGAACTGTTGTATCAACAAAAGGAACTTTGTCTTTTGTGAGTTGGTTTAAAATTTCATTTGTAATGAGTTTTGTATCTATATGTTCTGAAGTGCTGTTTTGCAAGGATCTCCATTCAAAATAACCACTCTTCAACTCTGTTTTATAATATACTGATAAAGAATGACTCATACTTTTAACAGTTTCTTTTACCTCAATCACTCCCCATTGTTTGGTAGCCTTGGCATCCTCTGGTTTTTGGTATGATGTTGCCGTAGAACAACTAACAAAAATAAACGGAACTAGAAAAATGATGAAACTCTTTTGCATAGGTGTTAGATTGCTTGGAGTTGGACATTTGGCAAGAAATTTGCGGAAATATCCCCACCCGATTTAGGGAGGGGAACTAGACCCTCCACCCAATGAGTCTCCTCTACCACGAAGTCTGTTTTTTCGCAAACCCTTCCTATTTTTCGCCTTTTTTTCTCTATTTTAGTTCATCTTTTGACAGATCCACTTTCACACCTTCCTTCTTGGCGCCTCCCACATACCGTAAACATTGATCCTTTTGCATCAGGACCAGGCTACTCCGGGGTGCGCTAACACTCCCGTCCTTGTCGGCAATATGCCTCCAAGGACCTTCGCCCTCCGTATCCTTGGCGCAAGGAAAATCTTCACCCATTCCAATCCTTTCATTTCTAATTTCTGAAATATTGGCTTGAAAGTTTTTTTCCCGTTGCCATACTTCTGGATACTATATGGGTAAATTCATCGTTCGTTTCAGTTTATTTCTCATCTTACTCGCTGTGTTGTTTGCGGGTTACACTTGGCTTACTCTCACTTGGAGTTATTCCGAAGGGGACCGTGCGGGCTACATCCAAAAACTTTCCAAAAAAGGTTGGATTTGCAAAACTTGGGAAGGGGAAATGGCCCTCGTCACAATGCCTGGCACCATGACAGAAAAATTCTATTTTAGTATCAGGGATGAATCCATTGCCGACCAACTCAATACTTCGATTGGCAAACGAGTGGTTTTAGAATACGAAGAACACATTGGTGTTCCTTTTAGTTGTTTTGCAGAAACAAGTTATTTTGTCACTGGTGTGAAAACTGTTGGGGAAGTCCCTCCTCTTTAAAAATTTTCCGATTTAAGAATTATCACCAAACATGCATTAGTTTTCTCTTTTCATGTTTGGTTATATTTTCCTTTTGAATTTCTTTCAAATCCTTCTTGGCAGAATCCTTTTTTTGAATGCAAATTAACTCCTAACAATGGCATCAAAATTCACATTCTTTTATTCCTTCCTTTGGTTAATCAGTTTTCTTTCGATAGAAATTTACCCAGAAAAAAAAGAACAAATCATCAATTTCACTGAATATGAAATGAAGGAAACTTACCAATTTGACTGCCAAGAGAAAAAAGAGTGTTTTAAGAAATGTTCCAATCGGTATGTTGCAATGCCATGGAGATTATATGATCAATTTCACTCTCTGGAACAATTTTCATTAAGGCAATGCAATCAAAATTGTATCGGAATCATTTGTTCCAGAAGTCATTGATACTGTATCCCAATCAAACCAATCGATCTTAGTTTTTGGTTCATTTTTACCTTACCATATTCTTTGTTTTACTTCTGTTTGGCCTCAGCTGATTTTTCGTATGTCGCCCCTGATTCACGTTACTTTCATTATTTCAATTTTTTTTATTCCTTCTTTTTTCCAAACTTCCTGATTTAGAAATGAGGCCCTCCATACAAATTATGTCTCATAAATTTCCTCCTTCCTGAAAGTTTCGAATTTTACAGGGAGTGAAAAAAGTAACTGCAAGTAAATTTAACTTTACATATTTTTGCTATACATATAGATAGTATCATGGACCTCGCAGAACAAACCAACACTTCTTCAAATATCTACGAACCCATACAAAACTGGAACCAAAAGGATCTTGGACTTCTGACGGGTGAGAGGGGGATGTACAAACTCGCCCACTATTGGCAATACGCACTTGTTTGTTCTGGTTTCCAGGTATTCAATTTAGATTGTGCCATCCGTTTTAATCCCTTCACCATCACAGAAGAAACAAGAAAACAAAACCTCGCACCAGAACCGTTTTTAGAACAAATACAAATCCAAAGAGCATTCACCCCATACCAAATCTTAGATGCCCTACAAAACATCCTAAAGGAAAAAAGAGAAAATACCATCTACTTCTTGTTAGCTCCTTGTAAACAATTTCTGGATGGCGACGTAAAAGATGACGAGGGAATTTATTTATTAAATTTGATGCTTGGTTTTATCGAAAAATTTCCTACAGAAAATATTCCTCTTCTCATCATTGAATCATGGACTTATTCTCACAAAAATTTTAAACTTTTTTTTCCAAAACTTTTACGTACTTCACAAACCTTATGGGAACTCAAAACAGAAAAAGGACTCTCAAGGATCCGAACACAAAAAACATCCATCACAGGAGCATAAAATGGGCAGAACAATTTCCCCTTATTCACGCCAAATGTTACAAATCGAAGAAAACTTATCTGATTTCAGAAGAGCCCTCCGAAAAGTAGACCAAGAGATTTATGATGATCTCATTCGAGTAGCAAAATTACAGGTACAAGCTGGTGTGATGGCATCACTCCCCTATCCAATTGATTCTATGCTGTTATCGATGATGATTGAATTAAAAAAGGAGATAAATGAATTAAAAATAAAATCCCAAGAAGAAACAAAACTTTAGTTATTCCAAATACTGAATACTTATACTTCGGGAACAAATTAAAGCCAACTTAAAAATGGAAACTTACAATGGTTATCTGTTTGACATCTACCACTCAGAACAAAAGATTTACATTTGGATTAAATCAGACTCAGGTGAATTAAAACTATTTGTTGATGAATATTTTCCAATCATTTATGCAAATGCTTCACCCACCATTCTAAAAAAACTGGTGAAACGATTCTACGAATTGGATGCTTTAGCGGAGATTCCAAACTTCACAGAAAAAAAATTGTTTTACCAAAACAAAACAATCCCTGTTTTAAAACTTGTCATTTCAAAACCACAACTCCTTCCCAAAATCACAAACAAACTTTTTAACTTATATGGCAAATATGATATCTACCATTCCGATATTGAAATCACCACAGGATACATGGTAGATAAAAAAATTTATCCTCTTGCTTATGTTTCCATTGAATATGAAGTATCTAAAAATAAATTAAATCAGATTAAATCTATTAAGTCCCTCACCGACATAAATGAGTTGGACTATCAAGTCCCAGAACTTCGCGCAATTTCTCTATACTTAGAAAAAAGCCATCGGCAAAGCTTCTTAGAAAATAGTTTGATCGTTGAAACTCCAAACGAAAATTACAATATTCCCACTGGTGATGGAGTCACACTCATTCATAAATTAAACGACATCTTTTTAAAACACAATCCAGATATAGTTTTATCATCCTTTGGGGACCAAGTTATTTTTCCTTATTTATTCAAAACGGCGCAGGAAAACCACCTAACAACAGAATTCGACAGAGACAAAACAAGTCTAATTAGGCGTTCTATCCAAACCCAAGGGACAAGCTTCAACACTTACGGAACCATTGTATATAGAGCTCCTTCCTATCCGTTGTTTGGGAGATGGCATATCGATTCCCGAAATAGTTTTGTATACAAAGAAGCAGAACTAATCGGAATTATCGAACTTTCTCGTATTTCCAGATTACCTGTCCAAAAAATGGCACGAGCTTCCACAGGAAAAGCACTCACCTACATCGAAGTAGATGTAGCTCTTCGTATGAACTACCTGGTACCCTGGCAAAAAAGTGCTCTTGAATCAGAGAAATCAGCCTTACAATTATTAAATGCAGATAAAGGAGGACTTGTTTTCCAAGCAGATATATCCAATGGTTTTGTGTTAGAAAATGTTGCCCAACTTGATTTTTCACAAATGTATCCAAGCATTATGGTGACACACAATATCTCACCAGAAACAATCAATTGCCTATGTTGTGAAGGTGAAGTGAATATAGAAACGGTCCCATCTCTTGGGTATCGAATTTGCGCTAAACGGAAGGGTATTGTATCGGAAGCATTGGCACACATAGTCCAAAGAAGAAACCATTACAAAGAACAAAAAAAAAACAATCATCCAAATTCTACCAACATCCAATCAAAACAATCAAGTTTGAAATGGATGTTAGTAACTTCCTTTGGTTATCTGGGATACAGGAATGCAAAATTTGGAAAACTAGAAAGCCATGAAGCGGTTACAGCATTTGGTCGAGAAAAACTAATCACTGCCAAAGAAGTATCCGAAGAGTTTGATTACAAAGTGGTACATGGAATTACAGATAGTATTTTCATTCAAAAAGAAGATAAAAGTCCCATCTCACAAGATGATCTGACCTTACTTTGTTTAAAAATAGAGAAACGCACAAAAATTCGAATGGAAGTAGAGGGAATTTATTCTTGGTTATGTTTTCCTCCTTCCACCCAAGATGAGAAACTCCCTGTTGCAAACCGTTATATGGGACGATTTATCAATGGAGAATTCAAAGGCAGAGGCATCATCACAAGGAGGAAAGACTTTCCGAAATTAATCCGTGATGCACAAAACCAAATGATACAATGGATGTGCCAATTCAAAACAATCGGAGAGATGCAAAAAAATGAAGCCGAAATTATACAAATTTTCTCTTTCTATGACAGTAAACTTGTAACAGGGGATCTGAGTTGGAAAGACCTAGTAATACAAAAATCTACTTCAAAAGAACCTGAAGACTATACCGTTGATGCACCAAGTACCATAGCTGTCAAAGACCTACTTGGCATGGGCATACGTGTGCAAGCTGGAGAAAAAATCAAATACATAGTAATCAACCAAAAATCTGAGAAAAAAGGAGAGCGGTATTTAACCCTCGAACGTGCGGAACTAAGAGGAAACTACAACAAGGTCTTAAACAAAAACCATGGTCCAATTGCCAAAACAATACCAACGACCCAACCCACCAATGAAAATTACAACAAAAAAGAGATAAAGAACAAGAATCAGAAGGAAAAAACAAATACCTTCAATTCACCCTTAAGCAACGAGAAATTAATAATCAATTCAATGGAAACTAATAAATCCGAATATTCAAATACTATTGATCATTTTTTGTCCAAGATTCACAACAAAAGCACAGATTGTTTGCCACAAGTTCAAAAACTAAGTAACCAAAGTCCAAAATATGATGAAAAATACTACAGAAGCCTCTTGGTAAAAAGTTTCAAAGAAATTTGGACCGGATTATCCACTTTCAAAAATTTTGATATACTGATTAGCGATGAATCATTCTTACCTTTCTCCTTTGACAAAAACCAAAATTATTCGAAAAGTATCAATATAACTAATTCAATTTTTATTGCATCATAATCAAAAAAACGAAAAAAAATTAGCAGAAACAATGCAATGTTAAATGAGAAAAAAGACCACCAAACAAAAAAACATTTGAAGTAAGAATCTACGAATTAAGAATCAGATTCACTTTTCGAAGTGTGGGACTGAGGGGGCGAAGCTATGCCTTTCCCTAAAAAATGGCATTAAAAACAGTGTTATTATGTCACATAAAAAAAGAAATACCATTTACCAACACCCTGCGTTGATAATTCACAACAACAATAACCAAACAAAAATAAACATTAAACGCACATACGTTTACCCAACACAAACAACCATAATAAACTAAATTTCGCAGATTATTCGTTATCTGACATTCAGCAAATTTATTGGAGAACTTAATGAATGAATTTCGTGAAACAAGATTAGAATTTTTTAAAAATCTCTATGATTTTGAATTAGTACGGAAAGACAATCTAAATTCAAATTTAAACATCCCTCTAACTATTTTATCATTTATTGCAGGGCTATTGGGATATTTTTTCTTAAACTTACCTAAATCAGAATGTGATTGGATAAAAGTTACCTTCTTTACCTTTTTAACTTTTGCTAGTATTGCTTTCGCAATTTCAATCTATTTTTTCGCTCAAGGATTATTTGGCTTCGGATATGGATATATTTCCGATGCGAGTAAAATTAATAAATATTTAAAGGATGTTGAGGATTACAATAAAGCTGTTAACAAAAAAGATAAAGTAGATATTGAAAACGAATTCTATGAAATGTTAATGGAACAATATATCGAATATTCAACGCTAAACTTTGAAAATAATAATAAAAAATCTGGCTATTTACGTAAGACAACAGTATCACTTATTGTATCATTTTCGTTTACAATTTTATGCTCAATTTCCTTTGTTTATATGAAATATTCTGAGAATGAGTTTATTTATAAAGTTCACATAAATAACTTCGAAAAAGGAGAAGATTACATGCCAGAAAAACCAAAACCAATAAAAAACGAGGTGCCAAAACCACAACCACCTCCTAAACCTGAAAGACCGAAAGGTCAAATCATCAAAGAGGAAAAAGAACCAAAAATTCAAAAATAGTAAATTCCGTTGTTAGCTGAACGTCAGATAACAACGGCTTACTGCTTCGCTTCGGGACAAGCCCTCGCTCGGGCTGCGCCAAATTGTCCTCCTGTCACTCGCTCGCATATGCAAGCTACGTGCCAGTCCCTAACGTCCCGTTGGGACTCAGGGTCGGACAACTTCAGTAAGCCTAGTTCGTTATACGACATGCCAAAACATTTTTTAATATGACAGAAAAAAGTTTCAAGCCTAAAGATATTTTAGAAAGATTACAGAAGGCATGTATTGATAACGCGACTGGATCGTCATCTTACGAAACTTATGAGGAAGAAAGGTCCTCAGCCTTATCAAATCTTTTACTGTCTAAAATGTTGCCAGATTGGGTAGTCGGAAATAGATATGGGAGTCAATATTGGAATTTCATAAAATCAAAATTTCCGTCTTATAAAGAAAGACGTAATTTCATACATAATGAATTTACACCTATATTTGATTATATCGAAAAATCAGGCATATATCCGATTTCCGAATCATTTGAAGAATTATTAAAAGTTTGTAACTCGCCAAATCTTGAGATAGTTTGGAGAAAATGTATTGAAAGACGAATTCATGATCCTGAAGGCGCAATAACTTCTGCAAGAACATTATTGGAATCTACCTGTATATATATATTAGAAATGTTAAACGAAATACCTGACAAAACTGGAGATTTACAGCGTCTTTATAAGCAATTAGCTAAATCGATGAATCTAGCACCTGATATGTATCATGAACAAGTTTTTAAACAAATCTTAAGCGGTTGTGGAACAGTAGTCGATGGTCTTGCTGGACTACGAAATAAACTTGGAGATGCTCATGGTCAAGAAACCAAACAAGCAAAACCAAGTAAAAGACATGCAGAACTAGCTGTTAACTTATCTGGTACATTGTGTAGCTTCTTAATTTCAACATATGAAGAAAAATATAGAAACAAATCATAGTTTGGCACGTCGTATAACTTCCGCTAACCACTTCGCTTCGGGACTAGCCCTCGCTCGGTCTACGACACATAGGCTTCTGGCACTCCCCTTGCCTGTGCAAGTGTCGTTCCAGTCCCTAACGTCCCGTTGGGACTCAGGGCCAGCCTACGTCGGTTAGCTAGTTCGTTATGCGTAATCGCTCAAAATAAATAAGGAAAACAAAATAATGAATCTAGAATATTTAGAATTTTCTAAACTCGATATTAATAATGAATTTTTTGACAGTCTACGGTCTGACTACAAAGAATTCAATGAATGGTTTCTACGAAAACAAAAAGAAAAAGCTTACATTTACAGAGAAAATTCGATAATGATTGGCTTCCTATACTTAAAAATCGAAAATTCAGAGGTGAAAGATGTTGAACCGAGGTTACCTGCTAAAAAAAGACTAAAAATTGGAACAATGAAAATTGATGCCCATGGTACAAAGCTTGGAGAACGTTTTTTAAAAAAAGCAATTGATTACGCAGTGCGAGAAAATGCCTTAGAAATTTACGTCACTGTATTTCCAAAACATAAAGCTTTAATTTCATTATTTGAAGAATATGGATTTGAAAAATATGGAGTTAAGAAAACTTCAAATGGGGAGGAATTAGTTTTTTTAAAAACTTTCTCAAATATAAAAAACAATATTCTTTTAGATTATCCGATTATAAATGCAAAAAAATCTCGTAAATACCTTCTCTCGATTTATCCAAAGTGGCATACCGAATTATTTCCTGATTCAATTTTAAATACAGAAAGTTTAGATATAATCGAAGATATTTCCCAAACGAATAGCATCCATAAGATCTACTTGACATCAATGAAAATCGGAGGTGTTCGAAGCGGCGATATAATCGTAATTTACAGAACCAAAGACGATAATGGCCCAGCATGGTACCGGTCTGTAGCCACAAGTATTTGTATAGTTGAAGAAGTACAACTCTCAAAATCTTACACTCTACAAAAATTTTTAGAACTAGGTGCAAAATATAGCGTTTTCGATGAACAAGAACTACGGAAGTGGCATGCCAAAGACGGAAGTTTTGTCATCACTATGACTTATAACGCTGCGATGTCGAAAAGGCTTACTATGCAAACGCTAGTGGAAAAAATTGGATTAGATAAAGAAGAATACTGGGGTTTCAGAGAATTATCCGATAATCAATTCAAAGCAATCGTAAAAATGGGTGGAATTAATGAAGATTTTATTATCTATTAAACCAGAATTTGTAGAAAAAATCTTTAGTGGTGAAAAAAAATTCGAATACAGAAAACGAGGAATGAAAAAACCCAAGTTTTCTAAAGTAGTAGTATATTCGACTATGCCCGTTGGAAAACTCATTGGTGAATTTGAAATCGAAAGAGTTTTATCAGGCTCACCTGAGGAAATCTGGAAAAAAACCTCAGAATTTAGCGGTATTAAAAAGGTATTTTTTGATAGCTATTACAGTAACACTGATTCAGCAATAGCCTTAAAAATTAAGAATGTAATTCAATATAAAAAACCTAAGGAACCGAAGACAATATTTAAAAATTTTAAAGCTCCACAATCATTCAGCTACGTAGACATTTAAATACATTAAGAGCGACTACGCATAACAGCGACTTACCGCTTCGCTTCGGCACAAGGCCTCGCTCGGGCTGTGCCAAATTGTCCTCCTGGCATTCGCCTTGCTTACGCAAGCTACATGCCAGTCCCTAACGTCCCGTTGGGACTCAGGGTCGGACAACTTCGGTAAGTCTAGTTCGTTATGCGAAATCTCTTGAAATTTATCTTATATAGAAATAACTCAAAAAAGGGAATTTTTAATCTTTACATTAAGTTCATGAAGTTAAACAGTTCTGGTAGATGAAAAGTCGAGTCTATATTGAAACTTCAGTAATAAGCTACTATACGGCAAAACTTTCTAAGGAAATTCGCACTTTATCACGACAAGAAACAACTATTGACTGGTGGGAAGATGAAATGAGCAAATTTGACTGCTTTATTTCCCTTGCTGTTATTGAGGAAATTTCAAAGGGAAACCAACTCGAAGCTGAAAAAAGATTAAAAGCATCCGAAAATTTGCCAATTTTAGCAGAAAAAGTCGAAATTATGGCCCTTGCAGAGAAATATTTTTCAAAATTAAACATTCCAGAAAAATCTAAATATGATACTATTCATATTGCATATGCTTCATTTTATGAAGTTGAGTATCTTTTAAGTTGGAATATGAAACACATTTCTAACCCTAGAACTCAAAGTGCATTAATTGATTTGAATTTAGAACTAAACCTAAAAACACCCTTGCTTATTACGCCTGAAGCTTTAATGGAGATTTCATAATGGAAGATTTAATAATTACTGAAGTTAGAAAAATTAAAGCAGAATTAGAACAAGAAAACAAAAATGATTTTGAATTAATTCTTAAAAAACATCAATCACTACATGAAATTTACAAATCAAGAATTGTTGAGAAAGATGAATTAAATAGAAAGTCTAAAAGCACCTCTTTAAAGTAAGAGACTTCGCATAACAGCGCCTTACCGCTACGCGTCGGCACAAGGCCTCGCTCGGGCTACGCCAAATTCCCCTTCTGGCATTCGCCTTGCTTGCGCAAGCTACATGCCAGTCCCTAACGTCCCGTTCCGGGACTCAGGGTCGGGGAACTTCGGTAAGTCTATTCGTTATACGCAATATCCAAAAAGTGATTAAGAGACTCTTGGTAAGTAATTACGCCAATATCTTTGAATTGACGCATTTTCATTCATGCGATTCGTTCTATCGTAGCTCCGTTGATTAAGTAGAAAATTTATATGAAAATTTTCACTATAAAAATTAAGAATTAAAAGAAAAGATGAACTAAGGAAAGAAATGAAGAGTTCTTGGTTTTATCTTAAATAAGAAAGCATTTTTGGACGGCGACTCTATTTTTACATAATGAAAAATAGAATTCTTATTTATAATTCTAAAAAGATTTGAAAAAAAAACTTTAAGAAGAAAAAATGAAAGAATACGAAATTTGGCTAAATTCTTTTTTAATTACTTTATTCTTTCACACTGGATACTGCGTATAACAGCGGCTAACCACATCGCTTCGGGACAAGCCCTCGCTCGGCCTACGGCACATAGGCTTTCTGGCACTCGTTTGCATACGCAAACTGCGCGCCAGTCCCTAACGTCCCGCTTCCGGGACTCAGGGTCAGCCTACGTCGGTTAGCCTATTCGTTATGCGAAATTGCGAAATAATTTATATATAATTAGTTTTTTATTTGACTAATCATATACTTACTATACATACGAATGCATGAAAGAAAACTCAATCTCTAAATTCAATCTTTGGCGAAATGCCTTCATAATTGGTTTAACACTCTCAATTATAGAAGGTTCTATTATTTACATTGCTGATTCAAATACTCCAATTTTAATATTCATACAATCAATGTCATTTTGGTTCTTTTGTGGTGCAATTGTTTACTTATCTAGTTCTGGCTTATCTGTTCACATTCATTCTATTCTTTGGACTTTCTTTTTAAATATTCCTTGGTTCATAAGCTTAGCTATTGTTCCAAATAATTACTCAATTCTTCCACCTTTGATTATTTCTTCTTTAATATTAGGTCTTATCACAGGACTTCTTTCTAAAAAATTAAACTCAATTTCTTAAACATCATTTTTGATATAATGAAATTTCTTGATAATAAATTTGAAAATTTTTATAAATCACTTTCAAAGGATGAATTTGAAATTGTTTCTAGATTGAAGGATATCACTTCTGAATTTTATTCTCTTGAGGAAAAAATCTCATATTCAGTTCTATATTATTTCAAAAATAGCAGAATCTGTTTTATTTGGCCATCTTCTATAAAAAATGGACCTAAATTTGGCGTTCAATTCGGATTTTGCAATGGATATTTAATTAATGACAAATATAATATTTTAGAGAAAGAGAACAGAAAACAGGTTTATTGCATTACTTACCATAATCAAAATCAAATTAATCATACAATTTTAAAAGAGTATCTAATAAATGCCATAGCTATTGATGATACTCTATATAACAAAAAAAAAACAATATAAATCGCAACTTCGCATAACAGCACCTAACCGCTTCGCTTCGGCACTTACGGCCTCGCTCGGTCTGCGACACATAGGCTTCTGGCACTCCTCTTGCTTGCGCAAGCGTCGTTCCAGTCCCTAACGTCCCGTTCCGGGACTCAGGGTCAGCCTACGTCGGTTAGGCTAGTTCGTTATGCGACATTAATTAAAAATACACTTAGGATAAAAAAAATGAATAAATTTCATAATACAAAAAAAATAATCAGCATTGTCTGTATCTTATTTGCATCAAATGCAAGTATTTATAGCACAGAAATAAAAAATTTTTTCGAACAGTTGAATTTTAAAGCAGATGATGTATTAAATATTGATGCTGTCACACTGTATGAAAAACATAAAGTAATTAATATTTCAAATATGAAACTAAGTCTGAGCCAAGTAGGCCTTCTTAAAAAATTAAAAGACATAAAAGGAATAATAGCATTCAACACAGATTTTTCTGAAACAGGATTAGATTTTCTTAAAGACTATAAATTTTTAACTGCATTAGATTTAGAATCCTCCAGATTTAACAAGAAAGAGATTAAAATACTTTCAAATATCAATTCTTTAAGAAGTCTTTCATTAAAGAACCTTAACTTAAACGATAGTGAAATCTCTTTTTTAAAAGACTCAAAAATATTAGAAATCCTAATTTTAGATGACAACCCTATTACTGATTCTCTGTTATCAGAATTAAACTCTCCTAGATTAAAAGAATTATATATAAGCAGAACAAAATCCAAATGTTTGTTTTTGGATAAAAATTTAAATTTTAAAAACTTAGAAATTCTCTATTTCAACGAAACTCCTATTGATACAAATAAAGATCTAAATTTCTCCAATTTACAAAAATTGAAATATATTTCTTTCTTCGGAACAAGTATAAACGAAATTTCGATCAAATCACTTGATAAAAACAAGAAATTACAATATATAAACTTAAGTAACACTATTGCTACAATTTCGACATTAGAATCTATTTTACAAAAAACAGCACTCAAGGATATTTCATACAATAATACCAAAATTTCGAAATCTGATTTTCAGCTGCTTCAAAAAAAATATAAAGTGAATGAAACTGAAATTTTCCACGACTGTTGTGAATCATTCATTTATGAGAAATTTTTATTATTGCATAATTAACGTCGCATAACAGCAACTAACCGCTTCGCTTCGGGACTTACGCCCTCGCTCGGTCTGCGACACATAGGCTTCTGGCACTCCTCTTGCCTACGCAAGCGTCGTGGCCAGTCCCTAATGTCCCGTTCGGGACTCAGGGTCAGCCTACGTCGGTTAGTCTAATTCGTTATGCGTAATAGCAAAAAATTTCAAAGGAGTACAAATGAAAAAAATAGTATTTATCTTTATATTATTAAACTTTCAATGTGCTGATAGTGAGAGACAGAATTGTAGAGAAAATTTGGATTCTATCGAATTCCAGAAAATAATGGCTTTAAGTTTACTTATTCCTATTTCAAGAAATACAGATCAGGAAAATGAAAATAGAAAAAGCTTAGGTTTAGTTAACTTTGCTTATGCCCAAAACAAAGCAGAAGAAAGAAAGAAAATCTGCGATAATTCCATTATATTAAAAATTTTTGATCCAGAAGCAAATGATTTTGATTAACATTAACAAAAAACATTAATAAAAAAATATATTATTTAATTTACCTTTTTTCTTTTACAAACAAATACAAGGAAATCTATGAAAAAAAATATAATTTTAATACTAACAACATTAAACTTGCATTGCTATGGACCAGCCTTAAGCGAAAGATACGTTTGCAAAGATGAAAAAATGAAAGAAGATATGTTTTTCACTGATTGTTTTTTTATATATCAACTAAAAAGGAATCAGACCGAAGAAGATAACGCATTGCTTGCATACTGTGCAAAAGTACATATTGATAAATGTAAAAATACATCGAGTCAAAAACCTTGGTGGCTTTGATATCAATTTTTCTGAATAACTCAATTTACCTTTATACATTGATATAACTTTGAAACTAAATTTTCAAAATATCTTATTTTTAAATCTGTTACTATATAATTTGAAAAATTGACATTGGATTTTTTAATAACTATCGCCCTTACAATTTTTACATTGCTCTTTTTTAGAACCTTTTTTTTGACCTTTTTATGGCTAAAATTAATATTTAAGCTATCAAACGGTTTTCCAGCAAATATAAGAGTGATAAGAGAAGATAATCAGGAGTTCAATTTCCTTGAAATTAAATTAATTAAATCTGCATTTCATCTTTACTTATATATTATTTCCCTTTTAGTATGCATTGTTTTCTATATCAGATTCGGAAATATCTAGTAAATCTCTAAAATTTTAATCAATTGCTACTACGCATAACAGCATGTTACCGCTTCGCTTCGGCACAAGGCCTCGCTCGGCCTGCGGCAAATTCCCCTTCTGGCATTCGCCTTGCTTACGCAAGCTACATGCCAGTCCCTAATGTCCCGTTGGGACTCAGGGTCGGGGAACTTCGGTAACACTAGTTCGTTATCTGCAATATCCGCAAATATTATTCTTATAAGAAAAAATATGAAAATGCCCTCGAATTAATTGAAAATATTGGAGTATAAAAAAATGAAAAGTATCTTAAAATTCATAAACTGGTGTATCACCCTTCTATGCACTATCATATTTGTAAATAGTTGCTATAGTGTTAATGAAAATCGAATTGCAAAAAGAAAAGAAATAATAGCTAATTCAGAAAAAACAATAGATGAATACACAATAGCTTTAAGTAACGAGTCAGAGAATATAACTGCTTTTGTAACAGGAAAAAAAATCCCTAATAGGCAGATACGAGTAAACTATCTAATTGATAGATCAGTTTCCATTAAAGAAAACCCTTCTTGTGTTGATACATGGAATGTTTTATGCATTTTCCCATTGTTTCTGGAAGCTCCTACCTTAATTTGGCGATCATGGAATACTGAAATCACAGAAGTGGAAACTGAAACTTTACCTGAAAAAAGCCAATTGTTTACAGTGGATGACCTTAAAATTAATATTTGTGGGAAAAAACATTTATTAACAAATGGGAAATCTATTATACCTTCAGATACATGTAAAAACAATTTAGATAAACCACAACTATATAGTTCGAATGGTAAAATTATTGAACCGGCTTCCGTTGCACCTGATTTGGTTTCAGTTTACGAAAAAATACAAGTAGAGAAAGAAGCAACTCGCCGTGAAAAAGACCTTTATTCGAAATCTCACTATTGGCTTTATTGTTCTACTACTGGATATTCTAGTTTACCTCCATCTGTCACAAGCGAATTTCTGAGATCATTCAAATTAGTTGCTTTTGATGAGTCTTCGCAATGTGAAAATGCTGCTTGGGTAAAAAATCAAATGGCTTCGCAAATGGGTATTGGATGTATTTGCAAGTTTACGAAAATTGATAAAAATCAAGCTGACAAATTAAATGACAGATAGCTATTCATGACTTTGAAATAAAGGGTTAGCTAAAATTATTGCATCATAAAGGCGAAATATTAAAAAGCGGAAACTGCAGATAACAGCACCTTCCCGCTACGCTTCGGCACTTACGGCCTCGCTCGGGCTGCGCCAAATTGTCCTCCTGTCACTCGCTCGCATACGCAAGCTACGTGCCAGTCCCTAACGTCCCGTTCCGGGACTCAGGGTCGGACAACTTCGGGAAGGCTAGTTCGTTATGCGCAATAAATGGGCAGATCTTTTCTATTGATTTGAATCAGATTAACTTAATGAGCAAAAAATGAAAAAATATTTTTTAGAAATTAGCGAAGATGAAGCTTTAGTTTTATTCGAATTTTTTTCTAGATATAGAGAAACCGATTCTCTCACTTTTAAGAATCCAGCGGAATATATATCTTTCCAGCGGCTATCCGGACAAATAGATAGAACAACCTCTGCAATGTTTAAATCGAACTACGAGGAAATTTTATTGAATGCTCAAAATCGAATTTCAAATGGCTTTGAAGGATTATTTTCTGTAGGTAACTTTCCGATTTCTTTGATTTATTCTATGGTATCTGAATATTTTTGGCCTGAACTCTTGGAAGAGAATGGATTGATAGTTCTAAAAAGCGAATATTCTCGAATCAAAGAAATTCCAGATGATCCTATTGAGGCAGAGTGTTTAATAAACCATATACATATTCTTGATTTATTCAATCATAATGCGGAATTACAAGAAGAACCTTTTTGGAATTCAAATCATTCAGATTTCAATGTCGCATGGAATTTAGGAAAATTGATTTCCGAAATGTGGAAGCAAAAATTGTCGATCGACTTCCCAGATTGCATTTTTAGAATTTATGTTACAAAGTACGACAATCCGATAATCCGATTTCATAAAGTTAGAAAGAATCATAAAAACTGGTTAGAAGAAGACAATATCGATATGAGAAATATTAAGGGAAAGAATTTAATAATTACTGTAGAGTAGAATTTTTTATTTCTATTCTTCAATTTCGAATTAAATTTAAATTCAAAAAATATATAATATTTTTACTACCCATTTAAAGCGCATAACAGCGACTTAACGCTACGCTTCGGGACAGGCCCTCGCTCGGGCTACGCCACATTCCTCTTCTGTCACTCGCTTGCATACGCAAGCTACGTGCCAGTCCCTAACGTCTCTCCGAGACTCAGGGTCGAGGAACGTCGTTAAGTCTAGTTCGTTATACGAAATCGCAAGAAATCTTTTCTAAAATAATAAAAAAGAATTTGACTTATCTCATTTTGAGATATTCTTGGATGAAGTGCATATTATCAGCTGGAAGAAACTTGATGATTTTATCAATAAACATCCAAATTCTGAATCTTCACTTAAAAGCTGGTTTAAAATCGTAAAAAACACATCTTTTAAAGATTTTAATGAATTAAGAAAAGTTTTTAACTCTGTTGATCAGGTTGGTAATCTTACAGTTTTTAATATCAGTGGAAATCATTTTAGATTGATCGTAGCTATACATTACAATCGACAAAAAGTCTTTGTTCGGAATATTTTAACTCATAACGAATATGACAAAGGTAAATGGAAAAAGGAGAATTTATGATTCAAGATATTGAAAAAGTTAAGAATGTTTGGCATGATGTTAAAGATATTCTCTCTGTTCCACACACTGATAAACAATACAAAAAACTTGTGAAAGTTTTGGATGAACTTATTGATGAAGTTGGGAATAATGAAAAACATCAACTTGCTCCTCTTCTCGAAACCGTTGGTAATTTGATTGAAGAATATGAAAATGATCACTTTATTCACCCTAATGCTGAACCAATTGAAGTATTAAAGTTTCTGATGGAAGAAAATAATCTTACTCAAAAGGATTTAAGCATTTTGGGTAGTCAAGGCGTTGTTTCTGAAATCTTGAATGGAAAAAGAGATTTGAATGTTCGGCAAATCAAGGCTTTGGCTGAAAAATTTAATATTTCTCCCGCTGTTTTTATCTAATTGCTTAACTTGCGACTTCGTATAACCGCATGTTACCGCTTCGCTTCGGCACAAGGCCTCGCTCGGCCTACGGCAAATTCCCCTTCTGGCATTCGCCTTGCTTACGCAAGCTACATGCCAGTCCCTAACGTCCCGTCGGGACTCAGGGTCGGAGAACTTCGGTAACACTAGTTCGTTATACGAAATTTTCGGGAGCTTCTATTTTATTAAAATGCGAGCATCCCTGCTCGCTAAAAAAGGTGAAAAAGTAGTTGTTACCATTTCGGGAACATGCTTCAATTGATTTGTGAGGGTTAATTCAAGAAAAATTCTAAGGGATTTCTATTCAATTCCGAAATACTCTGACTCTAAAATCCCAATCGAAGTTTGGTTTAAAGATACTTCCAAAGCTTTCTGGAAATCTCCTGCTAATATTAAAGAAAAATACAGAAATGCTAGTTTCCTTAAAGATAATAGAATCGTTTTCAATATTCACGGAAACAAATACAGACTTATTGTGAAGGTTCACTACAACTTACAAACTGTCTTCATTAGATTTATAGGAACTCACGAACAATACGATAAAATCAATGCTGAGGTCATTTAAATGAACATAAAACCTATTAAAAATCAAAAAGATCACTTAGAAGCTCTTTCTGAGATTGAAAAACTTTGGGATGCTAAAAAAAATACTACCGAATACGATAAATTAGATATTTTAATAACCTTAGTTGATGCTTACGAAGCCAAACACTACCCCATTGATGATCCGGATCCAATTGAAGCTTTAAAATCTGTTATGGATGACATGAACATGAAAAGTGTTGATTTAGGAAATTTAATCGGCGGGAGAAGTCGTGCCACTGAAATCTTAAATCGAAAAAGAAAGCTTACCTTGGAGATGATTAGGAAGATTAATCAAAATCTAGGTATTCCGACTGATATTCTTGTAAAAGAATATAAAGTAAAAACCTCTAAGACAGGAAGAAAAAGAACGCCATCCGTGGCGTAATTAATTCAATATGCCCGAAAACTTCGTATAACAGCAACTAACCGCTTCGCTTCGGCACTTACGGCCTCGCTCGGTCTGCGACACATAGGCTTCTGGCACTCCTCTTGCTTGCGCAAGCGTCGTTCCAGTCCCTAACGTCCCTCTGGGACTCAGGGTCAGCCTACGTCGGTTAGTCTAGTTCGTTATATGCAATGCGGTAGAACTTGAAATAGGAAAAGCCATAAAAAATAAAGCCAAGAAGAAGAAGGAAAAAATAAGGATTGAATATAATTACAAAAAAACATAATATATCTTTTGGAATTTAAATAATCTTTAGTTGAGTGCAAACACCTAAAGAATATGGAAACATAAAAAGATAAATTCAAAACTAGAAACCTAAAAATTATTAATCTTATCAGTAATCAGATACAATAAAAAATTACTAATCGTAAAACTAAAATAAAACAAAGAAAACTCGATACAATTTAACTCAATCTCAATTTTCTATATCCAATTTTATCATTCTATAAAGATAAAAAAAAGAAACTTAAAATAAATTAGAAAAATTAATGCTCCTATTCAAACTTAGATTTTTTAAGATTGAAAGAGATCAAGATTCGCATATTAATATAAAATATGTAATATACCGCACTGCATATAACAACGGCTTTCCGCTTCGCTTCGGGACTAGCCCTCGCTCGGCCTTCGGCAAATTCTCCTTCTGGCATTCGCCTTGCTTACGCAAGCTACATGCCAGTCCCTAACGTCCCGTCCGGGACTCAGGGTCGGAGAACTTCGGTAAGCCTAGTTCGTTATGCGTAATTGCTGCAAAACATTGGTTTTATCAAAAAATACCAAAATTTCCAAAAAATTCAATAAATAGGATATGAAAAATAGTTTGATTTTTGTTTTTCAATAACATAAGTTTTTACATAACAATTATGAAATCTTTAAGTTTCCAAATTCCCGATCAAATAGATCTAAATGAATATGATTTCAAAATGGCAATGGCTGTTAAATTGTATGAAACGGGTAAAATTTCTATTGGCCAAGCTGCCGATATTGTAAATCTTTCAAAGTCATCGTTAATTGATGTTATGAAGAATTATGGATCTTCTATTCTATTTGGATATTCTACAGATGATCTTAAAAATGATTTAGAGAATGCCTGACGTAATTTCAAATACAAGTTGCTTAATTCTTCTTTCAAAAATACAACAACTTGATCTTTTAAAAAGTTTATACAATTCGATTATAATTACTGATACAGTAAAAACTGAATTCGGTGAAAATATACCTGACTTTATAAAAATCAAAAACCCTAACCAAGAATTTTCTGTTAAATCTCTTGAACAAATTTTAGATAGCGGAGAAGCAACTACAATCGCTCTTGCACTTGAATCAAAAAATTCTTTAGTTATCTTGGATGATTTAAAAGCTAGAAAAATTGCAAAAAATCTCGGACTAAAAATAACTGGAACTCTTGGAATTTTAGCGAAAGCAAAAAAGCTAAGAATAATAAATGATTTAGAAAAACAGCTCAATGAACTTCAAAGAAAAGGTATCTGGATCTCTGAATCAGTAATTAACGAAATCCGTAAAATAGACAAATCTACAAATTAAAAGCAGCAACTACGCATAACAGCATGGAAACGCTGCGCTTCGGCACTTGCGGCCTCGCTTGGGCTGCGCCACATTCCCTTTCTGTCACTCGCTCGCATGCGCAAGCTCCGTGCCAGTCCCTAACGTCCCGTTGGGACTCAGGGTCAGGGAACGTCGTCTCCCCTAGTTCGTTATACGCAAGAAATGAAATTATATTTAACAATAAATTTCACAAAAATAACAATTTAATAATTTATAACCAATAAAAATATAATAATTAAAATATATCCGAAATTATTCGACCATTCATTATCTACATAATTTTAAACTATTAATTTATAAGCAGAACATACTTTTATTCTTAATTATTCAAAATGATGATAATTAAAAACATTAGAACTAAAGAATATATATCTTTCAATTAAACGATTTTTTAGATAATATAATGAAAACTTTGAAGTTTAAAATAATTTAAAAACTATTTCAAATTGAAAAATACTTAGGAAATACATATTCAATCTATAAAAAAACATGAAAAGGAAAATTATGAAAAGAAATCTAATAATAATATTATTACTCATATTATTTTCACATTGCCAAAAAGAAAGAGAAGATATTTTCGGAAAATCAAAAGAAACGAAAGAAAAAGAAAGAACTTGTGATCCAGTAGCTACTTTCTTTGTATGTGAAGTAATAAATATTCAATTATGTGTAAATAGTGGCCTAACTGAAAACGAATGTTCTTCTAGGAAAGGTGCATGTTATATTCAAAGAGCAAATCTTTGCAATGGTTCAACTTACCTTTAAAACAAAATCAAAACTAAAACCTTTTACAAATAAAATAAATATTGAAAACATTTCCTGCGTATAACAGCATGTTACCGCTTCGCTTCGGCACAAGGCCTCGCTCGGGCTACGCCAAATTCCCCTTCTGGCATTCGCCTTGCTTACGCAAGCTACATGCCAGTCCCTAACGTCCCGTCCGGGACTCAGGGTCGGGGAACTTCGGTAACACTAGTTCGTTATGCGAAAGTCAAAATAAAATGGTAAAAAATGAAATCATATAATGATTTAAAAACAACTTTAGGAAAATACGATTCTCTAGTGGAATTCCTGGAATTATGTATTAGGAATTTGAAAGAAAATGCTATTTCAGATGCTGATGTTGAAACTAAAATAATTAATGCTCTAAATAAATCTAATATCAATTTTAATGCAAACGAATATAAAACGGTAAAGCCACTTATATATAAAAATTTTATAGCTATAGCTTATTCGGCTTTCGATGAATTTATTTTTGATTTTAGCAAAGAACTCGATATTTTTTATGGAAAATATAAAAAACAGAAGAAAACAGAAGAAACAAAATTGGATTTTCTACTAGAAAGAATGGAAACTCAAATTACAAAATTCGCAATTGGCAATATAAAAAATAGTAATGAATATTCAATTTTAGAATATTACCGATTAATAAGAAATACATTCGTGCATGCATCCTCAAAAAAAGATACAAAACTCCAGAGTTTACATAATTCCGTTAAGAAATTAAAATTAGATGAAAAATACATAAAATATAAAAATTTACCAAATTCTGAAAACGAAATAGATTTCAATGATTTTATATTTGTTTCAAAAATTACTCTTGATTTAGCTTTCATAATCAGTAAACATCTAGATCCAAAAATAGATGATTATGTAAAATTTATTGATGAATCAAATTTCATAAGATATGGAATTAATTCAGATAGATTCTTAAACTCAATCGCATCTTTTTTAGTTACAGAATATAGGTTACCTTTTAATGTCGCTTTAAGCATCGCTCAACTAAAAAAGGAGAAAATAGAAACTAAAATGACTCTTGAGTCTGACAGGTAGGACGTCCCCCTTCAAATATCCATTATAAGTAATTGAATAGTGAATAATTGAAGGGGAAGGATTGGGTTCGATGCCCAAAAGAGTCACTTAATTGCTTCGATTTGACCTTCGCATAACAGCGACTAACCGCTTCGCTTCGGGACTTGCGCCCTCGCTCGGTCTGCGACACATAGGCTTCTGGCACTCCCCTTGCATCCGCAAGTGTCGTTCCAGTCCCTAACGTCCCGTTCGGGACTCAGGGCCAGCCTACGTCGGTTAGTCTAGTTCGTTATATGCAATGCGGTAGAATTTGAAATAGAAAAAGCTAAAAAAAATAAAGCCAAGAAGAAGAAGAAAAAACTAAGGATTGAATATAATTAAAAAAAAACATAATATATCTTTTGGAATTTAAATAATCTTTAGTTGAGTGCAAACACCTCAAGAATATGGAAACAGAAAAAGATAAATTTAAAACTAGAAACATAAAAATTATTAATCTTATCAGTAATCAGATACAATAAAAAATTACTAATTGTAAAACTAAAATAAAACAAAGAAAACTCGATACAATTTAACTCAATCTCAATTTTCTATATCCAATTTTATCATTCTATAAAGATAAAAAAAAGAAAGTTAAAATAAATTAGAAAAATTAATGCTCTTATTCAAACTTTGCTTTTTAAGATTGAAAGAGATCAAGATTCGCATATTAATATAAAATATGTAATATACCGCACTGCATATAACAGCGACTTACCGCTTCGCTTCGGGACTAGCCCTCGCTCGGCCTACGGCAAATTGTCCTCCTGGCATTCGCCTTGCTTACGCAAGCTACATGCCAGTCCCTAACGTCCCGATGGGACTCAGGGTCGGACAACTTCGGTAAGTCTAGTTCGTTATGCGCAATGGCTTAAATCCAAATAATATAGGATATACTCTCATGTATTCAAAATTTACAATTTTATCAGCAATACTCCTTAACTTCAATTGCGCAACATTTGTTACTTTCGGAAATGCAGGAGTTAAGCCATACAAAAACCAACAGTACCTAAATGAATTAAACTCGATAAATACGACAAACATCTCCTTGGTTATCCGAGTCCATACAACCGAAAGACTCGAAACGGATGAATTAAAAAATTATGAAAATGATTCTTCAGAAGCCTCAATTGGAAGATTGCGGTGTATAAATCTAGATATCAGTAAATTAAAAAAAGAAAATATTATTCAAATACCTACCAACGAATGTAAAAACGATACCGATTTCATTGATTCACTTATACGATTAGGATCAAAAGACAGCTCCCATGTTCCAGCAATAATCTTCATTAATGAAAATATCAGAATTGAATCTGGATTCGGAATCCAGGATTATAAATACAATAGCCATGCTTTTTCTTTTTATGACGATCAACAATTCGAAATAAATAATTTCCCAAATAAGGAAATTAAATCAGTTATCGGATATTCTGGTCACGTTATAATTATATTTACTGATGATTCTGCTTATAGCTTGAAAACAGGAGAATATAAACCCGATAAACTTAAATATCCATTTCATGATTCCATTATTACTTCATACGAATTAAACAACTTTCTAGACAATGAAATTTGCTATAAACCTAATCATTGCATAAAATATAGTAAATTATATATAAATCAAAACCTACTACCTGTTGATGAAAATTATGGAAGAATGGAATTATCCTTAGATACTTCGAACAATAGATTCAAAGATATGAATACTGTATATAGGTTTACTTACAATAGAAATCAATTTTCAGATCAAAAATTAATTAAAATAACAATTACGAATCGGATAGATTATAAATCTACATTAAGACCTATTCTTTATCTTTTCACACCTATTGCTATCGCAATTGATATTATAACTCTCCCTTTACAAGCGATCGGAGTAGTATTTGTAGCTCTTACTTATGGAGTCTCGCATTAATATAAAGCCACTACGCATAACAGCATGTTACCGCTTCGCTTCGGCACTAGGCCTCGCTCGGCCTACGGCAAATTCCCCTTCTGGCATTCGCCTTGCTTACGCAAGCTACATGCCAGTCCCTAACGTCCCGCTGGGACTCAGGGTCGGGGAACTTCGGTAACACTAGTTCGTTATATGCAATGCGGTAGAATTTGAAATAGATAAACCTAAAAAAAAACCAAGAAGAAGGAAGAGCTAAGGATTTATTATAATTACAAAAAAAAACATATCTTTTGGAATTTATATACTCTTAAGTTGAGTGCAAACACCTCAAGAATATGAAAACGTATAAAAACAATTTAAATAATATAAAAAGAACGATATTATTTAAATAAATTCACAACCAAAGGCATGAATAATTAAAATTTCCTCCGTAATCGAAATAAAATATATTATACTAATTGTAAAATAATTAAAAAAATATTATATAATCTAATAATGAAGTAAAAACAAAAAGAAAGAAAGTTAGGATAAATTAGAAAAATTAATACTCTTATTCAGACCTTTCTTTTTAAGAGTGAAAGAGATAAAGATTCGCAAATAAATATAAAATGTATTATACCGCACTGCATATAACAGCGGCTACTCACTGCGCTTCGGCACTCGCGGCCTCGCTTGGGCTGCGCCACATTTCCCTCCTGGCATTCGCCTTGCTTACGCAAGCTGCATGCCAGTCCCTAACGTCCCGCTGGGACTCAGGGTCGGGAAACGTCGAGTAGCCTAGTTCGTTATACGAAATCGCAAGAAAACATATGTTATAATAATTAAGGAAAATATTCTTGTGAAAAACGGATTTAAAATTATTCTATTTCTTAGTATTATCTCATGTATTATTTTTCACTGCGGACATTATAGGCAGACTAAAAAAGTTACAAAAAATGCGTTCGGAACTGATTATCTCCATATTGAAGATATTTTGAAAATTGGTATAATTGAAAAAAATAAAATACTAATAGTTACGGCAACTACGACTATGCCAATTAACAATGATCCTCTTTTAATTCGTGACAGAAGATGTTTTATCTTAGATTTAGAGAATCAAAATAATGAAAAGTTTTATCAATATAATATCAATCCTTCAAATTTCTCTAGCGATTGTAATTTAGATATCATACATAATTTAAATTACAAGTTAGTTAATATTAAGGAATTTGAAAGTTACGATAAAAACGAAAAAAAAGAGATTATAAGATTAAAAATTGAAAGCCTAAAAAAGTTTTTTTATATTAAAGTAGAATTAGAAGAGAAAGAATTAAATAAATTTCCAAGCTATACTCTAAAATCACCTTTTTACAAAAAAAACAAAACTGCTTTTATTTTACTTTATCCATTAGCATTACCATATGATATAGTTGCAGGAACTCTTCATTCTATCGGCTACATTTTCTTTTCCATTGCTTGGTTTAATGGAGCTCTTATGAACAATAGTTTGCCAATTTATAGAAGAATACCGAATTATATACTTATTGGTACTTACAGAGCATTTTCATACTTAGATAATATAGATTAGTAATATCAAAAAATTGCGACTTCGTATAACAGCATGTTACCGCATCGCTTCGGCACTTACGGCCTCGCTCGGGCTACGCCAAATTCCCCTTCTGGCATTCGCCTTGCTTACGCAAGCTACATGCCAGTCCCTAACGTCCCGTCGGGACTCAGGGTCGGGGAACTTCGGTAACACTAGTTCGTTATACGAAATGCCCGAAAAACTGATTTAGAATGGAAATTCTACAAGTTTAAGCAAAAAAGAGAAGAAAGTATTCAAGAAAGATCAATTTATCAGCACAACTCAACTTGACTTTGTAAGCAAAGTCATGATAACATGAGCATATGGATTACAAAGCTAGATTAACATCATCTCCGGAAGTCTTACTAGGCAAACCGGTGATTAAAAATACTAGAATCGCAGTTGATTTCATTCTGGAAAGACTTGGAGAAGGAATGTCAATTGAACATATTCTAGAAGCTTATCCCTCTATTGAAAAAGAAGATATTCTCGCATGTATCGCTTATTCTAGCGATGTAATTAGCAGAGAGAGCTTACTTGCAAGTTAAAATACTTGCAGACGAAAATGTCGATTTTCGCTTAATTAAACTTTTAAGAAATTCTGGACACACTGTTTACTCTGTTCTAGAAGAACATAAAGGTATTCCTGATATTCAAGTTATTAACTTAGCAATCTCACTAAAAGCAGTCATTCTAACTTTAGACAAAGATTTTGGAGAATGGGTCTTTTCACATAAAGAATATTCAAATGGAATTATTTTCCTTAGATATAGCCCAAACGAATATAATGAAATCTTTAATGCTTTAAACTTTCTTCTTCAAAAAAAATCAGATGAAATATATGGAAAGTTTATCGTACTTTCTAAGAACAAGATTCGAATTAGAGATATACACTTATAACTTAACTACGGGCACTTCGTATAACAACGGGGAAACGCTGCGCTTCGGCACTGCCGGCCTCGCTTGGTCTGCGACACATTCCCTTTCTGTCACTCGTTTGCATTCGCAAACTCCGTGCCAGTCCCTAACGTCCCGTTGGGACTCAGGGTCAGGGAACGTCGTCTCCCCTAGTTCGTTATGCGTAATGCCACAAATTGCAACTATTAACAAAATATTTTTAGAAAAGATTCTAACCGTATGTATCCAAGATTCTTAACCCATCATGAAAAAGAACTTGTCTACTGGTTTTTAGAGCAAAGAAAAGATTTATCTGAAACTTTTAATATTCAAGTCAATGACCTATTGGTCAAATCAGCATGTTCCTGCGGATGTGCTTCAATAGATTTCAAATATAAAAATATTGATCAATTAACTGATTCGAAATCAAATATTGAAATTATTGCTGATTATAAATGGAAAGATGAAAATGGTAACTTATTTGGAATTTTCCTTTTCTCTAAAGAAAATATTTTGGCAGGCTTGGAAGTTTGGTCTATAGATGGAAACTTAACACCAAGAAAATTACCAGCTATATCAAAATTAATCCCTATTAATCAAGATTTTTAATAAACAAAAATATTTTTTACAAATCTTATAATTAAATCATTAAAACCATTGAAAACTCAATTGATAATTTAGATAGAATGAAAATGAAAATTTCGGATTTCATTTTTTGAAAATATAAATATACTTTAGATTCCACAACAAAAGATTATATTCTTTGAAAAATAAATATTTGAAATTTTCCACAAATCCTTTCATTGTTTCAAAAATGTTAAAGCCTTCATATAATTGAATACGAAACTTTGGTCTCCTTTTCACTCGTATTGGAAAAAAGCTGTAGAAATTTCCTTTCTATTAAAATGTGGCACGAACGCATAACAGCATGTTACCGCTTCGCTTCGGCACTTACGGCCTCGCTCGGCCTGCGGCAAATTCCCCTTCTGGCATTCGCCTTGCTTACGCAAGCTACATGCCAGTCCCTAACGTCCCGTTGGGACTCAGGGTCGGGGAACTTCGGTAACACTAGTTCGTTATGCGAAATAATTTAAATATAAATATGAATAAAAAAATAACATTAGCCCTCTTTCTTTTTACTACAATCTGGAATGGTATTTCAGCAGAATCTTCCGAAAGGAAAAGAATAAACTTTCTTGCTTCACCAGTTGGATTTTTACAAACAAATACTAAATACTTTACTAACGAAACGGAAAGCTCTCCTAATTTTCACTTTCTTTTTGGTATTACAAACAATTTGTTTGTTGGACTTAATTATGGCGTTGGATTGAGTTCAAAACAAAGAAATTATAGTTATCAAGGTTCAACACCAGGATCTAGCAAATTTTTTAATATTTCGAAATCGAGAAATTCAGAAATATTCTCCATTACCACACAATACTTTTTTTGGGGTGATTTTTACGGTAGTTTAAATTTTGGATTTGAAAAAGGATATACTTCGGAAATCCAAAATTATTCCACGATTAGTGGTGGTTCAATTGATATTGAACCTTATAAGGAAAGTAATGTTTTTTCTAATAAATATTTCGGAAATCTTGGAATTGGATTTAGAAAGGAGTTCTTTAGTTACATACCTATTGGATTTGAAGTTCAATACGGATATATGGAAGCAGGAAAAACTAATACACATATAACTTATAATCCGGATTATTATCGCGGTGCAATTCCTGCCAAAATAAGCTCAATTTACATCAATGAAAATTTTTTTCGAAATAAAGAAAAAAATTCAGATTATTATCAAATTAATATTTATGCTGGTATAGCTATATAAATTTGAAACAATAAATTACTTCGCATAACAGCACCTAACCGCTTCACTTCGGGACTTACGCCCTCGCTCGGTCTGCGACACATAGGCTTCTGGCACTCCCCTTGCATCCGCAAGTGTCGTGGCCAGTCCCTAACGTCCCGTTGGGACTCAGGGTCAGCCTACGTCGGTTAGGCTAGTTCGTTAAGCGCAATTACTTAAAATGATTATTGAAAATCACAAAATAATTACAGATGAAGACCTGATATATGCACAAACTATTTGGGATTTTTTATCTATTCAGGATCCTATTCAAAAATCAGACCTAATCTTCGTTTTATGTAGTCATGATTTGAGAGTTGCAGAATATGCTGTAGAACTTTATAATCGTGGTTTTGCTAATTACATTCTATTCTCAGGTGGATTAAATTTCTTTACAAAAAATATTTTCCCTCTTTCTGAAGCTCAATCTTTTGCAAATTTAGCGATTGAAAATGGTATACCGAAGGAATTTCTAATAATTGAAGATAAATCTACCAATACTGGTGAAAATATTCAATTCTCCAAACTACTACTGAATTCTCTTAATCTTAATTTTGATAATATTATCGCTTTGCAAAAGCCTTCGATGACATTAAGAATTAAATTATCATTAAATAAACAGTGGAATGATTGCAAGTTTGTTATTTCTTCTCCCAATTATAGTCTTTTTGATGCTCCGCATTCACATATTAACCTTTTTATGATTATCAACGAAATTGTCGGTGATTTACAAAGAATTATCGAATATCCGAAACTAGGATTTCAAACTGAAACTTATATTCCAGAATACATTCTGATGGCTTACAACTTTCTTATTAAAAATGGTTATAATTTACATTTGTGTAAATAAAATTCCTACTTATATATCTGAAATTAACTTATCATTTAAATTCTTAACTTTTTAACTTATTCATCAATTCAATAATTTGTCAGATTATTATTCGATTTTAAAGTTTATTTAGATTATCTCTTTCGAATTTTCATAAATTTAGAGATAGTTTTTGTAATAATTTTTTTTAACTTTATATTTATTGTTTTTAATTAAGTATCAAATATTATAAAGATTAATAAGTAACTGCGCTTAACAGCACCTTACCGCTTCGCTTCGGCACAAGGCCTCGCTCGGCTTCCGGCAAATAGTCCTCCTGGCATTCGCCTTGCGTCCGCAAGCTACATGCCAGTCCCTAACGTCCCGTTGGGACTCAGGGTCGGACAACTTCGGTAAGCCTAGTTCGTTATGCGACATCGTAATAATACAATAAAAGGATCAAAATGAATTATTTTGAAAAATTAGAAATTAAAGGATGGAGACAATTTGAAGAGGTTTCCATCGACTTGTCATCTGACTTAACCGTGCTCACGGGAAAGAATGGATGTGGTAAAACTACTATCTTAAACGTTTTAGGGAAACATTTTGGATGGAATATAAATTTTGTATCAACACCTCATTATTTAAAAAAGAAAAAAGGTAGGTTTTGGTCTGATGTTTACGAAATAATGGAACAGGATTACAATTTTAATCAACCTACAGCTAACATTGGATCACTGCTATATTCAAATGGCGCACAATCGAATCTAACTGTTCCCACTGATCAAAAAGCAATTAACTATAATATATCAATCCAAAACCAACAGAGCGTAAATGGAATTTCTATTCCATCTCATCGTTCAGTATCAACATATCACAATATTGATTCTATACCAACTAATCCCCAATCAAATCAGCAACAATTTGAGGAATTTCAACAATTATTAATTAGAACATATGGATCCGGAAATTATAAAAACCCAGGACTAATTTTAAAAAAATCACTCATCTCACTAGCTGTATTTGGATATGGAAATCAAAGTGTTGCAGCGAACCAAGAATATATTGAATTATTTGAAGGCTTTCAGAATATCTTAAAGAAATTATTACCTGAAGATCTTGGTTTCGAAAGTATCGAAATTAGAATGCCGGATGTCGTATTAAAAACAAAAACTGGTGATTTCAATATTGATGCAATGTCAGGTGGAATAAATGCACTCTTTAGCATTGGTTGGCAAATATTTATGTATGGTGCCAACCGAGAGAATTGCACAATCCTTATGGATGAACCTGAAAACCACCTGCATCCTTCAATGCAAAGAAATTTTTTACCAAGTATAAAAAAGGCATTTCCATCGTTCAAATTTATAATTTCAACTCATAGTCCTTTCATTTTAGGTTCTTTCCCTGACGCGAATGTATATGCTTTAGCACATAATAATAGGAACAAAGTAAATTCATTTTTACTCTCTAAAAAGGAGCTTTCAGGCAATTCAGATACAATCTTAAAAGAAATTCTAGGACTAAATAATACTTACCCTATCTGGGTTGAAGAAAAAATAAAATCAATTCTAGAGCAACATTTTGATGGAAATTACAATAAGGAAAAAGCCGAACAAGCTTATAATGCCTTAGTAGAAACGGGAATTATTAGATCTATAGGTGATTCCAGAATATGAGATCTCTAAACAAACTTCAATCACCTGATATTTTAAGTCAAAACGCAGACATATGGCTAAATGATTGGTTAAATGATAAAAATAATACTACAAAAAAATATCGATACCGAGAAAAAGAAATTAAGGAAGTACTGCGAATAGAAACTTCTAATAAATGTATATATTGCGAAAGTATAGTTGGGCACAATACGCCTGGAGATATAGAACATATAATTCCATCTTCCTTAAAACCAACAGAGCATTTCAATTGGCAAAACCTCTCTATTGCATGCACTGAATGCAATAGGAGAAAAAATAACTATTATACTTCTGAAAAACCATTCTTAAATCCATATCTTGATCATCCTATAGAAGAGCTTGTGATTCATTACGGACCTATCGTAGTGTGGCTACCAAATAATGATCGATCGGAAATAACAGTAAAAACTTTAGAATTAAATACAAAAGCAAGAATACAACTTGTAATTAACAAAATTCAAAAAATAAATGAATTTAAGGAAATCGCAGAAAGATATATTAGGGAAAATAATCTTTTATTAAAAGAAATTTTACATAAGCAAATTATTTCCATGACCAATAAAAGTTCCGAATATTCAGGAATGATACTTCAAATATTAGAAAAAGAATATCCCGAAATACTTTTATAAATTACGACATCGCATAACAGCGGCTTACTGCTTCGCTTCGGGACAAGCCCTCGCTTGGGCTACGCCAAATTGTCCTCCTGTCACTCGCTTGCATCCGCAAGCTACGTGCCAGTCCCTAACGTCCCGCTGGGACTCAGGGTCGGACAACTTCAGTAAGCCTAGTTCGTTATACGAAATTTGCGCAAATTAAGTTTGTTAAAGATAAAATAAGAAAAGAAAAGTTTCTCTTGACAAAAGAAAGAAATTGTAATACATTTGTATCACGAGAACGCCATGATAAGCCTACGATTACCAGAAGAACTAGAAAAAAAACTTTCTGAAGTTGCTAAAATTGAAAACAAATCTAAGTCAGAAGTAATTAAAGAATCTTTAGTTTACTATATTGATAATTTTGCAAAACAACCTTCTGCCTATGAACTAGGTGAAAAGTATTTCGGTTTATATAAAAGTGGTATTGCTGACAAATCTATTAACCATCAAAAATATATTAAAGATGCTTTAATCAAGAAACAAAAATGATTAAAGCAATTATTGATACTGGACCTATAGTTGCCTTCTTCGACGAATCAGATAATTATTGCCTACAATGTAGATCATTTCTTAAAAATTTTAAAGGCAGATTATTTACTACTCTTGCCGTAGTTACCGAAGTATCCTACTTATTATCAGATAACAAAAGAATACAAAAGGCTTTTATCGAATGGATTGATAACAATGCGATATCAATTTTAAACCAGGGCAATGAACAATTTACCTCTATTCTCTTTTATATGGACAAATATTCCGATCGACCAATGGATTTTGCAGACGCTTCGCTTATGACTATTTCAGAGGTTTATGAAATTCCAAATATATTCACTTTAGATAGTGATTTTAGGTTTTATAAATCAAAGAAAGGAAAATCTTTAAAAATCATAAATGAAAGCATGATTTAAGGTTAAAAAAGCGCAAACTTCGTATAACAGCATGTTACCGCTTCGCTTCGGCACTTACGGCCTCGCTCGGGCTATGCCAAATTCCCCTTCTGGCATTCGCCTTGCTTACGCAAGCTACATGCCAGTCCCTAACGTCCCGTTGGGACTCAGGGTCGGGGAACTTCGGTAACACTAGTTCGTTATACGCAATTTGCTAAAATTTAAAGGATTAATAATGAATTTAAATAAACTACTATTTTTACTATTTGTCATTCTATATATAAATTGTTTACCAATATCACCAAAAACTGTAAATCAAAACGAAAAAAGCCAGGCAGTAGAAGAAAGCAGAACAATATTAAAAAGAGTCATAACAAATGGTGGAGATTTGTTGTTACGTGATGCACCAAATACCAAAGGAAACATTATCTTAAAAATTAGAAATGGTGATTATGTAAATTTCATTGAAGAAAAACCTGAAACAATTTTTATAAATGGCCAATCCGGAAATTGGACAAAAGTTTCATATGACAAAAAAATAGGTTGGGTTTTTGGAAGCTACATTCGTGACTTACAAAAAGGATCCACAAATACTATCGAAACTTGTGAAAAAGGGGGAATTGATTCGGGAATCGAACAATCTCTCGAAAAAGAATTTGGTCAAATTGGCAATTCTTTACCATACAAACATTTACTGAATGACACTATCATTGATAAAAGAAATAACAACGATATAAGCGCTTACAACAAAATATACAAAGAAAATATTATATTATCTTATTTCGCAGAATATGGTCATGGAGAGATGGTTGTTATATTCAAAAATAGAAATTTAAAAAACATTTTTGAAATGTTTCAAAAATGTGACAGCAGACTAATTACTAATGAAAATCTAAATACAATAAATGTTTTGACCTTTGATTTTATTGATAGAGATGAACCAGAAAATAGCTTTTGGGAACAAATAATATTTTCCACTGACGGAAAGGATACAGTTGTAAATAAAATTTGGTCCGATTAAAACTATAAATAGCAAACTGCGTATAACAGCAACTTAACGCTTCGCTTCGGCACTTACGGCCTCGCTCGGTCTGCGACACATAGGCTTCTGGCACTCCCCTTGCATGCGCAAGTGTAGTTCCAGTCCCTAACGTCCCGTTTCCGGGACTCAGGGTCAGCCTACGTCGTTAAGGCTAGTTCGTTATGCGAAAGCTTTAAAATGTATGCCTCAGGACATGGGTAACGATTTTGTAGCAAGACATAGGTAACACTTTCAGGTTACTCATCCCTTTAGAACACCTTTACAGGAGGGCTTTGGGGATGCCTTGGAAGGAGAATCAGGTCGTGGATTTAAGATTAGATTTCGTTATGGCGAGCTTTGAGAAAGGAATCAATTTCACTCAGCTCTGTGCTCAGTATGGCATCTCAACTAAGTGTGGATACAAATGGAAAGAACGGTTTCTTTCTGAAGGAAAGGCGGGACTTCTAGACAAGAAGAGAACTCCAAAAAACTCTCCTAAGAAACTTCCTGAAGAGGTTGTTCTTGAGCTCATTAAGCTCAAGAACAATAAGAAGTTTTGGGGGTCAAAGAAGATTCTAGAACTCTACAAGAGAAAGTTTCCGGATGTTAAACCTCCAGACAAATCTACTCTTGATCGAATCTTCAAAAAAGCGGGACTTACTTTACCAAACAAAAAGAAGAGAGTCAAACACTTCGGAGAAAGAATTTCTCTACCAGAAAAATCTACTAAGCCTAACCACATTTGGACTGTTGACTTCAAAGGTTGGTGGTATACTGCTGATTCAGAAAAGGTCAATCCTCTAACGATCAGAGATGATTACTCTAAATACATTCTCTCTATCAAGACTCTTTCCAAAGGAGACATACCTTCTGTAAAAGCCGAATTTATTCGCTTATTTAAGATATACGGCCTACCTGAGATCATTAGGTCTGATAATGGTCCTCCTTTCGCTTCTATGCAATCTCTACTCGGACTCACTAAGCTTTCTGTTTGGTGGCTCTCTCTCGGTATTAAGCTAGATCGGATCGAACCCGGAAAGCCTTACCAGAATGGCGCTCATGAAAGAATGCACAAAGACATGGCTCGAGAACTTCAGCATGAGATCGTCGGAAACATTACTCTACATCAAAAACTCTTCGACAAATGGAGAATCGAATTTAACAGAGAAAGACCTCACGAGTCACTTAACATGAAAACTCCAGAACAAGTCTATCTGAAGTCACAACGGCAATTTGATCCTAATGCTGATCTCCTAATCTCATATCCTTTTGGGTTCAAGCAGAGACATGTCAATGACAGAGGTTACATCAATTGGATCGGGCACCTCATTATGATCGGAAATCCATTCAATGGATTCAATGTTGGAATTAAAAAAGATAAGGATACCTACTCTATCTGGTTTGCTAATAACAAATTAGGTGTTATAGATAACGATTTCTTCTTGCTTATTTCTGATCCTGATTCATACAAAGTTCATAAACCAAGAAAGGTTACTAAAAAGCGTTAACCTTCTCTTGCACCTTAATCGTTACCTATCTCTTGAAGTCATACCCAAAAAATGATAATGGAAAATAAAAAAACTTTTATATTAGGTGCGGGAAGCTCCATTTCTGCGAGTGAAGGTGAACTTCCGTCAATTTTAAATTTCTTTGAGAAATTGAAGGAATTAGGATTACAAAAAAATGAAAATATTGAAAGGATAAAGGAATATGTTAGCAATAACTTTGGCAAAAGTATTGATAATAAAAGCAATAAAATTGATATCGAAAGACTATTAACTCTATTGCAAATAGACATAGAAAAAACCTCTAGGCCAGAATTTAATCAAATCAGAGACAATCTCGTAGACCTAATTTCAACGGTTATAGGGAAATGTCAGGATAAGGTAAATATTGATTTAGAATATTCACATTTTTCTACTCAACTAAATGAAAAAGATTCAATTATTACTTTCAATTGGGATACACTATTAGATAAAATCCTAAAGGAAAAAAGTCTTTCTCAACACCAAAGGTATATTGAAGAATTTACAGCTGATTACGAACGCGATCCAAACGAAGAATACCTTTTCAAAAGTCCATATAACTTATATAATAATTATGATTTAAAAGGTAATCTTTTGAAAATGCATGGGTCAATTGATTGGTATTGCTGTAGAAATACTCACTGCAAAATTTCAAATAAAATATTTATTTTAAATACACCGGAAATGAATTCGCCTTATAAATGTGGTGAGTGTCATGAACAAATTTCAGTCATGATTATCCCTCCTGTGTTAAATAAAAGTTATAATCTATTTCCTGTAATAAGAAAAATCTGGAATATTGCTGCAAGAGATATTGAAATTACAAACCATTTGATTATTTGGGGTTATAGCCTACCTCCGACAGATTTTTACTCCGATTGGTTATTTCGACAGATACGAAAAGGAAAAAGATTAGAATCTATTACAATTATAGATCCTGCTGTTTTTAATAACTCAGAAGTAAATCCAAAGATAAACTATCCCTTTGTTAGAAAATATTATGAAATCTTCAGAGATTTGAAATTTCCGAAAAGCAATATAGAGCTATTTCAATACTATTCAGACTACATGAAAAATATTGATTTATTTCAAAAATTCAATATAGACAAAGAAAAAGCATTTAAAACACTTTAAGTAGTCTTTAAAGCCTTCGCATAACAGCGACTAACCGCTTCGCTTCGGGACTTACGCCCTCGCTCGGTCTGCGACACATAGGCTTCTGGCACTCCTCTTGCTTACGCAAGCGTCGTTCCAGTCCCTAACGTCCCGTTTGGGACTCAGGGCCAGCCTACGTCGGTTAGTCTAGTTCGTTATGCGAAATTTCCTAAAAACTAATGAATATAAATTTAATTAACATTATAGAAAACATCAGAGATCAATTTGGAATTGAATATGATAGAACAGATTACTATCACAAATTCATTTATATCTCACAACTCCTCTCTCTTTCATTAATACTCAAGCTACATCCAGAAAATGAAATCAACTCAGAAAACTTAACAGAAAATGAAAAAACTGAACTAAAAAAACATATTCAAAGTTTTTACGAAAATTACAAATTAATTGGAGGAAAGGAAAGCTTGACGTTATTAACTGAAGAGAAAGTATTTCTAGATCGATATTCAATATTTGAAAATTTTATCTTTGAAAATTTCAACGAACTGGGAAAAGCTTATCCAAACTTACTTTTCAAAGAAAAAAAACATATTAAAATTAAAAAAGAATACCTATTCACCTCAAAAATCGAAGAAACATACCTAGCTGAATTAGTTTTTAATGAAATTAAAGAAACAATGTTTAACAAAAGCTTATCAAATAGCATTCATACATTTATAAATAGATTTGCCCTAACAAAAAAAATAGAAAAGGAAAAATTTAGCGCAATTGATCAAATAAGTGCAATCAGGAATATACTAATACACAAAAAAGGAAAGATTTCTGAATTAGATTTATTGGAATTAAAATCAAAAGGCATAGAAATCAATATTGAAATAGAAAAAGGAGTAAATAAATTCCTAAGCAGAGAACTTGACAGATATCAAATTACATTGGGTGATACAGCCCAAGAATTATATGAATCAATTCTAGATACAGTAAAAAAAACAACGTAAGCGGAAACTTCGCATAACAGCGACTAACCGCTTCACTTCGGGACTTACGCCCTCGTTCGGTCTCCGACACATAGGCTTCTGGCACTCCTCTTGCTTACGCAAGCGTCGTTCCAGTCCCTAACGTCCCGTCCGGGACTCAGGGCCAGCCTACGTCGGTTAGTCTAGTTCGTTATATGCAATGCGGTAGAATTTGAAATAGAAAAAGCTAAAAAAAATAAAGCAAAGAAGAAGAAGGAAAAACTAAGGATTGAATATAATTACAAAAAAACATAATATATCTTTTGGAATTTAAATAATCTTTACTTGAGTGCAAACACCTAAAGAATATGGAAAAATAAAAAGATAAATTCAAAACTAGAAACCTAAAAATTATTAATCTTATCAGTAATCAGATACAATAAGAAATTACTTATTGTAAAACTAAAATAAAACAAAGAAAACTCGATACAATTTAACTCAATCTCAATTTTCTATATCCAATTTTATCATTCTTTAAAGATAAAAAAAAGAAAGTTAAGATAAATTAGAAAAATTAATGCTCTTATTCAAACTTTGCTTTTTAAGATTGAAAGAGATCAAGATTCGCATATTAATATAAAATATGTAATATACCGCACTGCATATAACAACGGCGAATCGCTTCGCTTCGGGACTTACGCCCTCGCTCGGTCTGCGACACATAGGCTTCTGGCACTCCTCTTGCTTACGCAAGCGTCGTTCCAGTCCCTAACGTCCCGTTCGGGACTCAGGGCCAGCCTACGTCGATTAGCCTAGTTCGTTATATGCAATGCGGTAGAATTTGAAATAGAAAAAGCTAAAAAAAATAAAGCCAAGAAGAAGAAGAAGGAAAAACTAAAGATTGAATATAATTACAAAAAAACATAATATATCTTTTGGAATTTAAATAATCTTTAGTTGAATGCAAACTCCTTAAGCATATTAAAACGTAAAAAAATAATTTTAATAATAACAAAAAGAACGATAATATTCAAAAAAATTCAAAATCAAAAGCTTGAAAATTCAAAATTTCAACTGTAATCGAAAAAAAATATTATATGATCGAATAATGAAGAAAAACCATTATTTCGATTTATTTAAATCGAAATAAAAATACGATTCCTAATTTTTTCATTCTATTAAAACAAAAAGAAAGAAAGTTAAAAAAAATTAGAAAAATTAATACTCTTATTCAGACTTTGCTTTTTAAGAGTGAAAGAAATAAAGATTCGCATTTAAATATTAAATAAGTAAAATACCGCACTGCATATAACAGCGGCTTTCCGCTTCGCTTCGGGACAAGCCCTCGCTCGGCCTTCGGCAAATTCTCCTTCTGGCATTCGCCTTGCGTTCGCAAGCTACATGCCAGTCCCTAACGTCCCGTCCGGGACTCAGGGTCGGAGAACTTCGGTAAGCCTAGTTCGTTATACGACATTTTGCAAATAAAATATTCAAATGAAAAAAACTATCAGCTTAATACTCTTCCTTCTTAGTACTCAAATCTTCTCTCAATCTACTATGGATTCTAATAAAAAACTATGGTATATCTCAATAAATAGAGCGTGGACGAATGCTAGACCCTATGAAATTGAACAATACACAGATATTTTCGGTCCTTATAAAAGAAACCCTAAACGAGATATTAATAACCATGAAATAAACCTACGTAAGAAATTTTCAGATTCAAAATTTGGAATCTATTCTGAATTCTATGAAATAGTTAAAAGAGACTTATCTCTCAAGTATCTTACTTATCAAAACAAAACTATTGTAGGTGAAGATCCTACACCTATCGGAAATTATTTTCGCTTACATACTCGATTCGGAATTTCTTACGAATTTTCAAAACATATTAACATTATATTCGGTTCACGATTTTTTAAATCAGAATTGACTGATGGGAACAGCAATAATTTTCAAATTAGATTCGGTCAAAAGTATGTTGGACCTGAATTTGCTATTGAAATCAAAACTGATACTTTTCATAACTTTTACTTAGAAAACAGAATAAGTTATTTTTTACTATATGGCCGATCTTATCATAATTATTCATTTCGAGATAGAACTGTAGACCAAGGATATATAAACGTAGACATTGAACCAATTACCAGAGTGGAAGGTATTGAAGGTTTACTGAAAATTGGATATTATTTTAACCCAAACTTCTTCATGACATTAGGATATAAATATACCTATCAACGAATTAGACCTGATGATCTCAGAGTTTATTCAGGTGATAAACAGTTTGATTTTCAAGTAAATACTGATTACGGATTTAGGAAAATTAATTCTTATCTTGATAGCATGAATTCAATTATTTTAGAAGTTGGAATAGAGCTTTAAATTGCAAAACGTCGTATAACAGCGACTAACCGCTTCGCTTCGGGACTTACGCCCTCGCTCGGTCTCCGACACATAGGCTTCTGGCACTCCTCTTGCTTACGCAAGCGTCGTTCCAGTCCCTAACGTCCCGTTGGGACTCAGGGCCAGCCTACGTCGGTTAATCTAGTTCGTTATGCGTAATTGCGAGAAAATTTTGAAATAGCAAAAGAGAAAAAATGCACTCTATTTTAGAAAAAATTATAAGAGAAGAAATAGGTCCAAATTTAAAAAATTTAGGTTTTAAGAAAAAAGGATTAAATTGGAATAAAAACCTACAGTCTCATGTCCTCTGTTTAAACATACAATCTAGCATGTATAATACATCTGATCAGTCTAAATTTACAATTAATTTTGGTGTTTTCAATTCCGAAGCTTTTGAAATATTTTATAATAAAAATCCACCAGATTTTCCAAAAGAAATTGATTGTTTCATTAGAATTCGTATAGGTGATCTCCTTAGTTCTTATGAAGACTTTTGGTATACCATTGACAATAATACAGAATATGAAAATCTTAGAGACTCTATAGAAAACCATTTTGAACATTTCATTATTCCATTCTTAGAAAAATTAGCGAAAATTGATGATTTATTGAATTATCTTTTAACTACGAAACATATCACTGACTTTCCAGTAACAGGAATCATTTATTTCGCTATATTTTTAATTAAACATGGTAAGATAGAGTTTGGTTCGGAAATATTCAAGAAAGCTATAACTAGCACGAATAGTAAAATTTTCAGAGATAAATTGACAGGAATAGCAGCGAATTTGAGAATAAATGTTTAATCTCGCAACTACGCATAACATCATTAAAAAAAAATAATGGAGAATTCTTATGTTTTCTAAATATATACTGGTGTTTATATTTTTCTTCGGTTGTATTTCGATTAAAACACTACCTAATGTAAACGACGTTTTTGAAAATGATTTTATTTCAAAAATTGAAGGAAAACTTGAATATTCTGGTAATCCCGAATACCTTCCGAAAATTATAGAGAATAATCTGATGTCTACTAATCTTGTAATTTATGATTATTCAGTTTCCTATGAACCAGCTAATCCATCCGATCTCATGGCATTTTTTAACCCTTTGATATTTTTAGGTTTCCCTATTGAAGAACACAAAGTTATATTGAAAGGAAATTTAATCTATGAAAACGGAGCAAAAAAAATAGATTCAGAAGTAATTATTAGTCAATATAGAATCTTATACAACAATCCTAACTATACCGAAATGAGAAAAATCGGCTTGAATGAGTTGAAAAAGAATATTGAATTTATATATAAGAAATCTTCACATAGCAACAGGATATCGAAATGAAAAATGTTTTAATCCCTATTTTAATATTTTCTTTATTTAATTGTAAAACTTTGAATCCTTCTGGAAATAAAAATTCATTCAAGGTATCTCCTCTAAATGACAAAGGTATTGTTTTTATTTACAGACCATCATTTTTTGCAGGAAGTGCAATTTCATATATAGTTAAAGCGAACAATCAACCTCTTATGGAACTTAACAATGGAGTATATAAGTCTTTCACTTTCAATCCTGGTGAAGTGACATTCGAAGCTGAAACAATTGGCTCGGCTAGCATAACTTTTGATGTTAAAAAAGGAGAAATCTATTTTTTAAAAGGAAATGTTTTGGCCGGTCCATTAATTGGAAAACCTTTCCTAACTTTAGTTTCCAATGATATTGGAGAAAAGGAAATTTCAGAATGTATGTTAAAAAATTAGTACTCTACAGCAACTACGCATAACATCCGCTACCCACTTCGCTTCGGCACTAACGGCCTCGCTCGGCCTTCGGCAAATTCCTCTCCGGCACGTCTCTTGCCTACGCAAGATCCGCGCCGACGCTAACGCCTCCTTCGGAGGCTCAGCTCCGAGGAACTTCGGGTAGCTAGTTACGTTATGCGCAAGTGTTTTAATATATATTAACATAAGGAAAAAAATATGAAAGACTGGTATGAAGATTTAAGTGATGAAGGTGACGATTACCCACTCGATGAATATGAAATGGCTGCTAATCCTAATGACTTCAACGTTTTAACAATTACTAATTTCATTGATCGGGGGGTTGTTAAAATACCTAATTTTCAAAGAAATTACGTGTGGGATATAAATAGAGCTTCGAGACTAATAGAATCATTACTAATTGGTTTACCTGTTCCCCAAATATTTTTTTACGAAGACGCAAAAAATTCATACCTAGTTATAGATGGACAACAGAGATTAATGACAATATACTATTATATAAAAGGAAGATTTCCTAGAGAAGAAAAGCGAGTAGAATTACGTAAAATATTTTCAGAAAAAGGTACGCTTCCAAATAATATTATGGCAGATGATGAATACTTTAGAAAATTTAATTTAAGATTACCTGCTCCCGTTCCTAACCAAAAAAATAAATTCAGTGGCAAAAACTATGAAACACTGGTCGATTATAAACTTTCCTTCGACCTTCGTACCATCAGATCAATTATAGTTAAGCCCGTTATAAAAAATGAGGAATCAGAAGATTCTGCTATTTTTGAACTTTTCAATAGATTAAACACTGGTGGTGTAAACTTGGGAGACCAAGAGATTAGAGCATCTATATATCATTCTGATTTCATGATGCTACTTAATAAATTAAATAACTTATCTGGTTGGAGAAACATTATTGGAACCGAAATCGACATCCATATGAGAGATATTGAAATTCTGCTTAGATGCTTCTCTTTTCTATTTGAAAAGGATTCCTATACTAAATCAGTAAAAAGATTTTTAAATAATTTCGCAAAAAAATCAAAAAAACTTAAAAAGGAACGACTCGAATATTTGGAGAATTTGTTTATTAAATTTGATAATTATTTAAGCGAACTAGATGGAGAGTTATTTAGAACAAAAACAGGAAGATTTGGCACTTTATTGTTTGAAAACATTTTCTATTACTCACTTGAAGAAGCTATAAAAAACGAGGACTTAAATATAAAAAAATTTACGGCCCAACAAATTCTAACACTCAAAAATGATGCTGCATATTCTACATTATTAAGTGGACCGAGTTCAAATACTGAAGCGACAAAAGAAAGGTATGAATTAGCTAAGAAAATCTTAGGATTATAATTTATGCTAAAAGAATTAATACAAAAAATCGATTCTGATTTTTCAGATTCAAAAGAATTCTTAGAGCAAAACTATAAGGTTTCCGAGCGAAATAATTTAGAAGTATTACAGACAAAGGTATCAATTTTAACTCTTGGAACCTACGTAGAAAATAGAACTTATGAAATCATTCAAGAATTTTTAAATAGTCATAAAGACAGTCTATTATACGAATTTTTAGAAAATCATGCTTTGAACAGAAAATTTCATACTATGTTCGATTTCAGATCAAATAATCTAAACAAATTTTTCGGATTATTTGGAGATGAATTCTGTGACTTTATGAAAACGAAAACGAAAATCGATGAAGATTTTAAAAATTCTATTTCTGCTTTCCTTGAAATCTGCGTAAAAAGAAATACTTTAGCTCATGAAAATTTCTACCTAACATCTATAGATCTAACTTTAGAAGAAGTATATAAAAAAGCAGAGAATATTGAATTATTTTATCAAAAATTTCAGGTTTATTCTGCAGAATTTCAAACAAAAAACACCAGCGCATAACAGCGACTTAATGCTTCGCTTCGGGACTTACGCCCTCGCTCGGTCTGCGACACATAGGCTTCTGGCACTCCCCTTGCCTGCGCAAGTGTCGTTCCAGCCCCTAACGTCCCGTTCGGGACTCAGGGTCAGCCTACGTCATTAAGTCTAGTTCGTTATACGAAAGTTTCGGGAGAACTTTATTCCTAATTTGAGCACTCAAAAAATATAAAATGAAATCTTGACAACCCCTACTGAATAGGGTTTAATGGATTATTGAAAAGATTATTCGTTCATTTACCGGACTTTGATAATTTCTGGAAGAAAGCAAAACTTGATGATCAGGAACTTTTAGAGTTTCAAACTCATTTATTAGAAAATCCGAAATCTGGAGTTGTGATTAAGGAAACTAATGGGATCAGAAAAAGCAGGTGGAAAAAGAAAGGATCTGGCAAAAGTTCCGGAATTAGAGTTTTCTATCTTGATGTTGAGGAGTTTGAAATTCTATTTCTTATCACACTTCTTGAAAAGAATGATAAAGAAAATCTATCTAAAGCGCAGCTTAAAATTTTAGGACAATTTACTTTAACACTAAAAGAAGCTCTAAAAAAGGGAAGGAGGAAATCATGAAAAATATAACAAACGATAAACTGTTTAACAGTCTCAAAAAAGGTTTAAATGAAGCTATTGAATTTTCTGAGGGAAAATCTAACTTAAAACTCAAACAAACTTCAATTTCCGTTCCAAAACTTCCTAATTTCAAAGGAAAAGACATTAAAAATATTAGAACTAAATTACATCTTACACAATCTGTTTTTGCAAACACATTAGGAGTTTCAGAGAAAACTGTTGAAGCATGGGAATCTGGAAGAAATGTTCCGCAAGGTCCTGCACAAAGAATGTTATTCGTTCTAAAAAACAATTCTAACCCTCTAGATGTATTAGGTATAAAAGTTAGTTAGTAATACCCCGAAACCTTCGTATAACAGCAACTTACCGCTTCGCTTCGGCACAAGGCCTCGCTCGGCCTACGGCAAATTCCCTTTCTGGCATTCGCCTTGCTTACGCAAGCTACATGCCAGTCCCTAACGTCCCGATCCGGGACTCAGGGTCAGGGAACTTCGGTAAGTCTAGTTCGTTATTTGCAATCGCAAAAAATTCACTGAATAGTGATAAAATAAATTCCTGAATTAAAAATAGTAAGAAAAAAACTTTAACAATGAAAAATATGAAATGATTAAAAATCTAACAAATAGTAAAAAAAAGAAAGTATCAAATTCAAAAATTATAGATGAAAACAAATATTACACCACTTTCGAAAAAAGATTTAAGGAATAATTTAAGAAAAGATAATTCAAATACCGACACGCTATTTATCAATTTATGTGTTGATAATTTAGATATAGATCCAAATATAATTTTAAAAAAAACTTTAATAAAGAACGCATATATCGAAATCAAAGGAAATTCAATTATAAATAAATCAGGTATTAAGATTCAAAATAAATCTAACTTTTGGTCTATTGAAAGAAAGTATAAAAATGCTACAATTCCTGAAAAATATATCTCCAATTTCATTAAAAAATATTTAATTCCAAATTCGCTTTTCTTTAAGAAAACATTCAAGAATAGCAATGCAAAATTACAAATAATTTACTATTATTATAAATCAAATAATCCAGGTTTATTAATTTCAAAAAATACAATTAAATTATTAAGTGAATATTCATTGGAAATCGAATTAGACATTTACTGCTTATTCGAATGATTACCTTTGCGACTGCAAATAACAGCGCCTTCCCGCTACGCTTCGGCACAAGGCCTCGCTCGGCCTCCGGCAAATTGTCCTTCTGTCACTCGCTCGCATACGCAAGCTACGTGCCAGTCCCTAACGTCCCGTTGGGACTCAGGGTCGGACAACTTCGGGAAGGCTAGTTCGTTATGCGAAATTGTGCAAAATTTGAATGATTACAGAAGAAGAAATAAAAAAAATTTCCAAAGACGATGGAATCCCTTTACCTTATGTTGAGAAAGATTATGTAATGGGATGGCTTCTTAAGGAAATCTATGAAAACAATACTTTAAACAATAAACTAGTTCTAAAAGGAGGGAATTGCTTACGAAAAGTATATTTTCCACAAACTAGATTTTCCGATGATTTGGATTTTACAATTTCTAAATTCGTAACAGAAAATGTTTTCGAAAAAGAACTCATAGATATATGCAAAATTATTCAAAGCACACAAAAAATAAATTTTTACTATGATAGTTTCAAAATTCTCGAAAAAGAGACTCCTGATAAAGAATGTAGAGCTATAGAAGGAAAAATATACTTCAAAGGCTTTGCTGGTGATTCTTCAGTGACAATGAGAATCAAGTTTGATTTATCGCAATATGAACGAATAGTTTTACCTTTAGAAAATCATCCATTAATTCATAATTACTCAGATAGAAACCACTGTAATGCCATGATCCTATCATACTCATTAGAGGAAGTTTTAGCAGAGAAATTGAGAAGCTGGATTCAAAGAACCAGGGCTCGAGATTTATTCGATATTGTAACGATTATCCAGAAAGGAAATTTAAAAATAAATTACTTAAAAATATTGAACGCATTCTTAGAAAAAACTATCTATAAAAATATCAAAACTTATGGAAAAGATGAACTATTATTTCAAGAAAAATTCACAGTAGTTGAAAAAAGCTGGTTTGAATCTTTAATTTGTCCATCAGAATCATTTATTATGTGTAATAATGCTATAAGTCTTTTTAAAGATTTCATCAATACTTTATTTGATCCATCCACAATGAGAAATATAGCTGCGATTCTAAATAATCCCGTTCAAAATCCTTTCAATTTTCGATCTGGCATTCGAGAAATAATACTGAAAGCTGGCAAAGAAAGAAAATTGATTCTAATGAAATATAACAATAAAGAAAGAATAATTGAACCATATTCTTTTCGATATAACAAGGGAAAAGAATACTTTTTTGGGTATGACAGAACTAATGATAATACCATTAAATCTTTTATATTGTCGAATGTTCAAAGCGTTTCCTTGACCCAGGAAAACTATCTTCCACGTTGGCTAGTAGAATTTTGAATAAAAAAAAATGCACAACTTCGCATAACAGCGACTAACCGCTTTGCTTCGGGACTTGCGCCCTCGCTCGGTCTGCGACACATAGGCTTCTGGCACTCCTCTTGCTTACGCAAGCGTCGTTCCAGTCCCTAACGTCCCGTTCGGGACTCAGGGCCAGCCTACGTCGGTTAGTCTAGTTCGTTAGCCGAAATGTTAATAATCTAATCTCACAAAAGAAGGTAAAATTGAAAGACTCTAAAATTGCAAACTTAATTAACCTTTTAATAGCTATATTTTTATTTTACGGTATTTCTGGATGTAATAGTAAAACAACGAATAAAAGAAACACTGAAAATTGTAATGGGAAACTTGAAAATCTTTCAGAGGTAGAAAATCCAGAACAATTCGAAGCATTTATCAAAACTATTAAAAATAAAGACTGTTTAGAATTAAAAAAATGGCTTTCTGATCATTTCTTTTACAGCTTAGATGAAGTGATGGTTTATATTCCTTTCTATAAGAAAAATAACTATACAAATGGTGCAGATATATGTGACTTTTTTTATAACCAAAAAACATTCCAATCCATAATCTTCGAAGAGAGTAATGTAAATAATGTGATTTCGCCTTACGGTTTGATTCAATATGCAAATGAAATTAAGATTTTTGGAACACCAAATATTGATTCAAAACCTTATGAAGCTATTCTACAAGTGAGCGCATGTATAAATGGAACACCAGATACAGGTCTTGAAACACTTTTTAATTTTGAATGTTATTCAAAACCAGTTTCAAAATGTAAATTTAAGGGAGTATATTCGTGGACGCGAATTAATACTAATAATTAGCTTAAAATATAAATTTCAATTCCAAAACGCCAAAATTTCTTTTATTTCATAAATTGCTAAAGAATACGATCCATAACTTGAATCTTTTAACATTAACACTTCGGCTAACAGCGACTTACCGCTTCGCTTCGGCACAAGGCCTCGCTCGGCCTTCGGCAAATTCCCTTTCTGGCATTCGCCTTGCATTCGCAAGCTAAATGCCAGTCCCTAACGTCCCGTTTCCGGGACTCAGGGTCAGGGAACTTCGGTAAGTCTAGTTCGTTATACGTAATGCCAAAATAAACATTTAATAAAAATCAAAATCAAAATCAAATTACATGGAAAATTACAAAGAAAACGATGATTTAATGCTTTATATGGCACTAATAGAAGGTGTTACGATTAATTTTAATCCTACAAGAAATCTAATCTTTTCTATAGTTAAACCAATAAATTATATAGAAAAACCTTTAAAATGGAGTTCAGGAACATTATTCTTTAAAAATATTTATTTCACCGATTTAGAACTTATCAATGAATTCTATGAGTATCCAGAATTCTATAGAAGCGCTATAATTTCAAATAGTGAATTATTAAATAAGACTATCCAAAAACTAAATCGATTACAGAAGGAATACAGTAGTAAGTTGATACATTACTACTTATATACTCTACAAGGAGATATGGAAATTGAATTTAATATAATCTGTGAATCTCACGAATTTATTTTAAATGATGAAGCAAAGCCATTAGAAGAATTCAAAGGATTTGATGTATAATGACCCAAATTAAATCCCTAAATACAATTTCATAAATAACAACCAAAGACCCTTGCTTTGGAGATGAAGTAGGTTTTATTTTAATTTAAGCAGAGTTCTAGTTTAAATTTGGAGAATATTCTATGATAACAAATCAAAGTTTAATTCCATTTATAAATATAATTAAATAATTAGGCACTACGTATAACAGCGGCTAACCACTTCGCTTCGGGACTTACGCCCTCGCTCGGTCTACGACACATAGGCTTCTGGCACTCCTCTTGCTTACGCAAGCCTCGTTCCAGCCCCTAACGTCCCGTTCCGGGACTCAGGGTCAGCCTACGTCGGTTAGCTGAGTTCGTTATACGAAAGCCCCAGAAATTCTTTTTTAAAATAAAAAAACATGAATTTAAGTGAATATTCACTTGACTGAATCATGTTTATTAGCCAAAAATCAAATGTGTGGGAAATTGAATCTACTGAAGAATTCGATAATTGGCTTCAAAAACTCGATTTAAACACTAAAGAAGAAATATTAGCTCACTTTTATCTTTTACGACAAAAAGGGCCTCTACTCGGAAGACCTTTTGCTGATTCAATACAAGGTTCAAAGATTAAAAATCTCAAAGAACTTCGTGTTCAAGTTAAGTTAAAAGTAATTAGAATCTTTTTCGTTTTTACCGAAGGTAGAATTGGCTTATTACTTGCCGGTGGCGATAAAAGAGGAAATGATAAACGGTTTTATGAACAAATGATTCCGCTGGTAGAAAAAATTTACAAAAATTGGTTAATCGAAAACGGGGAGAATAATGATGAAAGCAAAAGTAAAAAGAAATCCAATAGAAAATCTTGAAAAATCACTTCCTGCAGAAAGTATCGCAAAAGCAAAACATAAGGCTGAACAAATGCTTTTTCAAATTAATCTCGCCGAATTAAGAAAACTTGTGGGATTAAGACAAGAAGACATAACTAATTTTTCACAATCTGGGCTCTCTAAACTCGAATCAAGAAAAGATATGAAAATTTCTACTTTAATTGATTATTTGGACAGTCTAGGAATGGATCTAGAAATAAAAGCAAGACTCCGAAATAACAAAACAGGAAAATCCAAAAAAGAATTTGTTCTCTTGAAAGCTTCCTAATTTTTCTAAACAATATTATTCTATAACTGGAGCCTTCGTATAACAGCATGTTACCGCTACGCTTCGGCACAAGGCCTCGCTCGGCCTGCGGCAAATTCCCCTCCTGGCATTCGCCTTGCTTACGCAAGCTACATGCCAGTCCCTAACGTCCCGTCGGGACTCAGGGTCGGGGAACTTCGGTAACACTAGTTCGTTAGCCGTCATCCTTTAAATCTATAATAAGAATAATAAATTAGATGCCAAAATTAAAACAATTAACAATCGAAGGATACAGGTCAATTGATGAAGAAATTGTAATTAATTTTCCAAATAATATACCATTAGTTTTACTAGGAGAAAACAATGCTGGAAAATCAAATATCATACGAGCAATTGATCTAATCTTTGGAGAGTTTCATCCAAAATACAAAAAGCTAGATGATTTTGACCACTTCAATAGAGATCCAAAAGTTCCAATTAAGATAACTGCAAAAATTTCCGGATTAGTTGGAACATTAAGTTTCAAAGGAAATCAAATGGGATGTTCTGGTTTGAAATTTCGTTCCGTTAAAGGAAGTGATAATGATTTTGTAGGTATTCAATCAACAGATGGAAAAGAAAATCAATTTGTAAAAACAGAATTACGTGAAGAACTGCTATCAATTATTGTAAATTCTGAATATAATCTTAATTATCAATTAAGCTATTCTTCCAAATTCACTTTACTTTCAAGAGTGACAAAAGCATTCCATGAAAAATTATCTGATGACCCAAAAAAAATCTCTAAACTAAAATCACTATTCTCTGAAATTAAGGATACTTTTTTAGAAGTTGAAGAATTTAAAGTATTCAACAAAAACATGTCATCAATAGCAGATTCAATATTATCAAATATGACTCACGCACTTGCATTCGATTTTTCAGCGTATGACCCTAGTAATTATTTCAAAACCTTAAAAATCCATCCCACAGAAAATGGCGAAATTAGAGCATTTGAAGAATTAGGTACTGGACAGCAGCAAATTCTTGCACTTTCATTTGCACACGCTTATGCAAAATCATTCATGGGGCAAGGATTGATTTTTATCCTTGATGAACCAGAGGCACATCTCCATCCTTTAGCACAAAAATGGTTAGCGAAAAAAATGTTTCAAATGGCTCAAGACGGACTCCAACTAATAATTACTACACATAGTCCTTATTTTATTGACCTAAATTTTCTTGAAGGAATAAATCTCATTAGGAAAGAAGATAATTGTACTTACAATATTAACCACACTGCTCAATCTCTTTACAATCATTGTTTACAAACTGGATCAAATTCAAAAAAAACAAGTTTAGACAGCACAATTCCCTTTTATGCTAACAATTCTACGCCACATATCCTTTCAGGATTTTTTGCTAAAAAAATAATTTTAGTCGAAGGCATGACGGAAGAATTTGCTTTACCTATATTTTTTGAACGTCTAGGCCTAGATTCGACAGAATTCGGAATAGAAATCATCAGTGTTGGAGGAAAGGGAAATTTAGCTAAATGGTGGCGATTATATACATTGTATACAATTCCTACTTTTATTTGTTTCGATAACGATTCTAAGAAGGATGATGAAAAAGGAGAAAAAAGAAAAGACGCTTTGAAAGCAATTGGTATAAAAGATGAAGAATTAGAATCAATCTTATCAACAGATGATTGGACTATTACAAATAATTACTGTATTTTTGGAAAAAATTACGAAACTACAATGAGAAATTCATTTCCAGATTATGAAAATATTGAAAATCAAATTAAGGAAACTTTAGGATCAAGCTCAAAAAATCTAATAGCTAGAGAAACGGCAAAACAAATTAATTTATCTTCAGAAACAGAAGGTAAAAAACAAATAGAGATTATAATAGAAAAAATCAGGCATCTATAATAAAGGACGACGGCTAACAGCGTGTTACCGCTTCGCTTCGGCACTTACGGCCTCGCTCGGGCTACGCCAAATTCCCTTCCGTCACGCTTCTTGCTTTGCAAGAAGTCGTGCCGACGCTAACGCCTACTCCGTAGGCTCAGCTCCAGGGAACTTCGGTAACACTATTTCGTTATGCGAAATTGCGAAATAATTTATATATAATTAGTTTTTTATTTGACTAATCATATACTTACTATACATACGAATGCATGAAAGAAAACTCAATCTCTAAATTCAATCTTTGGCGAAATGCCTTCATAATTGGTTTAACACTCTCAATTATAGAAGGTTCTATTATTTACATTGCTGATTCAAATACTCCAATTTTAATATTCATACAATCAATGTCATTTTGGTTCTTTTGTGGTGCAATTGTTTACTTATCTAGTTCTGGCTTATCTGTTCACATTCATTCTATTCTTTGGACTTTCTTTTTAAATATTCCTTGGTTCATAAGCTTAGCTATTGTTCCAAATAATTACTCAATTCTTCCACCTTTGATTATTTCTTCTTTAATATTAGGTCTTATCACAGGACTTCTTTCTAAAAAATTAAACTCAATTTCTTAAACATCATTTTTGATATAATGAAATTTCTTGATAATAAATTTGAAAATTTTTATAAATCACTTTCAAAGGATGAATTTGAAATTGTTTCTAGATTGAAGGATATCACTTCTGAATTTTATTCTCTTGAGGAAAAAATCTCATATTCAGTTCTATATTATTTCAAAAATAGCAGAATCTGTTTTATTTGGCCATCTTCTATAAAAAATGGACCTAAATTTGGCGTTCAATTCGGATTTTGCAATGGATATTTAATTAATGACAAATATAATATTTTAGAGAAAGAGAACAGAAAACAGGTTTATTGCATTACTTACCATAATCAAAATCAAATTAATCATACAATTTTAAAAGAGTATCTAATAAATGCCATAGCTATTGATGATACTCTATATAACAAAAAAAAAACAATATAAATCGCAACTTCGCATAACAGCACCTAACCGCTTCGCTTCGGCACTTACGGCCTCGCTCGGTCTGCGACACATAGGCTTCTGGCACTCCTCTTGCTTGCGCAAGCGTCGTTCCAGTCCCTAACGTCCCGTTCCGGGACTCAGGGTCAGCCTACGTCGGTTAGGCTAGTTCGTTATATGCAATGCGGTAGAATTTAAAATAGAAAAAGCCAAGAAAAAAAGGAAAAACTAAGGATTGAATATAATTTCAAAAAAACATAACATATCTTTTGGAATTTATATACTCTTTAGTTGAGTGCAAACACCTCAAGAATATGGAAACAGAAAAAGATAAATTCAAAACTAGAAACCTAAAATTATTAATCTTATCAGTAATCAGATACAATAAGAAATTACTTATTGTAAAACTAAAATAAAACAAAGAAAACTCGATACAATTTAACTCAATCTCAATTTTCTATATCCAATTTTATCATTCTATAAAGAAAAAGAAAGTTAAGATAAATTAGAAAAATTAATGCTCTTATTCAAACTTTGCTTTTTAAGATTGAAAGAGATCAAGATTCGCATATTAATATAAAATATGTAATATACCGCACTGCATATAACAACGGCTTTCCGCTTCGCTTCGGGACTAGCCCTCGCTCGGCCTTCGGCAAATTCTCCTTCTGGCATTCGCCTTGCTTACGCAAGCTACATGCCAGTCCCTAACGTCCCGTCCGGGACTCAGGGTCGGAGAACTTCGGTAAGCCTAGTTCGTTATATGCAATGCGGTAGAATTTGAAATAGATAAACCTAAAAAAAAACCAAGAAGAAGGAAGAGCTAAGGATTTATTATAATTACAAAAAAAAACATATCTTTTGGAATTTATATACTCTTAAGTTGAGTGCAAACACCTCAAGAATATGAAAACGTATAAAAACAATTTAAATAATATAAAAAGAACGATATTATTTAAATAAATTCACAACCAAAGGCATGAATAATTAAAATTTCCTCCGTAATCGAAATAAAATATATTATACTAATTGTAAAATAATTAAAAAAATATTATATAATCTAATAATGAAGTAAAAACAAAAAGAAAGAAAGTTAGGATAAATTAGAAAAATTAATACTCTTATTCAGACCTTTCTTTTTAAGAGTGAAAGAGATAAAGATTCGCAAATAAATATAAAATGTATTATACCGCACTGCATATAACAGCGGCTACTCACTGCGCTTCGGCACTCGCGGCCTCGCTTGGGCTGCGCCACATTTCCCTCCTGGCATTCGCCTTGCTTACGCAAGCTGCATGCCAGTCCCTAACGTCCCGCTGGGACTCAGGGTCGGGAAACGTCGAGTAGCCTAGTTCGTTATACGCAATTGCAAAAAATAATTTTAAGGAAAATATAATGGCAAAAAAGAAAATAATTGTAAGCTTCGACTTTGAAAATGATAAAGCATATAAATTAGTATTAAATATGTGGAATGCAAACCCAAATTTTGAATTTGAATTTGCTGATTTAACTCCTGATGAAATAAAAAGTAACGATATCTCTAGAATCAAAGCTGCTTTAACTGCAAAAATAAACAAATCTTCCTACACACTTGTCATAGTTGGACAAAATGCAAATAGCGTTCACAAGGATTCAAAATTAATCGGTTATAAAAATTGGATAAATTTTGAAATAGCTAAAAGTAAAGAAAAAGGAAACAAAATAGTCGCAGTAAAACTAAATAAAGCAAATCAATCGCCTGATGAATTACTTAATTCAGGCGCGTCATGGGCAATGTCCTTCACTCAAGAATCCATATTAAAGGCATTAGAAGATGTACAATAATAAGATAGAATTATATTATGACCATTATAAAGATACTTTTGAGCGTATACTAGGTTACAAAACAAGTAGAGACAAGTTCTTTATATTTTTAATTACAATCACATATATTAATTTCTTTAATCTTCAAAATCCTGATGCAATATCCAAAATAATCTTCAGTTTACTCTCTGAAAAATTTGGAATTCAGTATCAATTTAATGGAGATTTCCTAAATTCAACATTGATATTTGTTTTTTTGAGTATAGTAGTAAAATACTTCCAATCCAACATTAACTTAGAAAGACAATATGCCTATATTCATTCCCTTGAAAAAAAATTACAAAATAAAGGATTAAAAATTACACGAGAAGGAGTCAGCTATTTAGATAAATATCCAAAAATTCTATCGATAATACATAGAATATATACACTAGTTTTCCCTATTTTACTACTTATCTTAATAGGATCCGAAATGTATAAGCACTTTAACACAGATTGTACAATATATAAAATCTTAAATTATATTATGCTATCTATATCATTCTTGATTATAATATCAAATATTTACATAATGAATAAAAGTGATGATTAATAAATTTGCAACTGCGTATAACAGCGACTTACCGCTACGCTTCGGCACAAGACCTCGCTCGGCCTGCGGCAAATCCTCCTCCTGGCATTCGCCTTGCGTTCGCAAGCTACATGCCAGTCCCTAACGTCCCGCTGGGACTCAGGGTCGGAGGACTTCGGTAAGTCTAGTTCGTTATATGCAATGCGGTAGAATTTGAAATAGAACAAGCCATAAAAAAATAAAGCCAAGAAGAAGAAGAAGAAGAAAAAAATAACATATCTTTTGGAATTTATATATTCTTTAGTTGAGTGCAAACTCCTTAAGTATACTAAACCATAAAAAAATTTTTAATAATATCGAAAGAATGATAATATTAAAATAAATTCAAAACCAATAGCATAAAATTGTAAAATTTTTTCAGTAATCGATTATAAAGAGTAAAGTTATTAATAGTGAAATTATAAAAAAATATTATATGATGTAAAACGATAGCAAAACCAATTTTTAAAAAGTGAAATAAATATACTTTATTCAATCTATCCATTGAATAATAACAAAAAGAAAGAAAGTTAAGAAAAATTTGAAAAATTAATGCTCTTATTCAAACTTTGATTTTTAAGATTGAAAGAGATGAAGATTCGCATTTAAATATTAAATATGTAAAATACCGCACTGCATATAACAACGGCTTTCCGCTTCGCTTCGGAACTAGCCCTCGCTCGGGCTACGCCAAATTCTCCTCCTGGCATTCGCCTTGCGTTCGCAAGCTACATGCCAGTCCCTAACGTCCCGTCCGGGACTCAGGGTCGGAGAACTTCGGTAAGCCTAGTTCGTTATACGCCATAATTTTAAAATCTATTAATTGAATGTATTCTAAATGGTCAAAATTTTTTATTGTATTATCAGCGTGTGGAAAAAAATGAAAATATTTATTTTATTTGTATTGTTAATATACAGTAACTACTTAGAAGCAAATAACACTTCAGAATGCCCAGTTATTTACGAACAAACAGAATCTTTCATTGATGATAAAAAGATTCTGACACTGAAACGGGGCAACGAAGAATACTTAATACAATATGACGAATTGATCCTCTCTGAAAGTCCTTTTAATGAAGGACTAGCGGCTGTAAAAATTAACGATAAATGGGGATACATTGATTCAGATTTTAGAAATATAATACCAAATAAATTTAGTTATGTTGGTAATTTTAATGAAAATTTTGCGATTGTTATAGATGAAAAACTAGCCTTCGGATGGGGTTTTATCAATAAATTTGGGGATATAATTGAACCAGAATTCGACTTTTATGATAGATTTAGCGAAGGTCTTGCACCTGTTTCTCTTGATGGAAAGTATGGATATATAGATACTAAAGGAAAACTAGTCATTGAACATAAATTTAAAAATTCTGTAGGTCGTTTCACAGAAGGATTCGCAGAAGTCCAAATTGGTAAAAAATTTGGTTTCATTGATAAAGGTGGCAAAATTGTCATTAAACCAAAGTTTACTCTCACCAGAGGATTCCTTGATGGACTTGCTCCAATAGAAATTAACAATAAATGGGGGTTCATTGATAAATCAGGGAAAATTATCATAAAACTAAAATTTGATGATGCTTTTAATTTCAGTGAAGGTCTTGCTGCTGTAAACATTGGCAATAAATGGGGGTTCATTGATAAATCAGGAAAAACTATCATTGATCTAAATTTCCAACTTGCTTATCCCTTCACCGATGGTTTTGCTACTGTAAAAATTAAAAATAAATGGGGGTTCATTGATAAATCAGGAAAAATTATCATTAATCCAAATTTCGATGATGCTTCTCTCTTCAGTGATGGTTATGCTGCCGTAAAAATTAACAATAAATGGGGATACATTGATAAAATTGGAAAAATTGTTATCAACCCACAGTTTGATAAAGTAAGTAAATTCCAAAATGGATATGCTGGTGTAAAAATTGGAAATAAATATGGTTTCATTAAAAGTCCAGAATGTCTTTAAAAAATACTTCCTATTAAGTTTTATTATTTACGAATTAAAAACAAAATAATTATGAATTTCAATTACGGCGTATAACAGCGACTAACCGCTTCACTTCGGGACTTGCGCCCTCGTTCGGTCTACGACACATAGGCTTTTGTCACTCCTCTTGCTTGCGCAAGCGTCGTGCCAATCCCTAACGTCCCGTCCGGGACTCAGGGCCAGCCTACGTCGGTTAGTCTAGTTCGTTATATGCAATGCGGTAGAATTTGAAATAGAACAATACATAAGCAAACTAAAGACAAGAATAAGGAGGAAAAACTAAGGATTGAATATAATTACAAAAAAAGAAAACATATCTTTTGGAATTTATATACTCTTTAGTTAAATGCAAACTCCTTAAGTAGATTAAAACGTAAAAATAAAATTTTAATTATATCAAAAATAACGATAATTTTTCAAAAAAATTCATAATCAAAAGCATGAAAATTTTATATTTCAACCGTAATCGAAAGAAAAAAATATGATATGATCTAATAATGAAGTAAAACCAATTTTTAGATTTATTAAAATCGTAATGAATTTACTATTCCCAATTTTTTAATTCTATAAAAACAAAAAGAAAGAAAGTTAAGAAAAATTAGAAAAATTAATACTCTTATTCAGACTTTGCTTTTTAAGAGTGAAAGAGATCAAGATTTGCATATAAATATAAAATATGTATTATACCGCACTGCATATAACAGCAGCTTTCCGCTTCGCTTCGGGACAAGCCCTCGCTCGGCCTTCGGCAAATTCTCCTTCTGGCATTCGCCTTGCTTTCGCAAGCTACATGCCAGTCCCTAACGTCCCGTTGGGACTCAGGGTCGGAGAACTTCGGTAAGCCTAGTTCGTTAGTCGCAATTGCTTAGAATTGTTGTTATAATAAATTTTAAAGAAATAAATTCAGTTCTCATCGATACTAAAAATCAAAAAACATAAAAAGGACAATTACAAATAAATGAAAAAATTACAAATCATAGCTAGTCTATTAATTTTCAATTTCCAACTTTCGGCAAAAACGCATACCTTAGATAATGGTAAAATTTCATTTGAAGCAAATGACGAATTCCAAACTTTCTCTCAAGAAATAATCGATATTAAATACCCATCTAAACGTGCTCCGAAATTCGTTATTGGTACGAAATCAACAAAAACTTCCATCGGTTTCGATATCAAAAATAACAAAATCGAAGAAGCTGATTTAGACGAATTCAGAAAAGGTATGTCGGAGAGTTTCAATAAAATTATTCCAGGTATCGTCTGGATTAAAAATGAAATCATTACCATTAATAATAAAAAATTCATTCTCTTTAATTTTCAATCGAATGCTATTGATACACAAATAAACAATACGATGTTGATCACTAATTATAATGGAAATATGCTGATTCTTAACTTAAATTCAACTATAGACGAATATCCTAGCTATAAAAAAGAATTTGAAAATATAATTAACTCAATTAAAATCGAAGAGAAATAAAAAATTATTCATTCTATTTAACATTTCAAGTAAAATTATTTGAAATAAAATTCATTTTTTAAAATCAAAACTTTTCAATAATATTGTATATCTATAAGGCAACGTTTCATAAGCAACTGCGACTAACAACGTCTTACCGCTTCGCTTCGGCACTTACGGCCTCGCTCGGGCTACGCCAAATTCCCCTTCTGGCATTCGCCTTGCATACGCAAGCTACATGCCAGTCCCTAACGTCCCGTCGGGACTCAGGGTCGGAGAACTTCGGTAAGCCTAGTTCGTTATGCGCAATTCCGAAAATGTTCGTCTTGAATTCCAGCAGATATTTTTAATACTCGAAAAATTGTAAATTTTAAGGAATAATGAATGATTAAATTAATCGATGTTTGGGCGCAACCACCCCTAAAACAATTTATGGATAGAATGCCAGAAATTCATAGATTGGCTAAGCTCTCAGGCTCAAGTGAACTCTTAAATAGACATGTTCCAATTGAAGAACTTATTGATATTATGGATCAATCTGGCACTGCTATTACTCTTCTTTCCGCCTGGTGTAGACCCGAGGGTTGGGTCATAAATAATGATGAGATAGCAGAAATATGCAATAGATTTCCAAATAGATTTAAAGGATTAGCTACAATCGATCTATCAAACCCATTGCAGGCAGTTCGTGAATTAGATCGAGCAGTGAATCACCTAGGATTTGTTGGACTAAGAGTTGTTCCTTGGCTATGGAATTTACCTCCAACTGATAGACTTTATTTCCCTTTATATATTAAATGTATTGAACTTGATATTCCCTTTTGCACACAAGTAGGGCACACTGGCCCGCTTAAACCTTCTGAAACTGGTCGCCCTATTCCTTACATCGACGAAATCGCATTGCTTTTTCCTGAATTAAAAATTGTCTGTGGGCATATTGGATATCCTTGGACTGAAGAAATGATTGCCGTTGCATGGAAACATGAGAATGTGTATATTGACACTTCGGCTTATAAACCAAATGCTTATCCAAAAACTCTTGTCGATTTTATGAAATCTTTTGGAAGAAAAAAAGTAATGTTTGGTACAAATTATCCTCAACTTAATCATATTGAATGCCAAAAGCAATTAGAAAATCTGAATTTTTCAAAATCAATTCTCGAGTATTTTGGCTACAAAAATGCAGAGAAAATTTTCAAAATAAAGTGTTAGTTGTTCTAATCGGAACAGCGCATAACATCGGCTACTCGCTTCGCTTCGGGACTTACGCCCTCGCTCGGTCTGCGACACATAGGCTTCTGGCACTCCCCTTGCATTCGCAAGTCTCGTTCCAGTCCCTAACGTCCCGTCCGGGACTCAGGGCCAGCCTACGTCGAGTAGCCTGGTTCGTTATACGCAATAGCCTAAAAAATTAACAGGAAAAGAAAAAATGTATAATTTATTTGTTACCTCGAATGACGAAGATTGGGAAGGAAATCCATTTATTATGGATGTAAACAGGTATCTAGAATATACAGATCGTGATATTGAGAATAAATTTATAAAATTAAATGATGAAATCAAAAATGAAGTCAAAAGATATCCAACAATTTTTGCATACGAAAACAGATGTCAATTAAATCCAAAATTTGGATTAATCAGAGAAATTATAAGCAAACCTAAAGAAATAAAAATAGAATATGAAATCATTAAATTACCAAATTTTCTAAATTACCAAGAATTGAACGATTATAGTTTCGAATTAGATATTGGTAAATGGGAATTAAATAGAACACACTGGGCCATAAAAGATGTAAACTTAAGCAGAGAATTGCATAATTTTAGAATCGAACTTCCATATGGAATATCACGAGATTCAAAGTCTGTTAATATTTCAAAGCATTCTTTTGAAGTCGCATTTTCGTTTCCTGGCGATATCAGAAAAAACGTTGAAAGCATTGCATTCGAATTAGAAAAACTAATAGGACCAAATTCATACTTTTACGATAACAATTATAAAGCTCAACTTGCACAACCAAGACTCGACATTCTATTACAAGATATTTATCGAAATCGATCAAAACTTATAGTCGTATTTCTATCTCATGAATATCAAAAAAAAGAATGGTGTGGAATAGAATTTAGAGCAATTCAAGAGATTATAATGGAAAAGTTAAATAATAAAATAATGTTTATAAAAATGGACGACGGAAAAGTGGATGGAGTATTCAAAACAGATGGATATATTGATGGCAGAACCCATACATCACTTGAAATTGCGAAGCTAATAAAAGAAAGAGTTGATCTATTTTAATAATAGGCTACTGCGTATAACAGCGCGGAAACGCTGCGCTTCGGCACTTGCGGCCTCGCTTGGGCTGTGCCACATTCCCCTTCTGGCACTCGCTTGCATCCGCAAGCTACATGCCAGTCCCTAACGTCCCGTTGGGACTCAGGGTCGGGGAACGTCGTCTCCGCTAATTCGTTATACGTAATTGCGAAAAATTATACGTTAATAAAAATAAACGATAAGAAAAACAATCCTCAAATGGGACTATAAAATTATCTAAGAAAGTGATAGAACACGTTAAATAAAATGAATAAAATATTTAATCAAAACACTAAAATTAAGAAAAATTTCAATTTATGTTACTTGCAACTTCAATCAATTTGATATTAGTAAACTTTATATTAAATGATAAAAGTATGATTTCGATATTATTTCAAAATCTTATGTCTTTTATAATCCTAATTGCGATTTTGTTTAAGATAAGAAATCTAAATACTATATTACAAATTTGGTTCGGTATAATTACATTATTCAATCTTTTAAAAATTAAGTTCAAAAATAAGAAAATTCATAAAATAAACTAAATATCTATTTCAATATATTTTTTAAATTCTATTATATTTATACCGTTTATCCTTTCGGTTAAAAAATATATACTTTCTGAATAGATATGAAAATGGATTAAAAAATATGCTCTCAAAAATTTTAAATTGGAAATGTATAACCGTTCTTACACTCGCGATGATTTCATCTTTCCCTATATTTTCAAAAGAAAAGAATATTTCCTCCAAAAAAAGCAATGAAAGACTTCCTTATTATGATCCTAATTGTAAAGAAAAAAATATTTGTTACAATAATTGCATTAATAAACCTAATTACGCAAATGCGTTGTCCTTCTTTACAACTGCAGTTGATCATCAGATTTCTAGCAAAATTCAATCAGAATGTTTAAAAGAATGTTCAAATACAATCTGCTATAAAAATGCAATTTAGACTTCCGCAACTACGTATAACAGCAACTAACCGCTTCACTTCGGGACTTACGCCCTCGTTCGGTCTCCGACACATAGGCTTTTGTCACTCCTCTTGCTTATGCAAGCGTCGTGCCAATCCCTAACGTCCCATCCGGGACTCAGGGCCAGCCTACGTCGGTTAGTCTAGTTCGTTATACGCAAGGTCGCAAAATTTAATCTGAACAAAAAAAATAGAACTTGACCGTATCACAATTTCGTATTACATTTCTAAATTATGATCAGTTTACGCTTACCCCCAGAACTAGAAAGAAAACTTGATTCATTTGCCAAATCAGAAGGAAAAAGTCGAACAGAAATAGTTAAAGATTCTATTCTGGAGTATATCAAAAATCGAGGAAGTAGCAAAACTCCATTTGAATTAGGATTAGATTTATTTGGAAAACATTATTCTGAGAATTCCGACTTAGCTCAAAATAGAAAAGCTTACCTACAGAAAGCTATTGGAAAAAAGAATGAAAAACGTAGCTCTCATTGATTCTGGGCCAATAATTGCTTTATTCAATTCCAAAGATAAGTTTCACAAAAATACTTTAAAATTTCTTAAATCTTATAAGGGTGAATTAGTTTCTACTTGGCCAGTTATAACAGAAGTTGTTTACTTGCTTTCATTCTCTGTTGAAGCACAGTCAGACTTTCTTGAATGGATTGAAAGAGGAAGTATCAAAATATTTGATTTAAACATTGAGGATCTTGAATACATTAAAAATCGAATGAGAAAGTATTCAGATTTACCTAAGGATTTAGCTGACGCTTCCTTAATGTGCATTTCTGAAAAAATGGGAATTGAACGGATTGTTAGTATTGATTCGGACTTCTCTATTTACAAAAACTTAAAAGGGAAATTTTTACAGAACCTTTTTAAAGTATAAATGCGATCCAGCGTATAACTACCGCTTTCCGCTTCGCTTCGGGACAAGCCCTCGCTCGGCCTGCGGCAAATTCTCCTTCTGGCATTCGCCTTGCTTACGCAAGCTACATGCCAGTCCCTAACGTCCCGTTGGGACTCAGGGTCGGAGAACTTCGGTAAGCCTAGTTCGTTATACGAAATCCCGATAAAATATATTAAATAAAGTGGGAATCCAAAAATGGAACATAGTCACAGAATTATAAGCCAACATTTCTCACATATAAAAAAACGCTTAATTCAATTTTCCAAACATTTTGATATAATAAAACAAGGAGACTTGAAGGGTTACGGAAGAGAAGCTTTAGTAACTGAATTTCTAAAACAACACTTACCTGATAATATAGAGTATCTAACAGGTGAAATTATTGACTACGATGATAATCGATCAGGTCAAAATGATATCATCCTCCAATCCAAAAATTCACCGAAAATACCACTGTATGGAAACATACACTTGTCTTTTTCTGATGCAGTAATTGCAGTAATCGAGGTAAAATCCGATCTAAATACTCAACATTTAGAAGCTAGCCTTAAATCGTTCCAAAAAATAAAATCACTTAGAAAAGAATGCGTCATCAGAGGAGATGCGCAGATGTCTGATTTAAACAGAATTCCATGCATACTTTTTGCTTATTCAGGTCCAACCTTAGATACATTATTGAAACATATTAATAGTTACCGTGAAAAAAATAACCTTACTCTAGATAATTTTGCGCCTGATCTAATCATTATTTTAGATAGCGATTATTATCTTAGCAGAAATAATGGTTGGAATTTTCCCATTGCTCCAGGAACCGAAAATGAAATATATTACCGACCTTGGGCAGGTCTAGCAGACGAGAATTTAGTGGGTTTATATAACTTATTGAATAATTTAATCAGAAGTTTTTCAATATATCCACCAGCTATTTCTTTGAACACTTTTTTTGATAAATCAAAAGGTCTTAAATAATTATATTTACTACATAAGGGACTTCGTATAACAGCAACTAACCGCTTCGCTTCGGGACTTGCGCCCTCGCTCGGTCTGCGACACATAGGCTTTTGTCACTCCTCTTGCTTGCGCAAGCGTCGTGCCAATCCCTAACGTCCCGTTCGGGACTCAGGGCCAGCCTACGTCGGTTAGTCTAATTCGTTATATGAAATCGTGCAAATTTTTAAATTTAAAAATTTATCTTTTTGAATCAAAATTTATTAACTTAATGAAAACTATGATAAAAATAAAAACTAATTTACTTAATTTTTGTTCTTAATCATTTTACGAATGGTAAACAGAGATTTGCTTAAAGGAAAAAATAAATTCAATTTATCAGTATTCTTTATGAATCTATTTAAAAGAAAAGAACCTGACGAATTAGCTAAATATTCGCAATGGGTCAAAATATGCGAAGAATTCATAAGCAAAGAATATCCTCCCTTGACTTCTTCGATTAATGTTACTAATCAAGAAATAGAAAGAGATTCTAAACTTAATTTATCAAAACTTAAGAACTGGCAATTGATTTGTGAAGAAATATTAGATACAGAACATAGTCATATTTATTATCAGAAATGTTTTAATGAATTGTTAAAACGTGGGAAATCTAAGGATGAAATTTTAAAAATGAGAAAAATTGCATGGTTGACAGCTGGTTGGTTAAATTATGCTCAAATGTTATGGGAATGGATTGATTTAGATGAAAAGGATATCAAAATAGCCATTGAATTTCAATTTAATTTAGCGATAATTAATGTTACTAAGAAGAATGAATTATTAGATTTTATAGAATTACATAAATAGCTTTATTAAGCTTTTACATTACAAATTATTAAGTGAACTATTATTTAGAATCAGCACGACTTCATATAACAGCGACTTACCGCTACGCTTCGGGACGAGCCCTCGCTCGGCCTGCGGCAAATTCCCTTTCTGGCATTCGCCTTGCTTACGCAAGCTACATGCCAGTCCCTAACGTCCCGTTTCGGGACTCAGGGTCAGGGAACTTCGGTAAGTCTAGTTCGTTATGCGTAATCGCTAAATATTTTTAAAATGTAATATATAGATTTTTCCAATATAATCCAATAAGAGTTATTTCAGATTATCATTCACATTAAAATCAATTTAAAATTCCCAAAACGAATGCCTAGAAAATAAGCTTAAATCAGATGATGATTAATAGATTATTAATTAAGAAAGTTAAAGAAACGAATTTTCAAATATATAAATAGAATAACCGACAAATTTATCCTAACTATAGTTAATTCAGAATGTACTATTAAATAATTGTTACAAATTCATCATTTGGCAAGACTAAGCCATACAATTCCCTGAATAGAAAACCAAAGAATATTATGTTTGAATACCGTAAAATACTTTCTGTTATAAAGAAGCGCAGGACAAATAAACCAAAAAGAAATTATTCCAAATATAAAATCAAAACAATAAAGAATCGATATTAAAAAATTAATCTCATATCCTATTGATGCTGCTAAAAATAGAATCAATATCGGAATGTGAGTTATTAAACCAAATGCATAAAAGATCACAATAAGAATTTCATTCCTAGTCACAAAAGTAAAATTCCAAGGAGAACATCCGTAGTCAAGTAATTTCTTTTAATAGATATTATTCACTTAACATCTCATAAACTAAATTACATATATCTTTTATGTATTGGATACAAATATATTTCGAATATAATTTTAATTTGTAATTTTAAAAAAATAAGATACTAATTTTAATAATCGCGACTACGCATAACATCGGCTTAACGCTTCGCTTCGGCACAAGGCCTCGCTCGGTCTGTGACACATAGGCTTCTGGCACTCCCCTTGCATTCGCAAGTGTCGTTCCAGTCCCTAACGTCCCGTTGGGACTCAGGGTCAGCCTACGTCGTTAAGGCTAGTTCGTTATACGAAATTTTCGGGAGTCTTTATTTTATTCAAATGCGAGCGTCCTTGCTCGCTAAAAAAAGGAAAAAGTAGTTGTTACCAATTCGGTAACATGCTTCTATTGGTTTGTGAGGGTTATTTCAAGAAAGATTTTAAGGGATTTCTATTCTATTCCTAAATACTCTGATTCTAAAATCCCGATCGAGGTCTGGTTTAAAGACACTTCCAAAGCTAACTGGAAATCTCCTTCTGATATAAAAGAAAAATACAGAAACGCCAGTTTCCTTAAAGATAATAGAGTCGTTTTTAATATACATGGAAACAAATACAGATTAATTGTGAAGGTTCATTACAATTTACAGACTGTTTTCATTAGATTTATTGGTACTCACGAACAATACGATAAAATCAATGCTGAGGTGATTTAAATGAACATTAAGCCTATCAAAAATCAAAAAGATCACTTAGAAGCTCTTGCTGAGATTGAAAAACTTTGGGATGCGAAAAAGAACACTCCAGAATACGATAAATTAGATATTTTAATAACCTTAGTTGATGCTTACGAAGCTAAACACTACCCTATTGATGATCCGGATCCTATTGAAGCTTTAAAATCTGTTATGGATGACATGAACATGAAAAGTGTTGATTTAGGAAATTTAATCGGTGGGCGAAGTCGTGCCACTGAAATCTTAAATCGAAAAAGAAAGCTTACCTTGGAAATGATTAGGAAGATTAATCAAAATCTGGGAATTCCAACTGATATTCTTGTAAAAGAATATAAAGTAAAAACCTCTAAGACAGGAAGAAAAAGAACGCCATCCGTGGCGTAATTTATTCAATTTGCCCGAAAACTTCGTATAACAGCACCTAACCGCTTCGCTTCGGCACTTACGGCCTCGCTCGGTCTGCGACACATAGGCTTCTGGCACTCCCCTTGCAGTCGCAAGTGTCGTGGCCAGTCCCTAACGTCCCGTTTCCGGGACTCAGGGGCAGGGAACTTCGGTAAGTCTAGTTCGTTATGCGCAATGGCTTAAATCCAAATAATATAGGATATACTCTCATGTATTCAAAATTTACAATTTTATCAGCAATACTCCTTAACTTCAATTGCGCAACATTTGTTACTGTCGGAAATGCAGGAGTTAAGCCATACAAAAACCAACAGTACCTAAATGAATTAAACTCGATAAATACGACAAACAACTCCTTGGTTATCCGAGTCCATACAACCGAAAGACTCGAAACGGATGAATTAAAAAATTATGAAAATGATTCTTCAGAAGCCTCAATTGGAAGATTGCGGTGTATAAATCTAGATATCAGTAAATTAAAAAAAGAAAATATTATTCAAATACCTACCAACGAATGTAAAAACGATACCGATTTCATTGATTCACTTATACGATTAGGATCAAAAGACAGCTCCCATGTTCCAGCAATAATCTTCATTAATGAAAATATCAGAATTGAATCTGGATTCGGAATCCAGGATTATAAATACAATAGCCATGCTTTTTCTTTTTATGACGATCAACAATTCGAAATAAATAATTTCCCAAATAAGGAAATTAAATCAGTTATCGGATATTCTGGTCACGTTATAATTATATTTACTGATGATTCTGCTTATAGCTTGAAAACAGGAGAATATAAACCCGATAAACTTAAATATCCATTTCATGATTCCATTATTACTTCATACGAATTAAACAACTTTCTAGACAATGAAATTTGCTATAAACCTAATCATTGCATAAAATATAGTAAATTATATATAAATCAAAACCTACTACCTGTTGATGAAAATTATGGAAGAATGGAATTATCCTTAGATACTTCGAACAATAGATTCAAAGATATGAATACTGTATATAGATTTACTTACAATAGAAATCAATTTTCAGATCAAAAATTAATTAAAATAACAATTACGAATCGGATAGATTATAAATCTACATTAAGACCTATTCTTTATCTTTTCACACCTATTGCTATCGCAATTGATATTATAACTCTCCCTTTACAAGCGATCGGAGTAGTATTTGTAGCTCTTACTTATGGAGTCTCGCATTAATATAAAGCCACTACGCATAACAGCATGTTACCGCTTCGCTTCGGCACTAGGCCTCGCTCGGCCTACGGCAAATTCCCCTTCTGGCATTCGCCTTGCATACGCAAGCTACATGCCAGTCCCTAACGTCCCGCTGGGACTCAGGGTCGGGGAACTTCGGTAACACTAGTTCGTTATATGCAATGCGGTAGAATTTGAAATAGAAAAAGCCATAATAAAAAAGCTAAGAAGAAGAAAGAATATAATTACAAAAAAACAAAACATATCTTTTGGAATTTATATACTCTTTAGTTGAGTGCAAACACCTCGAGAATATGGAAAGATAAAAAATAAATTTTAATAATTTGAAAATAAAACACAACTAAAACATTAAAATTTAAAATCTTACAAGTAATCGGATTTAAAAAAAAGTTACTAATTGTGAAATTGAAAAAATAAACAATAACGAAAAACTAAAATGAAATCAAGAAACCTCGATACAATTTAAATCAATTTCAATTATCTATATACAATTTTCACATACTATAGAAATAAAAAAAGAAAGTTAAGATAAATTAGAAAAATTAATGCTCCTAATCAAACTTAGATTTTTTAAGATTGAAAGAGATAAAGATTCGCATTTAAGCATTAAATATGTAAAATACCGCACTGCATATAACAGCGGCTTTCCGCTTCGCTTCGGGACAAGCCCTCGCTCGGCCTTCGGCAAATTCTCCTTCTGGCATTCGCCTTGCGTTCGCAAGCTACATGCCAGTCCCTAACGTCCCGTCCGGGACTCAGGGTCGGAGAACTTCGGTAAGCCTAGTTCGTTATACGCCATTTCTTAAAATTTATCTTTAAAATAGGGAAAAAAAGCAAAAATTGATAGAAGAAGAGAATTTTACAAAGAAATTATCATTCTCATTTATTGACTTTTTCTTTCTAATTTGGATAATTAACCTATGAAGGTAGAATCCAAAAAAGAATTGATAGAGGAATTAACTAAAATCAAGCCAATTCTAAATAATAATTTTGGTGTTCTCAAAATCGGAATCTTTGGATCTTTTGCAAAAGACAATGTTAATTCTAATAGCGATGTTGACCTACTCGTTGAAATGCAAAGTCCTGATTTCGATTCTTTTGTTGGTTTAAAAATATTTCTGGAAAACCTTTTTGAAAGAAATGTAGATCTTGTTAGAAAAAGATATCAAATTAAACCCTCCTTTCTTAATAGAATTCAAAAAGATATTATAAATGTCTGAAGAAATCTACGAAAGGTTCGAATTTATTTTAGAATCAATTGTCATAATTCAAACAAGATTCGAAAAAATAAAATTTCCCGATGATCTTATTAATTCCCAAGATGGAATTACGATTCTAGATTCAATCGCAATGAGATTACAAGCAATTGGAGATAATATTAAGTCTGTTGTTAAGTTAGACAGTAATTTTCTAAGCAATTTTCCAGATACTGAATGGAACAAAATTATGAAAATGAGAGATGTAATTTCTCATCATTACGAAGGCCTTGACCACGAAATTATTTTTAATATCTGTAAAAACAAAATACCTGAATTAAAACTATCAATTGAATTAATACTTATACAACGAAACGGCGTATAACAGCGTCTAACCGCTTCGCTTCGGGACTTACGCCCTCGCTCGGTCTGCGACACATAGGCTTCTGGCACTCCTCTTGCTTACGCAAGCGTCGTTCCAGTCCCTAACGTCCCGTTGGGACTCAGGGTCAGCCTACGTCGGTTAGTCTAGTTCGTTATACGAAATGCCCGAAAAACTGATTTAGAATGGAAATTCTACAAGTTTAAGCAAAAAAGAGAAGAAAGTATTCAAGAAAGATCAATTTATCAGCACAACTCAACTTGACTTTGTAAGCAAAGTCATGATAACATGAGCATATGGATTACAAAGCTAGATTAACATCATCTCCGGAAGTCTTACTAGGCAAACCGGTGATTAAAAATACTAGAATCGCAGTTGATTTCATTCTGGAAAGACTTGGAGAAGGAATGTCAATTGAACATATTCTAGAAGCTTATCCCTCTATTGAAAAAGAAGATATTCTCGCATGTATCGCTTATTCTAGCGATGTAATTAGCAGAGAGAGCTTACTTGCAAGTTAAAATACTTGCAGACGAAAATGTCGATTTTCGCTTAATTAAACTTTTAAGAAATTCTGGACACACTGTTTACTCTGTTCTAGAAGAACATAAAGGTATTCCTGATATTCAAGTTATTAACTTAGCAATCTCACTAAAAGCAGTCATTCTAACTTTAGACAAAGATTTTGGAGAATGGGTCTTTTCACATAAAGAATATTCAAATGGAATTATTTTCCTTAGATATAGCCCAAACGAATATAATGAAATCTTTAATGCTTTAAACTTTCTTCTTCAAAAAAAATCAGATGAAATATATGGAAAGTTTATCGTACTTTCTAAGAACAAGATTCGAATTAGAGATATACACTTATAACTTAACTACGGGCACTTCGTATAACAACGGGGAAACGCTGCGCTTCGGCACTGCCGGCCTCGCTTGGTCTGCGACACATTCCCTTTCTGTCACTCGTTTGCATTCGCAAACTCCGTGCCAGTCCCTAACGTCCCGTTGGGACTCAGGGTCAGGGAACGTCGTCTCCCCTAGTTCGTTATGCGAAATCGAAAATCAGTAGAAATGATTATAAAAATACAACTAATTTGCCTACTTTTGCTATCTGTAGCTAACTGCAGAACAATGGATATTCAATCCAAAGATTATCATTATCTGAAGGAAAATGAAAAAGTTTCAAACCAACGTTTTAAAGATCTAGGCTATGATCTTCTGGACATTATTAGCTTGTCATTCGAATTCCCAGCCATTGGTGCAAAAGTTATTGTTAGCAGTTATGAGTTTGGAATATTCGGAGAAGGATTACCACAAACTCACCAGGATCCTATTGCTTTAGGATTAGGTCTAAGAAGCTCAAACAATAAATATTTAACTAATGAAAGTGTTTTTGTAATAAAATCATACCATAATGATGAAAATCGTAGAAAACAAGAATTCCCTAACGTTTATGGAAGAAATAAGGAATATACAAATGAAAAAAATCCAGATGAACTTAACACTTATATTTATGGACGGTTCGGCTTTGAAATTGCATTTATAATTGGAATAAGATTTGAAGTAAACTTCTTAGAAATAATTGATTTCGTCTATAACATAGCCGACAAAGATTTATTAAAAGACAATTTTGAATCCTATAATCCACCTAACGAAAATAAGGAAAGTATTGAAATTGAATATAATCAACTCAATCGTCTCGAAGATATTCCAATTGTAATTTCAAAATTAAAAAATTTAAAAAAATTAAAACTTAGAAATCAAAACATAAAATCTATACCACCTTTCATCGGAAATCTTAAAAAATTGGAATTTTTAGATATTTCTTATAATGAAATTAAAGAATTACCAAACGAATTCAAGAATTTAGAAAATTTAAAAGAACTTTCCATTCTGTCATTTGAAATTATCTCAAATTTAGATATACTTTGCTCATTACAAAAAATTAAAAAACTAGAAATATCGGGAAATACTGAGTCATTAAAATTCATTGAAAAGGGTTGTTTAAAGAATTTAAATGCATTAATTATTAAAAAAGGAGGTATTAAAAAAAATATAGCTAATTCAATTAAATCTGACTTTCAATTTAAAGAAAATTCCAAGTTAAATTATTTATATATAGAAGATATTACTAGTCTCCCAGCATCAATAAAAAACCTACCTAATCTAGAGGAACTTTATTTAGGAAATTATGTATTTCCCAATGACGAGATTAAATCACTTAAATCAATTAACTATCTTAGATTTATAGGTTGGGAAATTGACAACGATAAGAGAGAAAAAATTAAAGAAGCTTGGAAAAATGTTTTACCCAACACTTGCAAAATTAATTAAGTCATTCGACTTCGCATAACAGCGGCTACTCACTGCGCTTCGGCACTTACGGCCTCGCTTGGGCTGCGCCACATTTCCCTCCTGGCATTCGCCTTGCGTACGCAAGCTACATGCCAGTCCCTAACGTCCCGTTGGGACTCAGGGTCGGGAAACGTCGAGTAGCCTAGTTCGTTATGCGTAATTGGAAAAATCAAAATATAATGAAATCAATATTTCAAAATTTATTATTTTACAGGTGCCTTCGCTTTTCCGCTGAAGTAAGATTCTACGATCTCTCTAAATTTATAAAAAACAATACAGAAAATTGGGCTCCTTTTAGATTCTTTTCCTTAAGTCATTATACTTTTGAAGGATTTAGCTTTGGAAATTCTTTTACTCTAAGAAGAATTACCATCTTTTCAAATAGGATGAAATCTGAAATACACGGTAAAATAATAGATGTAAATTCATATCCTCTAACAATTAATATTATTTTAAGACCACATTGGACTATACATTTCTTCCTTATCTACCTATTAATTGCTAATATTTACACTATTGTATTTTATATTCTTTCCAAAATGGGTTTATTTATGCAGATTATGGACATAGCCTTCTTAAACATAAATTCCAACCTATTAATTCCAGTTAATGTTATATTAATATCTTGCTATCTATGGTTTAATTTTGACTTCCTAATTACTATTGCCAAATTTAAACGTTTTTTTCCAGATGTATTTCGATTAAAAGAAATTTAAGATAAGTAAATCAATAAACATAAAATTACAATTTGCAGAGGCCTTTCCAACTACGCATAACAGCGGCTACTCACTGCGCTTCGGCACTTACGGCCTCGCTTGGGCTGCGCCACATTTCCCTCCTGGCATTCGTTTGCATCCGCAAACTACATGCCAGTCCCTAACGTTCCGTTCCGGAACTCAGGGTCGGGAAACGTCGAGTAGCCTAGTTCGTTATGCGTAATCACTTAATCAATATATGAAATGTATATACTGTCTTGAGACCAAAGAGGAAAAGGATTTTTTAAAGGAAGAGCATATTATCCCTGCAGCTTTTGGAGGCAAAACAGTTCTTCCATCACAATTTGTTTGTGATGACTGCAATTTTAAATTTGGTAGAACTATTGAAACCGATTTAACTAGTAATTCTTTTATATCTTATTTAAGAACTTACGTTGGTCCCGGAAAACGTGGTTCATTGACAAAGAAAAATGAAGTACGCACAAACATATTTTTTTTTGAAATTGATAATTTTCCCAAAGTCCTTGGATATATTAGAAAATCTAAACCAATTATAATTTCCCAATTTCTCATTGATAATAATATAAAAATGCTCAATTCTTCTACAATTCAGAGTTTCCTGAACATGAACAATTATCAATATTTCAAGAGAATTTAGATAAAATTAGAAACTACACCTATATACCATCACTGACACTTAATGAAGAAATTATTCTTATCGGATTTCACGAGAAAAACTTCTATATCTGTGCAAAAAACAAAGACAACTTAGAGAATACTATAAACACTATAACGACTCTCCTTCAAAGTGAGAATAAAATCAATTTTGCACCAAAAGAAGAATTGAACTTATTTTTAAAGAAAGGATTAGAAATTAAAGTTAATCTGATTAATTATTACAGAGCTCATTCAAAAATTGCATTTAACTGTGCAGCCTATCTCCTCGGTAAAGACACTATGTATGATTCACAATATAACAATTGTCGAAATTGGATTAATGGAGACACCAAAGAATATGAAAAAATAATCCTAAACCAAAATTTCATAAACAACATCGAAAAAATGCTTTTAGAAAGCTTTCCTGATAAATCTCACAAAGTAATAATATTCTCAGTTTCACATTACCTAATAGGCCTTGTAAGTTTTTATGGGGCAGAATTTCCGATTACTACTTTGCTCTCAAAAAACTTTGAACCGAACAATATTCATGATGGAATAATTTGTGACTGGAAAAATCAAAAAGAATATTTGTATTCTGTATATTTGAGAAAACTAGCAGAAGAAGAAGAAGAAGATTTTTAAAAGTGACTACGCATAACAGCAGGGAAACGCTGCGCTTCGGCACTTACGGCCTCGCTTGGCCTACGGCACATTCCCTTTCTGTCACTCGTTCGCATACGCAAGCTACGTGCCAGTCCCTAACGTCCCGCCGGGACTCAGGGTCAGGGAACGTCGTCTCCCCTAGTTCGTTATGCGCCATTTTTTCAAATTTATTATAAATATTACATAATAGAGATTTTTATTTGTTTCACTAATGTGAAATACTATCATGATTCCTTATCCCGAATCATCGTCGATTAAATGAAAGAATTACTTCAAATATTCAATTCAACGATTTCAATCTTTGCATGGAGAGCTGCTCAATGTTCGATAGTAACAAATGCAATCAACATGATTTTTTTTACAGAAAAACAATGGTTTTTTAACAATCCTGCCAATACTCTAGAATTTTCAGCATTAAGAGCATTAGAAAATGAATCTATAGTTAATATCGCGGAATTAATAAAGAAAGACCCAATTGTTAATGAACTTAAAATAGATATTAAAAGAAAAGCGGATCTTATCGGACATAGAAATATAATAAGCCATCCGTTCATAGTTAAATGGCGTGATGAAGTTACTCAGAAAATATTTGATGAAAACAAACATCATACTGAATTAAAAATAGCTTTAATTTATGATATACAATCGTCGATTAACCAAGAATTAGTAAAACTAAACCTTGAAGCAACCAACCTAGATTTTCCAATTTCTATTGAAATGGTTCAAGTATTCAATTCAATCCTGAATTTCTCTCTAAAACCTGAATACTTACATGATACAAAAGATAATGAATATGTAGTTCAAACTTTAAATATTTTCAAAGGAAAACTTTTAGATTTTGTTATCTCGAAATCAAAAAATGAATAATATCGAGAAAAACGAGCGCATAACAGCGACTAACCGCTTCGCTTCGGGACTTGCGCCCTCGCTCGGTCTGCGACACATAGGCTTCTGGCACTCCTCTTGCTTACGCAAGCGTCGTTCCAGTCCCTAACGTCCCGTTACCGGGACTCAGGGCCAGCCTACGTCGGTTAGTCTAGTTCGTTATACGTAATTGCGAAAAAAATTTGAAAAATGAATTACATAAAACTTAAAACAAATGATTTTAAAATCGAAATCACTAAAGAAGAACCGATCAGTGTTTGGATTGATCCAAAATTCCAAATGGAAACAGACAATTTGGAGAAAAAAAATAAAACCACACGTTTTGAATTAATTCTATGCCATTCGCAAATAAAATTAGGCAACATAGTCTTGAAAATCTCTTTTAGTCCAGATAATGTAGGCGAGATACCAACATTTGTAAAAGAAATAAACCTTAAACTTAATGAATATATTTTAAATCAAAACAAATATTTTGATAGAATTGTAGATGAAATTTTAAAATTAAAAAACAGGTCATGGCTTTCATCTGAAGAAAACAAATATACGAAAAAAGAAATTATGTTAGAATTTGGAGAAATTAAAGAGATTTATTTCAATAAAGACTTCTCCTACTCAATTTTCTTTAATGACAACCAGCTTTTCTTAGGACATTATATCGAAGTTAGAATAAAAAAAGAAAAAATAAATGAAATTACTTTAGCAGGATAAATATAAATAAATATTTAAAACCTATTTAATTGTATTATCATTTTGAACTATTTTATGAATTACAATCAACTACTAAAAACCAAGATCCATTAAATAAGAAAAAAATGCTTAACAAAAAAATATCAGGCATTTCGCAACTACGTATAACAACGGCTATTCACTGCGCTTCGGCACTTCGGCCTCGCTTGGGCTGCGCCACATTTCCCTTCTGGCATTCGCCTTGCTTACGCAAGCTACATGCCAGTCCCTAACGTCCCGTCCGGGACTCAGGGTCGGGAAACGTTGAGTAGCCTAGTTCGTTATGCGTAATTATGGAGATTGATGGAGAAAATTAAATGGGGATAACAACAAAAACTTTAAAAATGCTTTGGGGAAGATCTGCAAGTCTATGTGCATTTCCTGGTTGCACAAGGGAAGAATTGATAGAAGAATCAACTTCTCTTGATTCAGCAAGCATCGTTGGTGATAATGCTCACATTCGTTCTGAAAAACCTGATGGACCTAGATTTGATCCTAACTTTCCGATTGAAACTATAGATAATTATGAAAATTTAATTCTGTTATGTAAAGTACACCACAAAATAATTGATGACCAAGTTTCAACATACACAGTTGAAGCTTTGGAAAAAATGAAACAAGATCACGTACTTAGAGTTAGAAATGTATTAAATTTAACAACCGTTGAAAAAATAAGAGACGACGAAACATACGTTGATTACTTAGAAATTTTATCGAAATTAGCCGACTTTGAAGATTGGAACAATTGGATAGCTAGTATCTTTGCCAATGATATTCCCAGAATGACAATTGAAAGAGAGGAGAACCTTGGAAATCTTAGAGAAATTCTTTTTAACAGAATTTGGCCAAACCGCTATCCTGAATTAGAAAAGGCATTTATTAACTTCAGATTAGTTTTATCAGACTTTCACGAACAATTCCGAAGTAGAGCTATAAAATCGGGCAACTTATCGGTAACAGAAAAATTTTATCAAATAAATGAATGGAATGAAGAAAAATATCATGATCTACTTGAGCAGTACAGGTTTCATGTTTTTTTAGTAGAAGATCTAGCTTTAGAACTAACTCGGGCAGCAAATTACTTACTAGAAAATATAAGAAAATATCTTTTGCCAAAATACAGAGAGAGAGAAGGATACTTTACTGTAACTGCTGGCCCTTTTATAGATTTTACTCACAGAACTAGCATCCCAAAATATTCTATCGAGGAAAAGGAGAAAAATCACCCTTATCCAGGTTTAAATAATTTCTTGACTGAGCGTAAAAATAGAGACGAATCATATGATTTCCGAAAATCATATAAAGACTCTCAATTACCACTTCCATAACTACGCATAACAGCGACTAACCGCTTCGCTTCGGGACTTACGCCCTCGCTCGGTCTGCGACACATAGGCTTCTGGCACTCCCCTTGCATCCGCAAGTGTCGTGGCCAGTCCCTAACGTCCCGTTCGGGACTCAGGGCCAGCCTACGTCGGTTAGTCTAGTTCGTTATATGCAATGCGGTAAAACTAAAATTAAAGACAATTCTTAAATAAACCGCAGCCAAGATAAAGAAAGAAAAACCAAGGATTGAAAACACTCATGAATAATATTAAAATGTATATTTTAAAATATATATGACTTCTAATTAATTGAATACTGTTGAATAATATAGAAAAAAGTAATAAAAATAAAATGAAAAATATGATTACAATATTTTCTATAACGTAATATTCTCTATTAAAGAAATTAAAAGAATTAATCGTTTTCAATATCTGAATAGAACTATAATAACTTATCAGAATGTTAACAAAAACTAAAAATATTGTCACGGAAATCTTAAGATACATATTGAAATTCAATTTATTTCATATTCATATAATTTGAATCAACTCTACTATATAAAAACTTTTTTTTATATTATAAAATATCAAAAAAAAATAAGAATCTCAAAAATAGACCTCTAAATCTAACTTCTCTCTCTTAAGATAGAAAGAGATGAAGAAATGCTTATAAATACTTAATAAGTAAATTACCGCACTGCATATAACAGCACCTTACCGCTTCGCTTCGGCACTTACGGCCTCGCTCGGCCTACGGCAAATTCTCCTTCTGGCATTCGCCTTGCTTACGCAAGCTACATGCCAGTCCCTAACGTCCCGTTGGGACTCAGGGTCGGAGAACTTCGGTAAGCCTAGTTCGTTAGTCGCAATTTTACAAATTTTCAGTTTTTTTAAAAAAGAAAGATTAATATCCACAAATAATAGAATTCTGCTTAGATATTCTTCATAATAATTTATGAAAAAATATATAGGAAATCGAAAGCTTAAAACACATTTGAGAAAGTCAATGATTTCTAAATTCATAAATAGTCTTTTTTCTATTGTAATATTTATTTTTACCCTCGCAAGTTGCCAAAGTACTAGATATAATTTTGAAATATCAAAAGTAACTAAGAGAAATAAAATAAATTTTGAGTTTGATGAAATTGTCCTTCATTTTGAGTTTAAAATTCCTGCCCGAAATCCTCAAAAAGATCCAAGATATCATTTAAAAGAAGGTATTATTGAAAATCTAAAAAATTGCAATATTCAGAAAAAAATAATT